>CAJWVY010000001.1 GCA_913048135.1 uncultured Verrucomicrobiales bacterium
CTCTGGATCGTCAGGATCAATGCCGCTGCGCGGGAACACGGCCTCTCCTACAGCCGCTTCATGAGCGGACTGCGCAAGGCCGGAGTGGAACTCGACCGAAAGAGCCTGGCGCAACTGGCTCTCACGAATCCGCCGGCCTTCTCCAAGCTGGCCGAACTGGCTCGCTCTGCGGCCTGAGCCAGGGCCGACCACCGGATCCGGGCGAGAGCCAGACCTGGGCGCAGGCTCAAGAGCGGCTTGGGCTGATCGAGGCCCAGTATCAAGATGTGCGTCCGGGTTCCCGCAGGGTGTCGGTCGTAAAAATTCACTCTTTTCGTGGACTTGGAGCGGTAAGCCCCGGCCGAAATGAGTAGAATGACCCTGTCTCGGGGTCACTTGTCCGTGCATCACCCCGAAATTTCGAAGCAGTGGGGAGGGAGCATGACGAAGGCAGAGATCGTCGAACAGATCTACGAGCGAGTCGGCTTCTCGAAGAAGGAAGCGGCGGAGTTGGTGGAGAAGGTTTTCGAGATCATCAAGGAGACCCTGGCCGAAGGCGAGAAGGTCAAGATCTCGGGCTTCGGGAATTTTGTGGTGCGTCACAAGAATGCCCGCAAGGGACGCAACCCCCAGACCGGCCAGGAAATTCTTCTCGATGCCAGGAAGGTGCTCACGTTCAAGCCCAGTCTCGTGCTAAAGAATGTACTGAACGAAGAGGGGAGCTTCGTCGATTCCGAGTCTCCCTCGAGCGAGCCCCACTCCATGGAAGCCAACCAGTAAGCGGGAATCGTTTCTCATAAGAGAAACCCCCTTGATCTTGGAAAGGCAAAACGGGGATCGGTAAGCCAGGTAGGCCATCCGGGCGCAACGCCGCCTGAGCACGAGAACAGAGGGAAGAATGGCGAAAGCAGGGGACACCCCGAAAAAGGCGAGCCGGAAGCCGAAAGCCAAGGCGAAGGCAAAAGCCAAAGCGAAGGCGGCTCCGAAGAAATCGGCCAAGGCCGCGAGCCGATCGGCGAGTCCCGCAAAAGCGAAGCGAACGCGAGCCGCCGCGTCTTCCACGAAGAGTGGAAAACTGTATTACCGGATCGGAGAGGTGGCCAAGCTCACCGGAGTCAAGCCGCACGTCCTGCGCTACTGGGAGACGGAATTCCGCTGGATGGCGCCGCCCAAGTCTCGCTCAAAGCAGAGGCTGTACCGGCAAAAGGACATCGAGATGGTCCAGGCCATCAAACACCTGCTCTACGAAGAGCGCTACACCATCGCCGGGGCCCGACTTCAACTCCGGGAACTGGGAATTGCCAACCTTCCGCAGGTCGCCGAAGAGGTGGAGGAGCCCCCGGCGGCGCAAGAGGAAGTGGCACCGGCGCTCGATCTCGAGGCGATTCGAGCCCAATACAAGCAGATCAGGGGCGACCTCATGGAGATCCGCGATCTGCTCAGCAAGTATGATTTCGACGGCGACGATGTGCCGATCATTCGTGGCAGTGCCACCGGCGCCATGGAAGGTCAGGAACAGTGGGTCAAGGCCATCAAGGATCTCCTTGAGGCACTGGATAGCCACATCCCTGAGCCGGCCCGCGACGAAGATAAGCCGTTCCTTATGTGCATTGAGGATACCTTCATCATCGAAGGTCGTGGTCTAGTGGCCACCGGTCGTGTGGAGCGCGGTGTGATCAAGAAGATGGAGGAAATTGAGATCGTGGGTCTCAAGGACACAGTGACCACCACCGTGACCGACATCGAAATGTTCCGCAAACTTCTGGACGAAGCCCGTGCGGGTGAAAACGTGGGCGCGTTGCTCCGCGGTCAGAAGAAGGGAGATGTGCTCCGTGGCCAGGTATTGGCCAAGCCGGGCAGCATCGCTCCGCACAAGAAATTCAAGGCGCAGATCTATGTGCTGAACAAGGAAGAGGGTGGACGTCATAAGCCGTTCTTTAAGGGCTACCGTCCGCAGTTCTTCTTCCGCACCTCGGATATCACTGGCAGCATCCATGCGCTGCGTGATAGCGACGACAAGAACGATGTCGAGATGGCGATGCCAGGCGACAACGTGTCGATCGCCGTGGAGTTGCACCAATCGGTCGCCATGGAGGAAGGCCTGACGTTCGCGATTCGCGAAGGCGGCCGAACCATCGGCTCGGGCCGTGTGACTGCCATTGAGGAGTAATCACGGGATGCTTTGCCGGCGCGGGGGAAACCTCGCGCCGGCCCCCGCTCTCCGGGTTTATTGGACGGCGATAGCTCAATTGGTAGAGCAGCGGTCTCCAAAACCGCAGGTTGGGGGTTCGACTCCCTCTCGCCGTGCCAGTACCGGAAAGTGACGGAGGGGTGGCAGAGTGGTCGAATGCGGCGGTCTTGAAAACCGCTTTGGCGCAAGCCAACGGGGGTTCGAATCCCTCCCCCTCCGCCAAAAAGGGATCGTAGCAAGAGAAACGAATTTAGATGGCAGACGCAAATACAACGCAATCGAATGCCGTGCCGGTAACTGGTGCAGGTGCCTCGAGCAATGCCTCGCCGGTGGCCGTTACAGAGACGACAACCGATGCGGCTAAGCAAGCGGCGGCAGCTGATGCGAATGCTGAAAACGCCAGTGTCGGCGTGGAGTTTTGGTCTGTGTTTTGGCCGGCGCTCATCGTGGCGGTATTTCTCATTCTGTGGCGCACCGGCAAGGTGGAAGCCATCAAGAAATACATTAACGAAACGCGCGATCAACTGCGCAAGGCCACCTGGCCGACTCGGGATGAGTTGAAGCAACACATTGTTGTGGTCCTGCTCTCCTCAGCTTTGCTCGCTGCTTTTACCGTGGCGGCGGATTTTGTGGTGCGCGAGATCATCTGGGGCGCACTGTTGAACGGCGATACTGTGTTGTTTGATACGACCAAGTAACGCGAAAGAATTTACGAGCGATGCCTAACGAGTGGTACACCATTCAGACTTTGTCCGGCCAGGAAATGAAGGCCGAGAAGAGCCTGCGTAAACGCATCATCGAGGAGGAGATGGGTGAGTTTATCGATGAGATTCTCCTGCCGATGGAAAAGGTGGTGGAAGTACGCGGCGGCACCAAGAAGGTGTCCCAGCGCAAATTGTACCCCGGCTACATCTTCATCCAGATGAAACTGTATGATGAAGAGAAGCGGCTGCTGCCCACGCCGTGGGATTTTGTGCGGAACACGCAGGGCATTATTGGTTTTCTGGGTGGCGAACGCCCGATTGCCACGCCCACCGAGGAAATCGCGGCGATCAAGGCCCAGATCACTGAGGCCGAAGAGAGCGAGAAGCCGAAGGTTAATTTCGAGATCGGCGAAGTGGTGAAGATCAACGACGGACCGTTCCAGAACTACAACGGGGCGGTGGAGGAAATTGACGCCGAAGCCGGCAAGCTTAAGGTGACCATCGATATCTTTGGTCGCAGCACCCCGGTGGAACTCGAGTATTGGCAGGTGGAAAAACAATAACCACGCAACAGCATTAATTTACCATGGCGAAAAAAGAAATCGGACAAATCAAACTTCAGATTCCCGGCGGCGACGCCAAGCCGGCACCGCCCGTGGGCCCGGCTCTGGGTCAGCTCGGTGTGCCGATCATGCCGTTCTGTAAGGAGTTCAACGCCAAGACTCAGGATATGGCAGGTAGCATCGTGCCGGTGGTGATCACCGTTTATCAGGACAAGTCCTTCGACTTCATCCTGAAATCCCCGCCTGCCTCGGATCTGCTCAAGAAAGCCGCGGGCATCGCCTCCGGTTCCGGAGTGCCGAACAAGGATAAGGTCGGCAAAGTGACCCGTGCGCAGATCGCCGAGATCGCGGAGAAGAAGAAAAACGACTTGAACGCTTTTGATGAGGAAAAAGCCGCGCGCATCATCGCCGGCACCGCCCGCAGCATGGGCATCGACGTGGTCGACTAGATTTTAAACCAAACCGCGGGAGGGCGTGAGCCCGTCTGCACCGCACCCCTATAATGCCTAGCAAACGATACAAACAAGCCCTCGAGGCCCGGAACGGTGGGGAAACCGTTTCCCTGAAGGACGCTATTGACGCCCTCGGAAAATTCCCCCGCGCCAAGTTCGACGAATCGGTCGACCTGTCGCTGCGTCTGGGCGTGGACCCTAAACACTCCGACCAAATGGTGCGAGGCACTGTGGCGTTGCCCAACGGCAGCGGCAAGACTGTGCGCGTAGCTGTCTTCGCACCCGAAGGCCCCGGAGCCGATGCGGCCAAGGAAGCCGGTGCCGATCACGTGGGTTTGAAGGAACTCATCGAAAAGGTTGAGGGCGGCTGGACGGATTTTGATGTAGCCGTGGCTTCTCCTGAAGCCATGAAAGCTGGCGTGGCCAAGCTCGGCCGTGTGCTCGGTCCTCGCAATCTGATGCCGACTCCCAAGGCTGGCACAGTGACCGAAGATCTCGCCAAGGCCGTGGGCGAAGTGAAAGCCGGCCGATTGGAGTTCAAGGTGGACAAAAGCGCCAACCTTGCACTGCCCGTGGGCAAGATCAGCTTCGATGCGGCGAAACTTTTGGAAAACGCCGAAGCTGCGTTGACCGCCGTGATGAAGGCCAAGCCCGATTCCACCAAAGGCAACTACTTGTTGTCCGCATCCATTTCCACCACCATGGGCCCCAGTGTGAAGCTGGATCTCAAGGAGATCGCTAATCTCGCCTAAACGGGGAACAATATCATGCGTGCTGAAAAACAATTTCTGACTGATGAATACGTTGAGCGGCTGAACGAATCGCCGTTCTTCATCGCCACCGAGTACAAAGGCATCACCGTAGCCGAGTTCGAGGATCTGCGTGGCAAACTCCGCGGAGTGAATGCCGAGATTCACGTGGTGAAAAACTCCGTGTTTGTCGCCGCCGCCGCCGAAGCCGGAGTAGGCGAGCTTAAGGGCACCTTGAGCGGCCAGCTGGCGATCATCACCGGGGAAGCGGAAATTTCCGCCGCTGCCAAGGTGGTCAAGGAGTTCGCTGAAAACGCCGAGAAACCGAAGATACGTTTCGGCTTCGTGGGCGAGGAACGCCTCGAGGCAGATGCCGTGTTGCGTATCGCGGACCTACCCTCCATCGAGGTGTTGCGCTCCCAGTTGTTGGGCGTGCTACAGGCGCCGGCCACCCAGTTGGCCCGCGTGGTCAACACCCCGGCCAGCATGGTGGCCCGGGCCATCCAGGCTCGCGTGGACAAAGGCGAATAAATGAAATGAATTTCATCTCCGCCGGGTGGCGGAGGTGAGTGAGACAAAAGTAAATCGTCGGGACGCAGGCGGCGCACTGAAATCCTCCCCCGCCGGGAGGGCGACGAGACGAACAACAAAAAAGGACAAGACAATGGCAGATCTGGACAAGATTGTAGAAGAGCTAAGCAGCCTGACCGTGATTGAGGCGGCTGACTTGGTGAAACAACTCGAGGAAAAATGGGACGTGAGCGCAGCAGCGCCGGCCGCAGCTGTGGCCGTGGCAGCACCCGCTGGCGGCGACGCCGGCGCGGCGGAGGAGAAGGATTCCTTCGACGTCGTTCTCCTCGGAGATGGTGGCAATAAAGTGCAAGCCATCAAGGCCGTGCGCGGCATCAAGAGCGACTTGGGCTTGAAGGAAGCCAAGGAGTTCGTGGAGAGCGCACCAAAAGCCCTTCTCGAAGGCGTGAGCAAAGACGAGGCCGAAGAGGCCAAGAAGAAGCTCGAAGAAGCCGGCGCGAAGGTTGAGGTCAAGTAACCGAATTCACGGGCATCGGTGGCGACCATAGCCGCCACCGACAGCCCCGTTTTACGTGCAACGGGGCAAACAACACGCGGTCTGAGGACCGTCTTGAACACAGGGCAAAATATTTTTCCGAATCACGATTCGGAAGACGGGGAAACCCCGCCGGTGAGGGCCGGCAACATAAAGATTGGCGATATGGCAGCGACACAACGGGAACGCATCAACTTCAGTAAGATTAAGGAAGTCATCGACTTTCCGAACCTGATCGAGATCCAGAAGAAATCGTACGCAGAGTTCCTCCAGCTGGGAGTGGACAAAACCAAGCGCGTTGAGGACGGTTTGGAAGCCGTTTTTAAGGAAGTGTTTCCGATCGAGAGTTACGACGGTAGCATCACTTTAGATTTTCATAGCTACGAGATTCGTCCGCCCAAACAAACCTGGCTCGAGTCGCTGGACGATGGTGGCACCTACGGGGCCGCGCTGTACGTCACCTTCCATCTCAAAGAGGGCAAGCAGGTCAAGGAAGAGGAAGTGTTCATGGGCGAAATGCCTCTGATGACGCCCTCGGGCAGCTTTGTGATCAATGGTGCCGAGCGCGTGATTGTGAGCCAACTGCACCGTTCGCCGGGCTTGGCTTTCGAGGCCTCTACCCATGCCAATGGCAAGACCTTGCATTCGTACCGGATCATCCCGGACCGCGGTTCCTGGTTTGAAACGCAGTTTGACACCAACGATCTGTTGTATGTGTATCTGGACCGCAAGAAGCGGCGGCGCAAGTTCCTGATCACCACTTTCTTCCGTGCACTGTGTTTCCTTAAGGACGACGGCGCCAAGGGCACCGACCGCGAGATTCTCGAGATGTTCTACGACATCGAAGAGATGAGCCTCAAGAAGGTGGAGAAACACGACAACCTCGCCGATCTTGTGCTGACACAGGATATTGAGGACGAGGAGAAAAACGTGATTGTGGCCCGCGCCTTCGAGCCCCTGTCGCGCGCTGTGCTCAAGCAAATTGCTACTACCGGCACCACCAAGGTGAGTGTGGTGAACATCTCCCGCGACGAGGGCCTCATCATCAAGTGCATGAAGAAGGATCCCACGCACAATGAGGAGGAAGCGCTCAAGGAAATCTACGGCCGACTGCGCCCTGGCGATCCGCCCACCGTGGCCAACAGTCGTGCCCTGCTAAAGCGCCTGTTCTTCGATCCTAAGCGTTATGACTTGGGTCGGGTGGGTCGTTACAAGATTTGCCAGAAGCTGGACTTCAACGATCCGGATGAGTCTCGCACGCTGACCAAGGATGACCTGGCGGAAGCCACGCGTTATCTGCTCAAGCTCAAGATGGGCGAGGGTGTGTTGGATGACATTGATCACCTCGGTTCGCGTCGTGTGCGGACGGTGGGTGAATTGGTCGCCAACCAATGCCGCGTGGGCCTGGCCCGCACCGAGCGCCTCGTGAAAGAGCGCATGACTTTGTTCGATCAGGAAACGGACACCATGACGCCGACCAAGCTGGTGAACCCGAAGGCCTTGAGCGCGGTGATTCGCGATTTCTTCGGCCGCAGCCAGCTCAGCCAGTTCATGGATCAAATCAATCCGCTGGCTGAAACCACGCACAAGCGCCGCTTGTCCGCGTTGGGGCCGGGCGGCTTGTCCCGTGATCGCGCCGGCTTTGAGGTGCGCGACGTGCACCCCTCGCACTACGGCCGTATTTGCCCGATTGAAACGCCGGAAGGACCGAACATCGGTTTGATCGCGTCGTTGGCGACATTCGCCCGCGTGAATGATTTTGGGTTTATTGAAACCCCCTACCGCAAGGTGGTGAAGGGTAAGGTGTCCGAGAAGATTGATTATCTGACCGCAGACGCCGAAGAGAAATACATCGTGGCCCAGGCCAACGCGCCGATCAATGACAAGGGCGTGTTCCAGACTGAGCGCGTGACCTGCCGCCGCAAGGGCGACTTTATCGACGTGCCGCCGACTGAGGTGGATTACATGGATGTGAGCCCGAAACAGCTCGTGTCTGTGGCGGCCGCCATCATTCCGTTTCTGGAGCATGACGATGCGAACCGCGCGCTCATGGGCTCAAACATGCAACGTCAGGCGGTGCCGCTGCTTGAGGCTGAGGCGCCGTTTGTGGCCACCGGCATGGAAGGTCGCATCGCGCAGGATTCCTGCGCCGTGGTCAAAACCGAGGTGAGCGGCAAGGTCGCCTCGGTGACCGGTGAGCGCATCGTGATCACCAAGGACGGCGAAATGCCCGAGGGCAAACGCAAGTTCAAGCACGATCCGGAAGCGGGCATGTGGGTGTACGAAATGCGCAAGTTCCAGCGCTCCAATGCCTCCACCTGCATTAATCAAAAACCGCTCATCAGTCGCGGCGACACCGTGAAGGAAGGGCAGGTGATTGCCGATGGACCTTCTACTGATCAAGGTGAACTGGCACTTGGTAAGAACGTGCTCGTCGCGTTCATGCCGTGGAACGGCTACAACTTTGAGGACGCGATCACCATTTCACGGCGCATCGTGAAGGATGACGTGTTCACTTCGGTGCACATCTCCGAATACGAAGTGGCGGCCCGGGACACGAAACTGGGCCCCGAGGAAATTACCCGTGATATTCCGAATGTGGGCGAGGAAGCTCTGGCGGACCTAGGGCCGGATGGCGTCGTGCGCGTGGGTGCCGAAGTGAAGCCTGGCGATATTCTCGTGGGCAAGATCACGCCCAAGAGCGAAACCGAACTGGCGCCGGAAGAGCGCCTGTTGCGGGCCATCTTCGGTGAGAAGGCGGCGGACGTGAAAGACACGTCCCTGCGTGTGCCCAGCGGCACCACCGGCATCGTGATGGACGTGAAGGTGTCGGCCAAGGAAGAGAAGATCACCAAGACCACCGCCGCGGCCAAGAAAGGCGAGAAGCAGGTGCAGGACGAGTACAAGAAGAAGCTCGCCGATTTGCACGAGCAACTCACCGAAGCGCTGGCAAACATTCTCCTCGGCGAGAAGATTCCGTTGGATGTGGTGAACAGCGAGACAGGCGAGATCATCATTCCGTCCAACCGCAAGATCACCAAGACGCTCCTGCGCAAACTCGCAGTGAGCTATGACAAGATCGAGATCGATCCGTCTCCCATCCGGAACAAGATCAACGAGATTCTAGATACCTTCCGCAAACGTTTCGAAGACCTACAGATGGCCCACGACGACGAGTTGCAGCGTGTGGAAGCGGGTGACGAAGGCGAGACCGGCGTGGTGAAGAACGTGAAAATCTACGTCGCCTCGAAACGCAAGCTGTCCGTGGGTGACAAGATGGCCGGCCGACACGGAAACAAGGGTGTGGTCGCTAAGATTGTGCCGGAGGAAGACATGCCGTTCCTGAAGGATGGTACGCCGGTCGATATCTGCCTGAACCCGCTGGGGGTGCCCAGCCGGATGAACGTTGGGCAGTTGTTGGAAACTCACTTGGGTTGGGCCGCGAAGATGCTCGGCCTACACTACGCCACGCCGATTTTTGATGGTATTAGTGAAAAGAGCGTCCGTGAATACCTCCAACAAGCGGTGGACCAAAACGTCGAGCAGGTGGGCGATCCATTGGTGGGCGAAAACGGCAAGGCCTATCTCTACGACGGCCAAACCGGCGAACGTTTCGATCAAGAGATCGTGGTGGGATACATTTACATGCTGAAATTGGGCCACTTGGTGGCTGATAAGATTCACGCCCGTGCGGTGGGCCCCTACAGCCTCGTGACCCAGCAGCCGCTGGGTGGTAAGGCGCAGTACGGCGGCCAGCGCTTTGGCGAGATGGAGGTTTGGGCCATGGAAGCCTATGGCGCCGCCTATACCCTGCAGGAATTGCTGACCGTGAAGTCAGACGATGTGCAGGGCCGTACCCGTATTTACGAGAACATCGTGAAGGGCGATAATACGTTGGACGCCGGCATTCCTGAGTCGTTTAACGTGCTCGTTAAGGAAATGGAATCCCTCGGCTTGGAGGTTAAGGTGGGCTACACCAACCCCTCGGAGAACAGCTCCGAAGCCGATGACACCCTCGCCGCCCTCGCCAGCTAAACGAAAGTAACCCGAAAGGATTTATCAATATGAGCAGCACCGATTCAGCCCGCGAATTACTCGGACTCGAGCGCGTCAACCTCGTGGATTATGTGCAGGTCTCCGTGGCCTCCCCGGAAACCATCCGGCGTTGGTCCAAGGGTGAAGTTAAGAACCCTGAGACCATTAACTACCGAACCTTCAAACCCGAGAAGGGCGGTCTCTTTTGTGAACGTATCTTCGGTCCGGTTAAGGATTGGGAATGTTCGTGCGGCAAATACAAGCGCATTAAGTACAAGGGTGTGGTGTGTGACCGCTGCGGTGTGGAGGTCACTCTTGCCCGTGTGCGCCGCGAGCGCATGGGGCACATTGAACTGGCCGTGCCCTGCAGCCACATTTGGTTTTTCAAATGCATGCCATCACGCCTCGGGCTGATGCTGGACATGACCGGCCGTCACCTTGAGCGTGTAATTTACTACGAGGATTATCTCGTGATAGATCCGGGCGACACGCCTTTGGAACGTAATCAACTTCTCACTGAGGCGGAGATGCGCGAGGCCGTGGAAACCTACGGGCCGAATGACAGCCTTGATGAAGGAGGTGCTTTTGTCGCTAAGATGGGTGCCGAGGCGGTATACCAAGCGCTTGAAAAAATTGACTTGGATCAGGGCATCGACGAATTGCACGAGGCCATGACCAAGACGCGCAGCAAGCAAATCCGCAAGAAGCTCGCCAAGCGCATCAAGCTCTTCAACGGTTTCAAGGAATCGGCCACGCGACCTGAATGGATGATCCTCAGCGTGCTGCCAGTGATCCCGCCGGATCTTCGCCCGCTCGTACCGCTGGAAGGCGGCCGCTTTGCGACGTCGGACTTGAACGACCTTTACCGTCGCGTGATCAACCGCAACAACCGTCTGAAAAACCTCATGCAGTTGAAGACCCCCGAGGTCATCATTCGCAACGAGAAACGGATGCTACAAGAGGCCGTGGACGCGTTGTTCGACAACGGCCGTCACGGTCGGGCTGTGACTGGCGCGGGTAACCGTGCGCTCAAGTCGCTGTCCGATATGCTCAAGGGTAAGGGCGGTCGTTTCCGCCAAAACTTGCTCGGCAAGCGTGTGGATTACTCCGGTCGTTCGGTGATCGTTATCGGACCAGAACTGAAGCTTAACCAATGCGGCCTGCCCAAGAAGATGGCGCTCGTGTTGTTCGAACCATTCATTATTCGCCGGCTCAAGGAACTTGGCTACGTGCACACCGTGCGTTCGGCCAAGAAACTTATCGAGCGCCAAACCCCGGAGGTTTGGGACGTGCTGGAAGAGGTGACCAAGGGCCACCCGGTGATGTTGAATCGCGCCCCCACGCTGCACCGTTTGTCCGTGCAGGCGTTTGAGCCGGTCCTAATTGAGGGCTCGGCCATCCGCGTGCATCCGCTGGTGTGCACCGCGTACAACGCGGACTTTGACGGAGACCAAATGGCTGTGCACGTTCCGCTCTCCGTAGAGGCGCAAATGGAGGCTCGCTTGTTGATGCTGGCGCCTAACAACATTTTCAGTCCGTCTAGCGGTAAGCCGATTATGACGCCGACGCAGGACATCACCCTAGGATCCTACTACCTCACCGTGGAGCCACGCCAGTTGCCAAGCAAGAAGGGTAAGAAAGAACAGCGCATTCCGATGTTTGCAAACATGGACGAAGTGTTCTTCGCTCTGGACGAGGAGGACATCGATCATCATTCACGCATTCACATGGCCAATCCGGATCGTGGTAAAGACACCGTGTACGGCGACAAGGAAGCCGCGGTGATCACCACCACCGCTGGTCGCGTAGTGTTTAGCGAAATTTGGCCCGAGGAAATGGGTTTCCCGAACTTCGAGGTCGCCAAGGGCAAGCTTGGTGAATTGATTGGGAACTCCTACAAGTTTGCGGGTCAGAAGAAGACCGTCGTGGCACTGGACAAGCTCAAGGAGCTGGGCTTCAAGGAAGCCACAAAGGCCGGTGCTTCCATCGGGATTGATGACATGATCATTCCGGCCGAGAAGAGCCAGCAGATCAAGTCTGCCCAGAAGGAAATTGATGATGTAGAGAAACAGTACCGCAAGGGTGTGATTACCCCGGGCGAACGCTACAATAAGATCATCGATATCTGGACGCACGCCACGGACAAGATCTCCAACGTGATGTTGGAGACGCTCGAGGCCAACCAGGGCAAGGACGAGTACAATCCGGTCGCGCTCATGGTCGATTCCGGTGCGCGTGGTAACCGCCAGCAGGTGCGTCAGCTCGCCGGTGTGCGTGGCCTGATGGCCAAGCCGAGTGGTGACATTATTGAGAAACCGATTCTCTCAAACTTCCGCGAGGGATTGACCGTGCTGGAATACTTCATTTCCACACACGGCGCGCGTAAAGGCTTGGCCGATACCGCGCTCAAGACGGCCGACTCCGGCTACATGACACGCAAGCTCGTGGATGTGGCGCAGGACGTGATCATTCAGGAGACCGATTGTGGAACGAACAACGGCATTTGGCTGGAAGCCATTTATGAAGGCGAAGAAGAGGTCGTACACTTGGCCGACCGTCTCGTGGGCCGTCATTCGTGCGAGGATGTGATCAATCCGTTTAACCCGGATGAATTCTTCGTGCGCGCCGGTGAAGAGATTGACGAGAAGAAAGCCGCCGCCATTGAAGACGCCAACATCGAAAAGGTGAAGGTGCGTTCAGTGCTCACCTGCGAAGTACGCCACGGTGTTTGCGCCCACTGCTACGGACGTAACCTAGCTACCGGCAAGACTGCCGAGCACGGTCAGGCGGTCGGCATTATTGCCGCCCAATCCATCGGTGAGCCGGGCACGCAGTTGACCATGCGGACCTTCCACATTGGAGGTACCGCGTCCTCTGTCTTTAAGCAGCCGGAAATCAGCGCCCGTGAAGGTGGTGTGGTCAAGTACGAGGGCCTCCGGATTGTGGACCTTGAAGACGGCAGTCACATTGTTCTGAACAAGAATGGGCGCGTGAGTATTCACGATCCCAAGACCAACGCGGAAGTCGAGGATTATGATATTCCAATAGGTGCTGTAGTGTCTGTGGCTGACGGTGAAACCGTCAAGAAAGGCCAGACCTTTGTGCAGTGGGATCCGTACAACGTGCCGATTCTCTCTGAGAAGGGTGGTAAGATTGTGTTCCACGATATTATCGAGGGCGTGACTATGGATCACGAACTGGATGCGGCCACAGGCCAAGAGTCCATGGTGATCATCGAGCACAAGGAAGATCTACATCCGCAAGTGATTGTGGAAGACACCAAGGGCCATGCCGTGGCGGATTATCCGATCCCGGCCGGTGCCCACGTGACAGTGGATGAAGGTGACAAGATTGCCCCCGGCACACTACTGGCTAAAACCCCGCGGAAAACCTCCAAGACTAAGGATATTACCGGCGGTCTGCCGCGTGTGTCCGAGTTGTTTGAAGCGCGCCAGCCGAAGGACGCCGCCGAGATCGCCAAGATTGATGGCGTGGTGGACTTCGGGCCCATCGTGCGCGGCAAGCGTTCCCTTGTTCTCACCAACGAAGAGAGCGGTGAGGAAGAGGAGCACCTCGTGCCGATCGGTAAACACTGTATTGTGTTTAAGGGCGACTTTGTGAAGAAGGGTCAGCAACTAACTGAAGGCCCGATTCTGCCGCATGATATTTTGGATATTCTCGGTCCAGAGAAGTTGCAGGCTTTCCTAGTGAATGAGGTTCAGGAGGTGTACCGCTTGCAGGGTGTTACGATTAACGACAAGCACATCGAAATGATCGTGCGCCAAATGCTCCGCAAGGTGCGCATCACCGAGGCCGGCGATACCACGTTCCTGTGGGGCGAGCAGGTCGACAAGGTGACGTTTGAGATTGAGAACGAACGCATCGAGGAGATGGGCGGTCAACCCGCCGAGGCGAGCCCGGTGTTGCTGGGCATTACTAAGGCTTCGGTGGAAACCGAGAGCTTCCTGTCCGCGGCGTCCTTCCAGGACACCACCCGCGTGTTGACTGAAGCGGCCACCCTTGGCAAGAAGGACACCCTTCACGGCTTTAAGGAAAATGTGATCATGGGTCACATCATTCCGGCCGGCACTGGGTTTGATGGCCATCGCAAGTTGAACCTCAAACCACTGGTGGATCCGGTGGAAATGGATGAGGAAACCAACCTGTTGTTGGCCCCGGAAACCGAAGAGCCGAACCCATTGGTGGGTTAGTCTCGGCCTCCCCGGAAACATAAAAGTGTGTGATGAGAAACTTTTTGCAAAAAAAGTAAGAAAACTTGTTGCACTGGGGATAACCTTTGGTAATATCCCGCCCCCGTTTGCCAAAAACAGCGCGGTAACGCGCTTTTTTGCAAGGTATTTAAGATAAAATGCCAACCATTAACCAGTTGATCCGCAAAGGGCGGAAGAAGATTAAGGAGAAAAGCACGTCTCCGGCTTTGCAGAATTGTCCCTTCCGCCAAGGGGTATGTTTGCAGGTGTATACCCGTACACCCAAGAAACCGAACTCCGCCATGCGGAAAGTGGCCAAGGTGCGCCTGACCAATGGTCAGGAGATCATCGCCTACATTCCCGATGAGGGCCATAACCTGCAGGAGCACAGCATTGTGCTGGTGCGCGGCGGTCGGGTGAAGGATTTGCCGGGTGTGCGCTACCATGTGGTGCGGGGTCAACGCGATGCGCAGGGGGTGGAGAAACGCCGCGTGAGTCGCTCCAAGTACGGTGTCAAACGCCCGAAGGCAGACAAGAAGTAAACTTTAACAGACGATGTCACGACGACGCAGAGCAGTTAAGAGAGAGATTTATCCGGATGTCCAATTTGGCAGCCGGCTGGTCGGCCGTTTGGTCAACACCGTCATGGAACGCGGCAAACGCAGCGTCGCCCAGCGGATTGTCTACGGCGCCTTTGACCAGATCGTGGAAAACCAGGAAGGGACCACGGCCTTGGAGGTGCTGGAGCGCGCGGTGGAAAACGCCAAGCCCCGCCTCGAGGTCAAGAGTCGCCGCGTTGGTGGTGCCACCTATCAGGTGCCCATGGAAGTGACCGGCGAACGCTCCGAAGCCCTGGCGCTCCGGTGGATCGTACAATTTGCCAAATCCCGCAAAGGCACCCCGATGGGGAACGCCTTGGCCAAGGAAATTATGGAAGCCTATGAAGGCGAAGGAAGCTCCATTCGGCGGCGCGACGAAGTGCACCGAATGGCGCAGGCGAACAAGGCATTCGCCCACTTCCGCTGGTAGGACAATTTGCAGATGAATTCGCTCCGGGCGAGGTTTTTCCCGGGGCGTTTTTTAGTCGAATAGAGAAGATGGACACAGCAGCAGAAAAAGACACCAGCGCGTTGAACTCGCCAAACCGCGAGTACACGCTGGAGCGCACCCGGAACATCGGCATTGCCGCGCATATCGATGCCGGCAAAACGACCACCACCGAGCGCATCCTGTTTTACACGGGCCTGAGCCACAAGATCGGTGAAGTGCACGATGGCAACACCGTGACCGACTGGATGGAGCAGGAACGTGAGCGCGGCATTACCATCACCTCCGCCGCCACCACCTGTTTCTGGAAGCAGGCCAATGACGGCACCACCAAGCTTTGGGCCGACGTGGGGCACCGCGTGAACATCATTGATACCCCGGGCCACGTGGACTTCACCGCAGAGGTGGAGCGTTCCATGCGCGTGCTTGACGGTGCTGTGGCCGTGTTCTGCGGCGTGGCCGGCGTGCAGCCGCAGTCCGAAACCGTTTGGCGGCAGGCCACCAAGTATAATGTCCCGCGGATTGCGTTCGTCAACAAGATGGACCGCACCGGCGCGAATTTCGCCAATGTGGTAAGCGAGATGCGCGAACGCCTCGGGGCTCCCGCCTATCCGGTCGGCATTCCGATTGGTTCAGAGGAAGACCTCAAAGGTATGATCGATGTGGTGAACCAAAAGGCGCTGATCCACGATCCTTCTGATGATTTTGGTTCTAAGATTAACGTCGAGGAACTCGAGGGCGACCTTAAGGACACGGCCGAGATGGCCTATCAGGAATTACTCGAAGCGGTAGGCGACCGTGATGAGGAGATCATGGAAATGCTCCTCGAGGACAAGACGCCCGACGCCACCCAGCTCAAGCAGGCCATCCGTCGCCTGACTGTTGCCGGTGAAATCGTACCGGTTCTGGGCGGCTCCGCCTTCAAGAATAAGGGCGTACAGCCGATGGTGGATGCCGTGATTGATTATCTGCCTTCTCCGCTGGACGTGGATGTGCAGTCCGGAGCCGATCCGGATGATGAAACCAAGATTACGGAATTTCCCGCTGACGATAATGCGCCGTTCTGTTCTTTGGCATTTAAGCTGTGGACCGACCCCTTCGCCGGTAAGCTGGTTTTCTTCCGCGTTTACAGCGGCCAAATCAGTAAGGGCGATACAATGTACAACCCGCGTACCCGCAAGAAGGAACGCGTGAACCGGATCATGATGATCCAGGCCGACAAACAGGAGAATGTCGAAACCGTGTACGCCGGCGACATTGCTGCCTTGGTGGGTATTCGCAACATCACTACTGGTGACACCCTGTGTACGCCGGACATTGATGTCTGCCTCGAGCCGCCCACCTTCCCGGAGCCCGTGATTTCCATGGCCATCGAGCCAGATTCCAAGGCTGACCAAGAAAAAATGGCGGGTGGCCTACAGGCATTGGCCGAGGAAGATCCTACTTTCAAATGCTACACCGATGAAGAAACCGGCCAGACACTCGTGGCCGGCATGGGTGAGCTGCACCTCGAGATTATTCGGGACCGCCTGATGCGTGAGTTTAAGGTGCAGGCGCAATCTGGTGCCCCTCAGATCGCCTATCGCGAGACCATTACCGCCGGTTCCGAAGGTCGCGGACTCTTTAAGAAACAATCCGGTGGTCGCGGTCAATACGGCGACGCCACCATCACGATCGAGCCCACCGAACGGGGCAGTGGTGTGGAGGTGGAAAACAAGATTGTGGGCGGCGTGATTCCCCGTGAATACATTCCCGCAGTGGAGAAGGGAATTCTGGAAACCATTCAGGGCGGTGTGTTGGCCGGTTTCGAAATGATCGATATGAAGATTTCGATCGTTGATGGTAGCTACCATGATGTGGACTCCAACGAGCTCGCCTTCAAAATGGCTGGAATTCTGGCCATGAAAGAAGCCGTGGCCAAGGCCAAGCCCGTGCTGCTTGAGCCGATGATGAAGGTGGAAGCCACCACGCCTGATGAATATCAGGGTGACATCATTGGCGACATGAACCGCCGCCGTGGCGAAGTGCAGGGGATTGACTCCAAGCCCTCCGGTACGGTCATCACCGCGAAAATTCCGCTGGCCCAAATGTTTGGGTACGCCACGGATATCCGCTCACTCTCCAGCGGCCGCGCCTCCTACTCCATGGAGCCGGACACATTCGAGCAGGTGCCCGCCAGCATCTCCGAGGAAATTTTGGACAAGGCCAAGAAATAAGGAAACAGCATGGCTGCAGGACAACAAATTCGTATTCGACTCAAAGGCTTCGACCACCGCGTGTTGGACAAGTCTTCCACCGAGATTGTGGAGACCGTGAAGCGCACCGGCAGCCGCGTAGCTGGCCCGATTCCGCTGCCCACCCGCCGCGAGCGCTTCACCATGACCCGTTCGCCGCACGTGAACAAAAAGAGCCAGGAAACCTTCGAGCAACGCACCCACAAACGTTTGATTGATATTTTGCAGCCAACCCCGGCGACCGTGGATGAGCTCAAGAAGCTCAACCTGCCGGCTGGCGTGGACATTAACATTAAAATTTTTTAGCGAGATGATCGGTCTGATTGGCAAAAAACTGGGGCAAACCCGCGTGTACGATGCAAACGGCAACGCCGTGTGCGTCACCGTGGTGCACGCTGGCCCAAATCGCGTGCTGCAGGTAAAGAGCTCCGAGGAAGCGGATGGCTATAACGCCGTGCAACTCGGGTACGATGATCAAACCAAGCCCGAGCGCCAGCCCAAGCCGTTGCGCGGTCATTTCGAAAAACAGGGCGGGAAATCGGTGAAACAGGTGAAGGAATTCCGCGATTACTCGCTGGAAGTGAATACCGGCGACGAAGTGCCCGTAACGATTTTTGAAGCCGGCGATTACGTCGACGCCATCGCGGACACCAAAGGCCGCGGATTTCAGGGCGTTGTGAAGCGCTGGAATTTTGGCGGTGGCCCTGCGAGCCATGGTCAAAAAGGCTGGTTCCGCCGGCCTGGCGGCATCGGCGCCTGCGCCACACCCGGTTGGGTTGTGCCCGGCAAGAAAATGCCCGGCCACATGGGCCAGGAAAGCCGCACCGTACAGAACCTCGAGGTCATTCAGGTTCGCGAGGAAGACGGTGTGCTCCTGATCAAGGGCGCCATTCCCGGTTCCAAGGGTGATTACGTGGTTATCCGGGATGCCAAGAAGCGCCCCAAAGCAGCCAAAGCATAATGAGGCAAGACGATGGAACTTGATGTAAAGACACTTTCAGGCAGCGACTCGGGCAAGGTGCCCGTGGGCTTTGATCTGGTGGATGCCGAGAAAGGCAATCAGGCCGTGCACGACACCGTGGTCGCCTTCATGGCAGCCCAACGCATGGGCACCGCCAAGACCAAGACGCGCGGTGAAGTGAGTGGCACCGGCAAAAAGCCGTGGCGCCAAAAAGGCACGGGCCGTGCCCGGACTGGTTCGCGCCGGACCCCCATCTTCACCGGTGGCGGGGTGGCTCATGGCCCTAAGCCGCGCGACTACTCGAAAAAGGTGAACACCAAGACCCGCCGCTTGGCCCTGCGCAAGGCGCTGACCGAGCGCATCAATGCCGGTGAGGTGATCGTGGTGGATTCCCTGAAGCTCGAGTCGCACAAGACCAAAGCGTTGGCTGATCAAATTGAATCGTTGGCACCGGAAGGCACCGTGTTGCTGGTTAATGGTGAGGCCGATGGCAATCTGGCGCTGGCTGCCCGCAACATTCCGTTGGTGGAGCTGGTGGAAGCTGAATCATTGAACACCTACGAGGTGCTTCGCCCGGACACGGTGATCATCTCGAAGGACGCTCTAGAAAAAGTGGCCTCCCGGCTAAAAACGAAAGAGAGCTAATGGACTCATTTACCGTCATCAAGGGTCTGCACGACTCGGAGAAAACACAGCACCTGAAGGATCTATACACCTTCCGCCGAACCCAGGGCATGAAGGACGATGTGGACCGTCAGTACACGCTGCGCGTCGATGTGCGGGCCAATAAACACCAGATCCGCCAGGCCGTGGAGGAACTGTTTCCCAAGGTGAAAGTCGCCTCGGTAAACACCTCCCGTATGAATGGTAAAACCAAGCGCGCCCGCACCCGCGTGGCCGGCCGTACTTCCGACTGGAAGAAAGCCGTCATTACGTTGAAAGAAGGCGAGATCGAACTGTTGTAAGGAGATTCAGAGATGCCCATCCGTTCCTATAAACCCGTGACCCCCTCGCAGCGCTACATCAAGCGCTCCACCTTTGAGGAGATCACCAAGACTAAGCCTGAAAAGGCACTGGTTAAGATCAAGAAGAAGACCGGTGGCCGCAACAGTGATGGTCACATCACCATGCGGGGCATCGGTGGCGGCGCGAAGCAGAAGATTCGCAACGTGGATTTCCGCCGGCGTTTCGCCCGCGACAAGTACGGTGCCAACGCTACGGTAGAAGGTACCGTGATCGCCATTGAGTACGATCCCATGCGCTCCTCCCGTATTGCTCTCGTGGAATACAAGGACAATGAGAAGCGCTACATCATCGCGGCTAAGGACATGGAAGTGGGGCACAAGATTCACAGCGGTCCCGACGCCGAGCCGGAATCGGGCAACGCTTTGCCGCTGGCCAAGATTCCCGCGGGTACCGCGATTCATAATGTCGAGCTGACTCAGGGCAAGGGTGGTCAAATCGTCCGCGCGGCCGGCTCCTCTGCCACCGTGATGGCGAGTGACAAGGATTACGCACAGATCAAGCTGCCCTCCGGCGAAATTCGCCGCGTGAAAGCCAATTGCTGGGCTACCGTGGGTGTGGTGGGCAATGCCGATCACGAAAAGCAGGTGATCGGTAAGGCGGGCAACACCCGTCATCGCGGTCGCCGCGGCATAACCCGCGCGGTTGCGAAGAACCCGCACGATCACCCGATGGGTGGTGGTGAGGCCAAGACCTCCGGTGGCGGGCATCCGGTCACCCCGTGGGGTGTGATCACCAAGGGTTACAAGACCCGCTCCAAGAAGAAGTACTCCAACAAATTTATCCTCGTACGCCGCGATGGTCGGCCGATGAAACGGAAGTAAGCAGCCATGGCACGTTCAATCAAAAAAGGTTACTACACCGACGCCAAGCTCCTCGGCAAGGCGATGAAGGCAAAGGAATCCGGCTCGACCAAGCCGATCAAGACCTGGTCACGCCGTTCCACCATCATGCCCGACTTTGTGGGGCTGACGTTTAATGTTCACAACGGCAAACAATTTCTGCCGGTGTACGTGAGTGAAAACATGGTGGGCCACAAGCTCGGCGAGTTTTCCCCGACCCGCCAATTCAAGGGCCACACCGCCCACGTGAAACGGGAGGTCCGTTAAGATGAATATTACTGCCACAACGCGCAACGTGCGCATGTCGCCGAAGAAGGTGCGTGAAGTGACGCGCCAGATCGCCGGTCTGCCGGTGTCCAAGGCTCAGGCTGTGTTGGCCAACATCCCGCGCAAATCCGCGCGGCTCGTCGCTCAGACCCTGAAATCCGCCGTGGCCAATGCCGAGCACATCAGCGCGGAATGGAACGAGGGCGAGATCCAGAACAAGGTGGCTGAGATCAAGGAAACGATTCAAAACAAAACCACGGAGAAGGGCACGCTGGCCCGCAAATACCGCCACCTCAAGGCGGATCTGGCCAAGTACGAGGCTTACCTCGATTCGGACAACAAGCTGGCGGCCGATACCCTCGTGATCAAGGAAGCGATGGCTGGCGCGGCCACGCCGTTGCGTCGTTGGCGCACCCGCGCACGTGGCGGTGGCAGCACCATCATCAAGCGCACCAGTCACATCCGGATCACCCTCTCCGACGACAAATAGGATTTAGTACCATGGGACAAAAGAGCAATCCAATCGGCCTTCGCCTGGCAGTCAACAAAGACTGGGCCTCCAAGTGGTATGCGGATAAGAAGAGCTTCGCCAACTACCTCACCGAGGACCGGGCGATCCGCAAGCTGTTGTTTGATAAATTGGGCGGCGCAGCCGTGACCAAGATTCTCATCGAGCGCGCCACCCAGCGCGTGCGCATCAAGATTTTGACCGCCCGCCCCGGCGTGGTGATCGGCCGGCGCGGTGCTGAGATCGACAAGATCAAGGAGCAACTCGCCCGCATGACCGGTAAAGAGGTTTACGTGGACATCCAGGAAATCCGCAAGCCGGAGATCGATGCCCAGCTCGTAGCCGAAAACGTGGCCCAACAACTCGAGCGCCGCATCATGTTCCGCCGGGCCATGAAACGCGCTGTGCAAATGGCGATGGATTTCGGAGCCGAAGGCATTCGTATCCGTTGTGCCGGTCGATTAGGCGGTGCCGAGCTTTCCCGTACGGAGCAGTACCTCGAAGGCCGTGTGCCGTTGCACACCCTGCGTGCGAATATCGATTACGGATTTACCGAGGCCAAAACCAAAGCTGGGATTCTGGGCATTAAATGCTGGATTTGTACCGGTGAGGATAAGCCCTCGAACAAGAGCGCTGAGGTTATTGAAACCGGCGCGGCCGAGAGCAAGTAAGCAAGAAAGAACAAGAACGATGGCCAAGCAAATTCCAGCCCGCGTCAAGTACCGCAAGATGCACCGTGGCAGTCGTGCCGGCATCGCGTGGAAGGGCTCTGATGTGTCTTTTGGGGAGTACGGACTGCAGGCATTGGACCGGGCGTGGATTACCACCCGCCAAATTGAAGCCTGTCGCCAGACTATTACCCGCAAAATGAAACGTCGCGGCAAGGTGTGGATTCGCATCTTCCCGCACAAATCCTACACCAAGAAACCGTTGGAAGTGCGGATGGGTAAAGGCAAGGCCGCGGTGGAAGGCTGGGTGGCTGTGGTGCGTCCGGCTAACATGTTGTTTGAAATTTCCGGTGTCAGCGAGAGCCTGGCCAAGGAGGCCTTGTCTCTGGCGGCGGCCAAGCTGCCGATCAAAACCCGCATGATCAAGCGATAGCCATGAACATGAACGAAATTAAGGAAATGCCCCCCGTGGAGCTGCTGGCCAAAGGCCGCGAGCTCCGTGCGGAGCTGTTCAACCTGAACCTGCAGAAATCCATCGGCACGCTCGAGAAGCCGCATCGCATCAGCGAACTGCGCAAGGATATCGCCCGCGTGGAAACCGCGTTGAGCGCCAAGAAGAAAGAGGCCGCATCGGCGTAAGGAATTTGACTCATGAGTGAAGCGACAGAAAAACATCGCAAGCAGCGCCAAGGCGAAGTGGTTTCGGCCGCCGCCGACAAAACCATCGTGGTGAAGGTGAAGCGCCGCGTGCGTCATCCGCTGTACAAGAAAGTGGTAACGCGTTTTAAGAAATTTTACGCCCACGACGAGGACAACAAGGCCAAGGCCGGAGATCAGGTGCGCATTCAGGAATGCCCGCCGAAATCCAAGCTCAAGCGTTGGGAACTACTCGAAGTGGTAGGCGGCTAACCCAGGAGATCTGAAGAGATGTTGCAGTTACGTTCAGTTTGTGATGTGGCCGATAACACCGGCGCCAAGCGCGCGGCGATTATCCACGTGCTCGGCGAAGCCAAACGCTACGGCGAGATTGGCGACGTGGTGAAGGCGCACATTAAGGAAGCTGCCCCCGATGGCAGCGTGAAAAAAAGCGAAGTGGTCGACGCTGTGGTGGTGCGCACCCGTCGCGCCATCCGTCGCGCCGATGGCTCCTACCTGCGCTTCGACAACAACGCGGTGGTGATCATCGACAAGGAAGGCGCGCCCCGCGGCACGCGTATCTTTGGCCCGGTGGCCCGCGAGCTGCGCGAGCAGAAGAAATTCATGAAAATCATCTCCCTCGCCCCGGAGGTCCTGTAATGAGTGCAAAGTCTGAATATAAGGTAATGTCAGGCGACGAGGTGGTGATCCTTGCCGGGGAACACCGCGACAGCACCGCCAAGGTTGTGCGCTTCGTGAACGACGGCAACCGCGTGGAGCTGGAAGTGGATGGATTGGAAGACGATGATAAGGTCATCAAACACCAGCGCCGCAGTCAGGAATTTCCGAACGGCACCCGCCTGTTTTTGAACCCGACCGTTCACGTGTCGAATGTGATGAAAAAATCCCGCTGGGACAAGAAGCACCCAGCTCGGGCCAACTAATTTGAAGCAAGATGGAATCGCGACTGTACAAAAAGTATAAGGATGAGGTGAAGCCGGCCCTGCAAACCGAGCGGGGTTATGCAAACGTGCACCAGATTCCCGGTCTGGATAAAATCGTCGTGCGTATGGGCGTGGACGCCACCCTTGAGAAATCCGCGCTCGATGATGCGGTAAAGGACATGACCACCATCACCGGCCGCAAGCCCGTGATCGACAAATCCCGCAAGGCGGTTTCGAACTTTAAACTACGCGAAGGCCAGGCCATTGGTTGCCACGTAACCCTCCGTCGCGAGGTTATGTGGGAATTCATGGATCGCCTGACCACCGCGGCGCTGCCCCGCATCCGGGACTTTCGCGGCATCAACCCGCGCGGCTTTGACGGTCATGGCAACTATTCCATGGGCGTGAGCGACCAGTCCATCTTCCCGGAGATTGAGCTGGATAAAGTGAAGCGCACCCAGGGCATGGACATTACATTTGTGACCACGGCCAAAACCAATGATGAGGCCAAGGACCTGCTCACCAAGCTGGGCATGCCGTTTGCAAAGAAATAGGGAGAATTTGATATGGCGAAAAAGAGTTGGATAGCCCGGAATAAGAAGAAGGCCCGCGCAGTAGCCAAGTACGCCTCCAAGCGTGCAGAGCTGAAGGCTGCCGGCGACTACGAGGCGCTAAGCCAGTTGCCCCGCAACGCCAGCCCCGTGCGCGTGGTGAACCGTTGTGAGCTCACCGGTCGCCGTCATGGATTTATTCGTAAGTTTGGCCTGAGCCGCATTGCCTTTCGTGAGGCAGCGGTGAGCGGTCTGATCCCCGGAGTCACAAAAGCCAGCTGGTAAGAACGATGGATACTGTAGCCGACATGCTGACCCACGTGCGCAACGCCAATCAGGCGTTGAAGCCGAACGTAGTGGTGCGCCACTCCAATCTGAAGGAAAACATCGCCCGCATCCTCAAGCAGGAAGGATACGTGAGCGGTTACTCCGTGAGCGGCGACGCGAAGAAGGAACTTAAGATTGATCTGAAGTTCAAGGCCCGCAAGGGCGTCATCGCCGGCATCAAGCGTGTCAGCAAGCCGGGCCTGCGCCAGTACGTGGCCGTGGATGAGATTCCGCGCGTGTTGGGTGGCTTGGGAGTGGCGATTTTGAGCACACCCAAGGGTGTGTTGACCGGCCAAGAGGCCCGGGATCAAAAGGTGGGTGGCGAAGTGCTCGCCCACATTTGGTAAGCTGGAGCTGAGTAGAAAGGAACGAACGATGTCGCGTATTGGAAAAAAACCCGTGCCCGTGCCAGACGCCGTAAAGGTGGCGATCGATGGCCGGACGGTGTCTGTGGAGGGCCCCAAGGGTAAGCTGCAGCTGGATTTGCCGGATCACACCGAGGCCTCGCTGGAAGACGGCCAGGTGGTGGTGACCCGTGAGAACGACGAGAAACGCGCCAAATCCATGCATGGCCTGGCTCGTTCCCTCATCAACAACATGGTCGTGGGCGTGGAAAAGGGCTTCGTGAAGAAGCTCGAGATCAACGGCGTGGGTTTCAAGGCAGCCGTCAAAGGCAACGTCATCAACCTGAACCTCGGCTACTCGCACGAGATCAACCACGAGATTCCCGCCGGCATCACCGTGACCGTGGAAAGCAACACCAACGTAACCATCGAGGGTGCCGACAAGGCCGTAGTTGGCAAAGTGGCCGCCGAAGTGCGCTCCTACTATCCAGTGGAGCCCTACAAAGGCAAGGGCGTGCGCTATTCCGACGAACACGTCGTGCGCAAGCAGGGCAAACAGGTTACATAAATTTGAACCGTTAAAGAAACGATGAGAGCCGAGTTAAAACGCAGGATCGAGCAAAAGCGCCGCTTCCGGATCCGTAACAAGATCAAGGGCACGGCCGACCGTCCCCGCATGAGCGTGCGCTTCACTGAGCGCAACATTTACGTGCAGTTTATTGACGACGTCGAAGGCAAGACACTGGCGTCCGCCTCCACCCGTCACAAGGAACAGGCCGATCGCGACAAGCTCGTCGCCAACAAGGCTTCAGCTGAGCAAATCGGCAAAGCCGCCGCCGAGGCAGCCAAGGGCGCCGGCATCACCGAGGTGATTTTTGATCGCAGCGGATCCCGCTATATCAAAGGCGGAAAAGTGGATGCGCTGGCCAGTGCCGCGCGTGCTGAAGGACTGAAATTTTAACCGCAACCAGAAAGACGAACATCGTGGCAGACGAAGAAAAGCAGGATACCCAGGCAGCCGCACCCGCTGAGGCGCCTACTGAGACCGCCGCAGCCCCGGCCGCCGAAGTGGCTCCGGCAGAGACGGCACCCGCACCAGCCGAGCAATCCGCGGGTCAAGAGGGTCAGCCGCGCGGTGGCGATCGTCGTGGCGGTGGTGGCGATCGTCGTGGCGGTGGTGGCGATCGTCGTGGCGGTGGCCCGCGTGGCCGCAATCAACGTGGTCCGCGGCAGCAGAAGGAAGACGATGGCATCGCGGAAAAGGTGATCCACATCAACCGCTCCAGCAAAGTGGTGAAAGGTGGTCGTCGATTTGGTTTTAGTGCCCTCGTTGTGGTGGGCGACAAGGAAGGCAAAGTGGGTTTGGGTACCGGCAAGGCTCGTGAGGTGATTTCCTGCATCACCAAGGGCACCGAGGTGGCCCGTCGCAACATGGTGAGCGTATCCCTGAACGGCTCCACTGTGCCGCATGAAGTGTACTCCATTTATGGTGGTGCCCGTGTACTGTTGCGTCCGGCTTCACCCGGTACCGGCATCATTGCCGGCAAAACCGTGCGGGCCGTGCTCGAGAGTGCGGGCGTGCGCGATGTGTTGAGCAAATCGCTCGGCTCCAAGAACCCTGCCAATTTGGCCAAGGCAGCACTGCAGGCCTTGCAACAAATGCGCCGCCGCGAGGACGTGATGGCCGGTCGCGATAAGTAACCTATTTTACCTGAGGAACAAGCAATGCGTTTACATGATTTGAAACCGAACCCGGGCGCGAAGCATCGCCGCAAACGTTTGGGTCGTGGTCACGGCAGTAGCCGAGGCAAGACGAGCACGCGCGGTCATAAGGGCCAGGGTTCTCGCGCCGGCAGCAGCACGCGGGCGACCTTCGAGGGAGGGCAGATGCCTTACATTCGTCGTTTACCTAAGCGCGGCTTCAACAATGCACGGTTCCGCACCGAATATGTGCCGGTGAACCTGTCCGATCTGGAGAAGCATTTTGAGGATGGAGCCACGGTGGATGTGTGCACTCTCAAGACGGCCGGCCTCGCCAATGGCGGTGGCAAAGTGCTTGTGAAGATTTTGGGCAACGGCAAGTTGACCAAGAAACTGACCGTAACTGCGCACAAATTCAGTGGCGCGGCTCAAAAGGCGATTGAAGCGGCCGGCGGAACATGCCAGGCATTGAATGTGCCGAAGCCGGCACCTGAAGCCGAAGCCCCCATGGCTGAATAAGACTTTCCATGTTCAGTCAGTATTTCCAGACCCTCCAGAACTGCCTGAAGGTTAAGGAGCTCCAAAGCCGGATCTTCTTTACCTTGATGCTGCTGGTGGTGTGCCGGGTGGTGGCCATGACGCCAATCCCGGGTCTGGATGGTCAGTTGCTGTTGAGTTTCTTCGATCAATTGCGTGAACAGCAAGGATCCGGCACAGAAGGGGGTGCGGGGTTGTTGGGCATGTATAGCATGTTTACTGGTGGCGCGTTAGAGCGTTGTGCGGTCGGGTCTCTGGGTATCATGCCCTACATCAGCGCGACAATTATAATTCAATTGATGACCGCCGTTGTGCCTTCGTTGAGCAAATTGGCTCGGGAGGAAGGAGGTCGAACCCAGATCATTAAGTACGGTCGTTACCTCACGGTGTTGCTTTGCTTGGGTCAGGGGTTTGTGATGTCGGTCGGTTGGGAAAATCCACGAAACATACCTGGCTTCGGTGAGTTTGATGGTGAATTGGTTGCCGATCCCGGTTTGTGGTACCGCATTCGTACAATGATATTACTCACCACCGGGACGGTCCTTCTGATGTGGTTGGGCGAACAGATTACCGAGCGTGGAATTGGTAACGGCATTTCATTGGTGATCACTGTGGGTATTATTGCTAGGGTGGATCAGGCTTTCCTCGGAATCCGGGATATGTTTTTCCCCGCGAGTGGCGAAGGGGCGCATCCGTTCAATGGCGTGCTCCTGCTCGTCCTGTTGCTCACCGTGGTGGGTGTAGTAATTGCAGTGACGCAGGCAATGCGGAAAATTCCGGTCCAGTACGCCCAGCGGCAGGTGGGCCGGAAGATGATGCAGGGTGGTTCCACCTATTTCCCGCTCCGCGTGAATTACGCGGGTGTGATGCCGATCATCTTTGCGCAGGCAATCCTGATGTTCCCGGCTCAGATTTTTGGAACAGTTGGTCGCTGGCTCGGTGAAGGAAACGGGGCTGATTTCTTCATCGGACTGGGCGACGCTCTGGCTTACGGTTCCTTTTGGAATCTAGCCATGCAGTCGCTGATGATCCTGTTCTTCTCCTACTTCTGGGTGGCGACGCAATTTAATGAAACGCAGATTGCGGATGATTTGAAAAAGGCTGGTGGCTACATTCCCGGCGTTCGCCCTGGAAACGCGACACGCGACTTCCTGCATCATGCGATGAGCCGGTTGACCTTGGCCGGGGCCATGTTTCTGGTGGTCATCGCGGTGATCCCGACGGTGTTGGGCATCAATTTGGAAATTCCCTTCGCGGTGGCCCAGTTCTTTGGCGGCACGAGTCTACTGATTATGGTGGGCGTAATGCTGGATACGATGCGGCAAATGGAAAGTCATTTGGCTCAGCATCATTATGATGGTTTTTTGAAAGGCGGCAAAAAGGTGCGGGGACGCGCCGGATGATCCCCATCAAGGACGAGCATCAACTGGCGGCCATGCGTGAAGCCGGCCGTATCGCAGCCAACGTGTTGCGGGATGCTTGTGAATGGGTGAAAGCGGGAATCACGACCCGTGAGTTGGATGAATATGCCGCCAGCCGCATCCGGCATTACGGATGCAAGAGTGCGTTTCTCGGATACGAGGTGCAGGGCAGGAAGTACCCCTGCAATGTGTGCATCTCGATGAACGAGGAAGTGGTGCACGGTTTGGCCGGGAAACGGAAAATCGTGGACGGTGACATAGTAAGCATCGATGTCGGTGTTTGCGTGGAAGGGTTCATTGGCGATAACGCGCGAACGGTGATCGTCGGTGAGTGTCCTGAAGAAACTCAAAAATTGATTGAAGTGACTCAGGAAGCCCTGTATGATGGAATTTCTCGCGCGTTACCCGGAAACCGGGTGGTAGATATCTCGGCTGCAGTGCAGAATCGAGTGGAAGCCAACGGGTTTTCGATCGTGCGTGAGTTTGTTGGACACGGTGTGGGAGAGGTGGTTCACGAGGAACCGCAAATCCCCAATTACGTGACCGGCGGAGACTCTCCGGAGTTGCGGCCCGGCATGACCTTGGCGATTGAGCCTATGGTCAATGCAGGGACGCCGAAAGTGAAGTTTCTGCCAGACGGCTGGTCTGTGGTGACACGGGATGGCCGGCCTTCAGCGCATTGGGAACACACCATTGCGGTGACTGAAGGCGAACCGGAAATTTTGACATGCCCGGGGCCGAGCCCATCCGAGTCGAGGGCCGAATAGTCGAGGTTCTGTCGCACCGTCTGGTGCGCGCCGAACTGAGCAACGGCCACCGCCTGATGGGGCACAGCACGCGGGCCACCAGCGATGTGTTGGTGGACGCGCAACTGGGCGAAACGGTGGTGCTCGAAGTGAGCACCTTTGACCTTTCCAAGGGAAGGGTCATGGAACGGAAAATAAAGAACGAGAACGAACAATGAAAGTACGCGCCTCAGTAAAGAGATTGTGTGAAAACTGCCGGGTGATCCGGCGGAAAGGTGTCGTGCGCGTCATTTGCACAAATAAGCGCCACAAACAGCGTCAAGGTTAAGCTATGCCCCGTATTTTAGGAATCGATATACCCGCCAATAAGCGCATCGACATCGCGCTCCGGTCCCTCTATGGCATCGGCCCGGCCACCTCCGCCAAGGTGTTGGAAAACGCCAAGATTGATCCGGCTACCCGCGCCCATACCTTGAGCGAGGACGAACTGGCCACCATCGCTAAGGCCATTCAAACCACCGAGATGCGTCCTGAACAGACCCGCACGGATAATTGCGTGATCCTCGTGGAAGGTGATCTGCGCCGGAAGGTGACCGAAGACCTCAAGCGCCACAAAAACATTAAAACTTATCGTGGACTGCGGCACATGCGCGGCCTGCCCGTGCGCGGGCAACGCACTCAGACCAACGCCCGTACCCGCAAGGGGCCGAAGAAGACCGTAGGCGCCCAGAGCAAGAAAGCCTAATCCTTTACCTGAACAACCATCATGGCTGAAGAAAAACAAGATCCCGCAACCGAGGAACCTCAAGCCGAGGCCGCGCCGGCCGCAGAGAAGCCCGAGGCCGCCGCTGAGGCTATTCCGGCCGAAACCGCTCCTGCCGCCGAAGAGGAGTCCAAGTCCTCCGCGCCCACCGCGGCAGAACTGTTGGCGGACGATTTTGGCGATACCAAGGTCATTAAGGCCAAGAAGTCGAAAAATGTGACGCACGGGATTGCGCACATTCGCGCCACCTTTAACAACACTCTGGTGACCATCACCGACATGCAGGGCAACCCGATCAGCTGGTTTAGCGCCGGCCGCGCCGGATTCAAGGGCTCCCGTAAAAGCACGTCCTACGCCGCGACGCAAGTGGCCCAGCGTGCTGCCCGCGATGCGCAATCGCACGGCCTCAAGGAAGTGGAAGTGCGGATCAAGGGACCGGGCTCCGGTCGCGAATCGGCCATCCGTGGCCTGCAGGCAGCCGGTCTGGATATCACCACAATCAAGGATGTGACGCCCGTGCCGCATAACGGCTGTCGTCCACCCAAGCGCCGTCGCGTCTAATACTCACCCGTAATTTTACCGATACTATGGCACGTTATACAGGTCCCCGCGTTCGTTTAAGCCGCCGCTTTAACACTCCGCTGTTTGGCTCCTCGAAATATCTCGAGCGAAAGCCTTACCCGCCGGGTGTGCATGGACAGAACCGCCGTCGCAAGGCCACTGATTACGCTCTCGCGTTGGCCGAGAAGCAGAAGATGCGCTACTACTACGGCCTGATGGAGAAGCAGTTTCGCGGCATCTATGAGAAAGCCATCCGTCGACGTGGTGTGACCGGTGAGATCATGCTGCAGATTTTGGAGACGCGTCTAGATAGCGTGGTGCATAATCTTGGATTTGGTTACACCCGTGCTCAAGCCCGCCAGATGGTGACCCATGGTCACGTGTTGGTGAACGGCAAGCGCGCCCGCACTCCGTCCATCGCCTTGCACGAAGGAGATAAGGTTGAGATTAAGCATTCTGAGAAGAGTCGCCACTTGGCCGACAAGAATCTCGAGTACTCCACGAGTCGCACCGTACCGGAGTGGCTGGAGTTGGATAAGGCTGCCTACACCGGCTCCGTTAGCCGGATGCCCACGCGCGAGGACATCGAGCCCGTGGCAAACGAGCAGACCATCGTTGAGTTTTATTCCCGTTAATCCCTGTGCCCGGGTGGGCCGAGGAATCAGCAATTATACGGACCGCAAATATGCGGGAATGAAGTTTGCGGTCAGATTAAAATTGCAACCAAAGTAAGAAAAAATGCCAAAACGTTTAGGAGCATTCGAACGGCCAAATCGGCTGAAGAAGGAAGAGGAAACGGCAACCGAGACCTACGCTAAGTTTGTCGCGGAACCGTTTGAAATCGGCTATGCCCATACCATAGGCAACAGTATGCGCCGCGTGCTGCTATCCTCACTGGAAGGCGCCGCTATCACGTCCCTCAAGGTGGACGGAGCCCAGCATGAATTTGCCGCCATCGAAGGCGTGGTAGAGGACATGGCGGAGATCATCCTTAACCTCAAGCAGGTGAAATTCAAAATTCACGAGACCCGCGACCCACAGGTATTGTTGCTCTCCGTGAATAAGTCCGGCGCCGTGACCGCGGCCGATATCGAACTGAACCACAACGTGGAGCTCGTGAATCCGGACCAACACATCTGCACGCTCGACAAGAAAAAGAAATTTCTTATGGAACTCACCGTCCAAGTGGGCCGTGGATTCCTGACTGGCGACGACAACAAGACCACCAACCAGCCGATCGGCGTGATTGCCATCGACTCCATCTTCTCGCCCGTGACCCGCGTGCGCTACGATGTGGGCAACGCCCGTGTCGGCCAGCGCACCGATTACGACAGCTTGGCTTTGGAGATTTGGACCGATGGCCGCATCACGCCGGATGACGCCGTGAATCAGGCCAGCCAGGTGCTTATGCACCAGCTCGAGGTGTTCGTGAATTACGACAAGGACGCCATTGAGTTTGAAGAGGAGAAGGAGAACCAGACCGAGGAGCAATCCGAACTCAAGCGTCTGCTTGCCATGAGCGTGAACGAAATCGAGTTGAGCGTGCGCGCGGCCAACTGCCTCAACAACGCCAATATTACCAGCGTCGGCCAACTGGCCACCAAGTCCGAGGCCGACATGCTTAAGTACCGTAACTTCGGTAAAAAGTCCCTGAACGAGATTAAGGACAAGCTCGTGGAGTTGGGGCTGGGACTGGGCATGACGTTCGACGAGAGCGTACTCGATCCCGCAGATCTGATCAGCAAGCCGAACAGCTCCGGTGGGTCTCCGAGCATTTTGTTTGAAGACGACGGCGAGCCGATTGGCACGGGGTCTTCGCTGCTAGACTAATTACCTGAACCAAGCACCATGCGCCACCGTATTCGCAAAGCCAAACTGGGCCGCACTACCGAGCATCGCACCCGCATGCTCAACAACCTAGTATGCAGCCTCATCAAGCACCGCCGCGTCACCACCACCCTCGCCAAGGCCAAAGCCGCCCGTGTGGTGGCTGACAAGATGGTGACGCTTGGCAAAAAAGGCCAGGCCGACGGAGCGGGCCTGCAATACCGCCGCCTCATTGCCGCGCGATTGCAGCAAAACCCCCGCAGCTTTTTTCCGAAGAAAAACGGTGTGTTAGGCCGCGAACAGCGCGCTTATTGGCGGGAGAACGAGGACGTGGTCCGCATTCTGTTCGAGGATATTGCGCCCGTCTTTGAAAACCGCAATGGAGGATACACCCGCGTCATCAAGCTCGGCCGCCGTAAGGGTGATGCCGCCGAGATGGCGATCTTGGAATGGGTGACTGATGCCGACAGTGCCGCGGCTGATGAAGATTCCGTTGCCAAGGATCAGCCGAAGGCTGAAGCGGCGACTGCACCAACAGAGGAAACCGCCGAAGAGCCGGTTGCCGAGGCAGAAGCAGACGAAAAGACTGCGGAAGCCACCGCCGAATCCACCGAGGAGGCCAGCGCTGAAGAGGCCGCTGCCGAGGAGGAAACCGAGGAAACCGAGGAAGCAGAGGCTGCAGAGGCTGCAGAGGACGAAACCGAAGCCGCAGACGAGAAAGCTGCCGAAGAGGAGCCCAAGGCTGAGGAGGAGGACAAGAAGTCCGAATAACCCGCTCATCCAGAGAATTGCAACCCGCCCTTTGGGGCGGGTTTTTTATTGGGCAAATTCGTTGAATCGGTATCATTTTACGAACTCACCTGCGCCTTATGAATTTCGCTGATTACCTCGTACTCTTTATCTACTTCTCCGGCATGGCCGCCATCGGTATCTGGGCCATGCGCCAGGTCAAAGCTCAGGAGGATTATTTCATGGGCGGCCGAAAATTCGGCAAGCTCTTCCAAACCTTCGCCGCATTTGGAGCGGGCACCGGTTCGGCCGATCCGGTCAATACCGCGCGCGGCACCTTTGCCAACGGCATGAGCGGCATGTGGGGCGTGATGTATTGGCTCTTTGTCACGCCCATCTATTGGATTAGCGCTGTGTGGTACCGTCGCATGCGTTGCCTGACCTTGGGCGATTGGTTTACCGAACGCTACGAATCCAAACCAATGGGCGTCGCCTACGCAATCTTTGGCTGTTTTTATTACATCGTTTACGGCGCCATGCTCTTCACGGCCATCGGCAAAGTGGGCGTGCCCTTGTTGGGCGAGGAATTGATGGGCACCAAAACGGAGTACGTGCTCGTGCCGTTGGTGGCGGTGATTGTGATGATGTACGGCGTGCTGGGCGGTATTACTGCGGCGTACTGGACCGATCTGATCCAAGGTATTTGCATCATTCTCCTGTCAATCCTGTTGATTCCCTTCGGTCTCAACGAGGTGGTTAAACGCTTCGGCGCTCCGGGCGATTCCTGGACGGATGGTTTCCGCGTGATGCACGAGCAGTTACCGGCCTCCACCTTTGAGATTGTGGGCGGCAGTGCCGCTAGTGAATTTCCGCTCTATGCCATCATCACTATTGTCATCATGAACATGATCGGCATTGTGCTCACGCCTCACTTCATCGTCACTGGCGGTGGCTCGGCCAAGAGCGAACACGATGCCCGCGTTGGCCTGGTGACCGGCAACTTCATCAAACGCTTCTGCACCATTGGTTGGGTGATTACCGCTTTGATTGTGCTGACTCTGTACGGCGATAATGCGGCGCTGATCGGAGATGCGGATATGGCCTGGGGCGTGGCGACCCGGGAACTCCTCGGTCCTCTGGGGATCGGGCTGGTGGGCCTGATGCTGGCCTGTTTGCTGGCTGCGTTGATGAGCAGTGTGGATTGCTACATGCTCGTTTGTTCGGCGTTGGTTGTGCGCAACATTTATGTGCCTTATGGCAACCCTAATGCTTCTGAGCAGGAATGTCTGCGGCTCGGTCGGGTCACCGGCGCCATTGTCGTGCTGGGTGCCGTGGTGGTGTCCGTGACCATGCTCGATATGTTCAAGCAACTGGAGCTGACTTGGATTGTGCCCATGACCTTTGCGGCACTGTTCTGGTTGGGCATGTACTGGCGCCGCGCCACCACTAAGGCGGGCTGGATCACCATTGTGTTTTGTCTGCTGAGTTTCTTCGTGTTGCCACGTGCAATCCCAGCGGTGGCCCCGGAGTTACGCACGAACGAAGCTTACCTAGCTGTAAACAGTCCGGAAGGGGCAGCGGGCGGTCAATCGATTTACTGGACCGGCGGGGTGAAGGAAAACGAAGAAGAGGGAGGCGACAAGATTGGGCAAGGCTCATTCCGGTTTGACATGGTGATTTACGACAAGCTGCTCGGGCTGGATCTGACCCAATACCGCAAGGCCGCGCTGAAGACGCTGGAGTTTCCATTCAAGATCATCGCGCCGTTTTTGGTGATGATCATTGCCAGTCTACTGACGCAGCCCAATAGCAAGAAGGCGCTGGATCGGTTGTATGTGAAAATGAAAACGCCCGTGGATCCGGACCCGGAAGGGGACGCGCGCGAGATCGATGTGAGCTATGCGCGGCCGGATCGGTTTAATGATCGGAAACTGTTCCCGGGTTCCAACTGGGAATTCGAGCGGCCGACCAAGATGGATTTCTGGGGATTCGTGGGGTGCTTTGTGATCTGTTTCGCAATCATCGGCGTAGTCCTCTGGGTGGCCCGGATCGGGACATAAAAAAGGCGGGCCAGTCATGGCCCGCCGTAAAGGGGTAGCTGCGTTACTCTTTCAGTTTGGTTTCAATCCGATCGAGCTTCTGGTTCAACTTGCGGTAACAATGACCGCCCAGAGCCAGTAGTAGGAAGATGCCCACGGCGTACACGCCCGTCCACTTCACCTTGCTCCAGATGGACCACGCGGCGCCGATGGTGGAGGCGAGCAGGGCGAGGCCGATGGCGAGGTTCAATGCCACGCGCTTGCCACCCTTGGGCAAGGCGTCTCCCAGCAGTTCCTTGCTGTTGATCATGCAGAAGAACGTGAAATAAGCGATGGGCAGCAGCACCATACCGAACACACTGGTGGGTACAGCGAGCAGGAACTTGGCATCCGCGTTGCCCCACAGGAACAGAAAGCCGAGTGCGCCGGTGATGCCCGGTAGCACGGAGCCGACCTTGTGAATGGGGCCGCCCATTTCTGCCCCGAGCGCTTCGGTAAGACAGAAGCCGTTGATCAACATGAGAATGATGATTGTGGAAATGGCCATGCCGACTACGCCGATGCCGAAAATGGTTTGGGAAACGGCCTTGTTGCCGGTGAGTTTTTCCAGAGAACCGGCCAGTTGGAAGGCATCACGGCTCACCAGCATGGCAGCAAGTTGCTGGTCGGTTTCATTGGGTTCCTTACCTTCGCCGATGTGAGTTTGGAACGCTCCCAGATTTTTGTTGTAGCCTCCCTGAAGTTTTTCGGTCAATGGAGTGGCCTTACTGGAATCGATCAGGCCTTCATCAAATTTACCGTGGAATTGGCTGGCCGAAGCGATCATTACGCAGGTGGTGGCGAGGAAGAACGGCAAAAACAAGCCGATGCCCAGATCGAAGCTGGCCAAGCCGCGATGTTCGCGTCCCCAGCCCTTCCGGAGCATGGAGTAGGGGAGGAGGAAGGTCATGTTAATGCCCACAGCCGTGGCCGCGGCGGTCACCATGCGGTCTCGTTGAGAGCCGAGAATGGTTTCATTCCAATAAGTGGGATCGCTGGAATTAGCGATGACCTCCTTAAACTTATCGGCCGGTTGCGAGAGCAGTGAAAAATCTGGGATAAAGCCTGAGAAGATGGCGCCCCAATCGAGGTTGCCGGCCATAACCGCCACCACGCCAAAGAAGCTGAGGACCACCACGCCAACCATTACTTTTAGGATGAGGTCAAAATATTTAACCGCCTTGCTGTCGTAGAGCAGGACCACCACCGTGCCGATGATGAAAAGCAAAACGGCACAAAGTTTGTCTCCGCCTTCGCCAGTGAATACTCCCAGATTCTGCTGCAGGGCTGCGGTGCCCAACGAGAATTGCGGCATGGCCCAGACAAGGTTCGCGAGCATGGCGGCAATCAGCCAGCCCCATCCGAGCACGGGATTGATGTGTTCGTTAATAGCCTGAAAGGGCTTCTTGCCGGTGGACAGGGTAACGTAGCCGATCACCGAGAGCATTAGCACGCCAAGGATCATCATGATCGGCTGCAACCAAAGTAGCTGGGTGCCGCCGATCACGCCGAGGTACAGGCTGCCCGCCAGGGAGCCGCCGCCGAGAGTGATGGCGCCTTGGAGCCAACCTGGGCCGGATAGCTTGGTGTAGGTCAGAAGTTTCTCGGAGGTAGGGGCGTTCTCGACGCTCTTGAGGATTTCCTTCTCCTTGGCCAGGGAATCATTCGTCTCGCTCATAAGACAGGCGAGAGTGAACGGGTTTTTGCCCGAAAAAGAAAGCCTGAATTGGGTTGCTGGCCGCGCGGGCGGTTATCGCTCTTTGGCGAAATCGTAGCAAACGAGGTAGGCTTCGCTGCGGAGATAGACGCGTTTGTCGGCCATGGCGGGGGCGGCCCAGCAGGGATAACGCAATTGCGGCACCTGATAGGCGGCGAGTTCCTCCGGTTTCTTGGCGTTCAGGGCAAAGAGGCCGAGCTTGCCGGTTTCGCCGAGCACGATGAGTTTGCCGTCGGCTTGGATGAATGATCCTCGGCCGTATTTGTTGGAGGGCGGCCCATATTTTTGCCAGGCCTCGTCTTGATTCCAGAGGAGTTTTCCAGTGGCAAACTCCACACAGCGAAAGCTGGCGTCGGGTTCGTTTCGACCGCTGAAGGCGTAGAGATTGCCTTCGTGTACGATGGGGGTCATCCAGTGTAGACCCAGTACTTCATCCAAGCGCGGGTTATCGGTCTGAATGCGGCGTTGGTAATCACTCCAGACTTCGGTGTAGCCGGTGAGATCCTTTTTGATCTTCAGCACAAACGATCCATCCCCGGAATAGGCGCTGGAGCAGAAGACCTGATCACCGATGACGACGGGGTTGGAGGCGTTCACCGATTCATTGACGCGCGCGCGGAACCAGCGCTTGAAGTATTCCTTGCCGGTCTTGGGATCGAGCGCCACGAGGCCTTGTCGCATAAGGCAGAAAGCCACGCGTTTGCCGTGGACGGTGGCGAGGACGGGCGAGGCGTAGCTGGCCATTTTTTCCTGACCTCGCCAAATCATCCGAGGTTCGCCGGGCCAACCGGTTTTGGCTGTGCCATCCCAAGTCTGCTTGCCGGTGCTGGTCCAGACGGTTTTGCCGGTCTTGGCATCAAAGGCTACCATGCCGCTGTTGGGTTGGCCGCCCACCATGGTGAGCAGTAGGCCGTCCTCGAGCACGGGCGTGCTGCCGACCCCAAAGAAATTGGGGATGACCGTGAAATCCTTGTGGGTATCGCGTCGCCAGAGTTGTTTGCCGGTGGCGAAGTCGAGGCAGATTAACACGCCCTCGGCACCGTAGGTGTAGATACGGTCTTTGGTAATCAAAGGCGCGCAACGAGGGCCGTTGTTGTAGCCGTACGGATCCTCATAACCGGTGGGGTACGCATGGCGCCAGATCAGGTTGCCGGTCTTGGCGTCCAGACAATCGATCACCTCCACATCCAAGTGTTTGGCCACGGCTTCGGGCAGGGGAATGTAGCCGCGCGGCACGCGGCGCGTGGTTTCCTTGAGGGATTTCTGCAGGTCCTCGACGGTGAGCCGTTCCTTGGCCTTGAGGGCGGCCAGCTCGGCGTTCACATACTTGACCACCGTCTCAAAATTATCGCCTTCCTCCACTTTGTACAATTTGCTGGCCCGATGGAACACCACCGCTTTGCCATCGCGAATGGATGGCGCGGCATAGCCGGTGCCGATGCGTTTGGCAAACAGTGGCTTGAGGCCACCTTTGGGGAAGGCATCAATCAGGCCGGTTTCCGTGGAAACACCGTCGGCGGTGGGGCCAAGAAATTGAGGCCAATCCGCCGCCATAGCCGGGAGGCTCAGTCCTATAAGGAGAAGGCAGAGTTTTTTCATCATTAAAAACCGGCGCCCTTGGTGAGTGTGCGGATTCGGCATAGATACATGTCAGCGGTCAGGTACAACGTGCGGCCATCCTCGCCCCAACCGACATTGGCAATGCGCGTGCCGGTGGACAGTGTGCCCAGATGTTTGCCCTCAGGCGACAATACCAACACTCCGCCGGGGCCAGTGGCGAAGAGGTTACCTTGAGTGTCGATCTTCAGCCCATCACAGCCACCTTTCTTGCCAGCCGCCTTGAGCTGGGTGGGATCAAAGAACACACGACCCTCATCAATGGTGCCATCGTCTTGGACCTTGAAGGCATGAATCTTGGTGTTCGGCCCACTCTCAGCCACGTACAAGGTTTTTTCATCCGGCGACAATGCAATGCCGTTGGGAAAGGCGATCTTATCCGTCAACAGCTTGAGCTCGCCGCCCTGAGTGAAGAGGTACACGCCTTGGAAACTCAGTTCCTTGGCCGGATCGGACATGCGCTTCTCCAGGCCGTATGGAGGATCGGTGAAATACAAATTTCCGTGGCGATCAAAGCAGCCGTCATTGGGGCTGTTGAAACGTTTGCCTTGGTAGGCGCCGATTACAGTTTGGTAGGTCGGTTGCGGCGCATTCAACGAAGAGGCCAGCCGAGCAATGCGGCGGTCGCCGTGTTGGCATAGCACGAGTCGCCCTTGAGCATCGAGCAGCAGTCCGTTGGAGCCGGGCTGGCCGGCGCGTAGCGTGGTGCCGGTGTAGCCGCTGGGTTGCAGGAAATCCTCCAGGCCATCGGCCTCGCTCCATTTATAAATCTTGTTGGGCGGGATGTCCGAGAAAAGCACAAAACCTTCTCCTTGAGCGGGTTGAACCCACACGGGGCCTTCGGCCCAGTCAAAGCCATCGGCAAGCTGCTCAATCACGGTACTGCGTGCGATCAACTGATCCAAGGCGGGATCCAGACGCTCGATTTCTCCCAGACTGGGATGGGCGGGCGCGGTGAAGTTGCCGGTGGGCAGCGTGGGCATGGGCGGGCCGGGCGGCGGCGGCGTTTCACAGCCGAGAAGGAGCGTGAGGGTGGGAATCCAAAAAATGGCGGAACGGGCTATCATGCGAAAGGCGACGATACTGTGGTGTCCATGGCGCGCAAGCCAAAGTCACGGCTGTTTGAGCTGCAGGCAACGCAGGGTTTCCCCGTCACGGAAATAGAAACGCCCTTGAGCTAGGGCCGGGTAGGCGCGGACTTCGCCGCGGGTGATGCGGGCGCGTTGCTTGACCTGAAATCCGTTGGCCGATGCGGCGGCACGCACCAGTTCGCCGCGCTCGGAGAGCACGAGTAGATCATCGCCGGCCAGAGTCACCGTGCCCGAGCGCAGGCCCGGTTGGCTCCAGTGCACGCGGCCGGTTTTGAAATCCACACAGCGCAAATCCGCGCCAGCTTCCTGTCGGCCGTGGAAGCCGAACAGTAGGCCGTTCTTTACCACGCAACTGGAATAATGACAGCTCATGGAGGTGTCGTTGGTCCACACGGTTTTTAATTCTGCGCCGTCGACGGCCAAAAGAGTGGCGCCTTTGCCGTAGCTGGTGGAGGCAAACACGAGGTCGCCTAGAATTACCGGCGTGCAGGCATTCACACTGGCGCGCATGGCGGGTCGCCAATGATGGCTGAAGCGCACTTTGCCGGTGGCTGGATCCACGGAGACGAGGCCTTCGCGGGTAAAGAAAACGGCCTGCTGCGTTTCATTGATGGTGGCGAGCACGGGCGAGGCGTAACTGGCCGGTTCCTCCGTGGCGCGCCAGCGCAGTTTGCCGCTGGCGACATCCAGTCCGATGATGCCGGCTTGGGCACCGCCGATGTTAAGCAGCACGGTGTTGCCCACGACCAGCGGCGAGCAGGCGAATCCGAAGAATCCCTTAGGTGCCTTGAACTGGGTGCGAGCGTCCAGTTTCCAGAGAGCCTTGCCGGTTTTCAAATCCCACGCGTGCACCATGCCGTGGGCGCCGTGGGTGAAGACGCGGCCGCCGGCAATGGCGGGCACGGCTCGCGGGCCGTTGTCGAATCGGAAATCATCCACGTAATCGGCGCCATATCGCGCACGCCAGATCGGCTTGCCGGTGACGGCGTTCAGGCAGTCGACGATTTCCTCATGGTCGAGCCGGTGAAAGAGGATGAGCTTGCCCTCGGCCACGGTCGGCCCGGCAAAGCCGGCTCCGACCTGCGTTTGCCAGAGCTGCTGCGGACCGGTGGCTGGCCAGGCGGGGAGGGCCTTGCCCTGATAGGATCCATCACGGCGCGGGCCGAGAAATTGTGGCCAATCTTCGGCGCTTAACGGGAACGCAATCGCCAACAGCAACGGCAGAATTCGCATGCCGCAGGATACCGTGTGCCGGGCGAATTGGAAACGGGAATTAAACCCACATGAGGAGCAGGGCGGCGATCAGGCCCAGACCGACCAGCCACCAAAACCAATGCAGCCCGTGTGGGACGACTTTTTTTGGGGTATTGCCGGTGCCGAATTCGCGTTCAACAAATTCGTCGTAATCGAACTCGTCCTCATCCAGCCCGAGATCGGGCGCGTAGTCTTCCTCCCAGCCGGTGGATTCATCCGCACCGCATTCGGGGCAGGCACGGGCGTTGGGATGGATGTCGGCGCCGCAGTGGGCGCAGGTGTCAGGTGGTTCGGCCGGCATCAGCCCATGCCGGCGTATTCCTCGTCGGTCTTCAGGTCCATACCCATCAACACGTAGTCATGCTGAATGGCCTGCATGTCCTGCACATAATCCTCGAGGCGCATGAGGTGTGTGAAGCCGAGCAGAGCAAATAGTTTTTGGCCGCCTTCCTGTTTGTCGATGAACTCGGCCTCGACTTTTTGTAGGCCGGCCATGCGGGCGACATCGACGAGTTCCTGCACGAGTTTGCCGGCAATGCCTTTCTGGCGGTACTTGGGCAGGATGCTTTGGCTGATGCGGCCGATGTGGCGTTTCCAGCCGCCGTTGTTTTGGAGGAGCGAGGCGACGGCGATGACCTTGCCTTCGTGCAGGGCCAGCAGTGGTAGGCGCGCGTAGAGGTCGATGTTCTCGCACCATTGCTTAATCACTTCGGGATCGCGCACGCGGCGTTTGAAAAACATGACCTCCGGTTCGGGCAGGTTTTTGAAAAACCCGAGCAGGGCCTTTTCGTCGCCGGCTTCCAGCGGGCGAATGTTAATTTCCATGCCGTCATCGGCGGTGAAGGTTTTATCGATTTCTTTGAGTGCCAGTTCGAATGACATAACTAAATCCTTGTTGAGCGCGCGAGGCGCCGGTTAATCCGTTTCGGGTTCGGAGGCGGCGGGGAATAATTCGCCCGTGATGCCTGCACTTTTGGTAAACACATCCGGCTTGAGCGCGGCGGGATTCAGGCTCCAGCGCGCGGCCAATTGGGAGATGTTGGCGGTGTTTCGGTTCAGGTGGTTGACCTGTTGGAAATCCAGTTCTTCAACGGTGGTGCCATAGTCATGGCATTTCATGCCGAGCACCGATTCCTCGGGGGTGGCTTTACCTTGGTTCCAGAGGGTTTCACCGCACCAAGCGTAGGCCCGCTCAATGCGGCCTGTGTGGGCGCGCACCCAGCAGTGGTGGCTTAGGGCACTGTTCAGGCTGAAGAACTGTACATGCCCAAGGCGTTTGCTGATGTGGCTGAGGAAATGGAAACAAAAATCCACATCCTCTTCCGGCGCGGGCAGGGCGGGGCCAACGACCAAGATCCAGCCTTTGACCGGCGGGGAGATAAAGAGCCGTTCCACTCCCGAGATGGCAAAGCCATCTTTCCAGGTGCAGCGGCGGGGATTGGAGAGGCCGAGGGTTTCCTGTACGGCAGCGACGTTGCCGCTGCGAATGGCGAGCCATTGCTCAGGCAGATCGAGGCTGCTGGGAATCAACTCCTCCAGCGGCGGCCGGCTCATGGCTTTCTCGCGCTTGATGGCGAGGATTTGTTTGCGGGTCATCAGGTAAAACCCACCCGAAACGAGCAGGATGCCCAGAAATAATCCGAGCATCAAAACGGCCACCCAATCAACTGTGCTTTGGCTGGGGTCCGGCGACAATGCGCCTAGGACGCCCAGTGGGGCGTGGGGGAAAAAGGTCACGTGGGAGACAATACAAAAAAAGCCGGATTGTTCAATCCTAAACGGCATGAGAATGCTTAATGACCGCGCCAAACAGCTTGCATGCCCGGGGTAAACGGGGTTTGATCGGCGCACGTTTTTTGCCATGAAACACGTCATTTTTTGCATTTTCCTCGCCGTCACCGTGCTCTCCGGCCGGGCGGATTCCGTGACGCGCATTGCCTGTGTGGGCGACAGCATTACCTATGGTGCGGCCATTCGCGACCGGGCCAATCACTGTTATCCCAAGGTGCTGGGCGATCTGCTCGGCAAAGGCTACACCGTCCGCAATTACGGCGTGAACGGCGCCACGCTGCTCAAGAACGGCGACCGACCTTACTGGAAGCTGGGAGCCTTCAAGCAGGCTACGGACTTCGGCCCGAACGTGGTGATTCTGAAGCTGGGCACCAATGACACCAAGCCGCAAAACTGGGGCAAGGTCGGCAAGGAATACGATGCGGATCTGCGCGCGATGGTGACGCATTTCAAGAACCTGCCCACCAAGCCGACGATCTATTTGTGCCTGCCGGTGCCCGTGTACCAGACGCGCTGGGGCATCAATGAGAAAACCGTCAAGAGCGGTGTCATTCCCGTCATTCGCAAGGTGGCCAGGGACGAGAGCCTGACGGTAATCGATTTGTATCAAGCGTTGTCCGGCAAGCCCGCGATGTTTCCAGACAAGATCCACCCCAACGCCGCCGGCGCCAAGCTGATGGCTCAGACCATTCACTCTGTTCTTAAGAAAAAACACTAACTCTCATGCGCACAGTACTGACTCTCCTTATTCTTCTCACCGGCATCACGGGCAACGCTCGCGAACGGGCGTTCGAACTCAAGGACGGCGACCGGGTGGCGTTTCTGGGCGACACCCTCATCGAGCGGATGCAGGTCCACAATCATCTGGAACTACGGCTTACCACGGCCTGGCCTGATCGCAATATCACCTTTCGCAATCTGGGCTGGAGCGGCGACACGCCGCGCGGTGTGTCTCGCGCCGGGCTCAGCCTGCAACAGGCCGGTCGCGAACCGGCGGATGAAGGCTGGAAGCAGTTGCAGAAACAAATCACGCTGGTGAAACCTACTGTGGTCTTTCTGGGCTACGGCATGGCCAGTTCATTTGAAAATCAGCCGGAACAATTCGGTCAAGACATGCGCGCGCTCAAGGCCGCGGTTCGGAAGGCGGCCGGCGGTCCGATTCGTTTTGTGGTGTTGTCGCCCCTGCGTCATGAGCAGTTGGGCGGTAGTCTGCCGGATCCCGCCGTGCACAACCGCCAGCTCGCTGCGTACTCCAAGGAACTTCAAACGATGGCGGCGGCAGATGGCGATCTCTTTGTGACCCTGTTTAATGCCGATCCGCTGGTAAACGCCAAGCCCGCCTTGACCGAAAACGGCATTCACCCGGTGGACAGCGGTTACGCGCGCGTGGCGGCTGAGATTTGTGCTCAACTCGGAGTGCCCGCGCATCCCCGTCTGAAATCGCCGGCGGCCATCCAGCTCCGCACGGTAATTGCCCGCAAGAACCAGCTCTTCTTCGACCGTTCGCGTCCGCAAAACATGGCTTACATTTTTGGTTTCCGAAAACATGAGCAGGGCAACAACGCCGTCGAGATTCCGCGCTTTGATCCGTTGGTGATTGCGCAGGAAAAAGAGATTGCCGCGCGTCGCGACCTCAAACTCAAGCCCGCCCCCAATGTGCCGGTGCCGGAGAAACCCATCCGCAATCCGCAACCGTTACCCGAGTTTGACACCGCTGAAGGCGTGGAGATTTCTCTGTTCGCCGAGAACCCTTCGTTGGCCAAGCCAATTCAGATGAACTTCGATCCACAGGGCCGCCTTTGGGTGGCGACCTCGGAGGTGTATCCGCAGGTGAAACCGGGTCAGGTGGCTAATGACAAAATCGTGGTGTTGCAGGACACCACCGGCGATGGCCGCGCGGATAAGACCGAGATCTTTGCCGAAGGCCTGTTTATCCCCACCGCTATTGAACCGGGCGACGGCGGGTGTTATGTCGGCCAAAGCACCGAGCTGCTACATTTCAAGGACACTAATGGCGACGGTAAGGCCGATGAAAAACGGATCGTGTTGTCCGGCTTCGGGACTGAAGATACTCATCACACCCTGCACACCCTGCGCTGGGGGCATGATGGGCGGCTTTACTTTAACCAATCCATTTACATTCGCAGCCACTTGGAAACACCGCACGGCGTCGTGCGCCTGAAGAGTGGCGGCATCATGTGGCTCCGGCCCGATACGCAGGAGGCCGGCATCCAGTACCGCGGTTGGTGCAATCCGTGGGGACACCACTTCAACCGCCACGGCCAATCCTTCGTTACCGATGGCGCCGGATTTCAGGGCATCAGCTACGCCATTCCCGGGGCGATGTATTTCACCTATGCCGGCGGCCGCCGCATTATGGAGAGCGCGAGCCCGGGGAATTTTCCGAAATTCGCCGGACTGGAAATCGTCGATGGACCGCAATTCCCAAAGGAATATCAGGGACAGGCCATCACCTGTGATTTTCGTGCCCACCGGATTGTTCGCTTTAATCTTTCCGAAAACGGCGCCGGCTATGCCGCCGAGCATCTGGGAGATTTCATTCGCAGCAGTAGCGCGAGCTTCCGGCCGATCGATGTGAAACAGGGGCCGGACGGCGCGCTCTACATTGCCGATTGGTCGAACCCCATCATTCAACACGGCGAAGTCGATTTCCGTGATCCGCGCCGCGACAAGGTGCACGGGCGCATTTGGCGCGTGACCTTCAAGGGCCAGCCCAAGAAGAAGGCGCGCGATTTGACTGAGCAAAACAACACAGCCCTGATGGACCTCCTATTGACTCAGGACGCCTACGACCAGGCGCAGGCACGCCGCGTCCTGCACGAACGCGGACAGGGCATCTTGCCGGATCTCAAACAATGGCTCGCGCGCCATGGCGAAAACGAAACCGCTCAGATGGAGGCCTTGTGGCTGCATGAGGCGGTGAATGTGGTCAACGCCTCGCTGTTAATGCTCACGCTGGAGGCCAACGACGCCCGCGTGCGCGCCGCGGCCATGCGCGTGTTGGCCCATTGGCATGATCGCCTCACCACCACGCAACTGCACGCCGCCGCCGGCATTCGCGACAAGCATCCGCGGGTGCGTCTCGAGGCCATGCGCGTGTATGCCGAGATGAAGGAATCCACCACCGCCCATCAAAATGCGCAGTTTGCCCTGCAGGCACTGGATCAGCCGATGGATAAGTTCCTCGATTACGGCCTGTGGTTGACCATGAACGATCTCGCCGAACCCTTTGTCCGCGGCATGCAAAACGGCGCGCTGAATTTTAAAGGTAAACCGGCTCAGGCTGCGTTCGCGCTACGCTCACTGGAACCGGCTCGGGCCAGCCAGTTGATTGGTCAACTGGTGCAACAACGCAAGCTGCCCGCCAATGGAGACAGCCCGTTGATTGAGTTGATTGGCGAAGCCGGTGGTCCAGGTGAGTTGAGCACTCTGTTCAAGCAACTGCGCGCTGATGGATTTGAAACGCAAGTTCATGACCGCGTGCTCATGGCTTTGTCGCGTGCAGCGTATCTTCGCAATGCCCGTCCGGCTGGTGATCTTTCCGGCCTGGGCGATTATTTGAAATCAAACGATGAAGCCATTCGCACGGCCGCAATTCAGTTGGCGGGCGAATGGAAACGATCTGAGTTGGTTGCGCCTCTGCTGGTCATCGCCGCCGAAGGCGAATCAACAGCCTTCGATAGCCTTATCCAAATCCGTGGCCCACAAGCACTTCAGGGACTCAAGGCGCTGGCTGCGGCCGATAAACCGGCGGGCACTCGTCAGGCGGCAGCGCGCGCGCTCGGGCGCATGAACCTGAAAGGATCGTTGAATGAAATCTTTGCCGTGCTGCGTGACAGCAAGGATGACAATGCCGCCCTCGAGCTATGGCGGAGTTTGCTTAATACCCGGGGCGCCGGGGGCGTGCTGGCTGCCGGCGTGGCTGGGGCGCAATTGCCCAAGCTGGTGGCCAATGCCGGTCTGCGCGCCGCACGCGAAGGTGGGCGCAATGAGAAAGGTCTCGTGGAGGCACTCGCGCGTTCTCAAAACATTTCTCTGCTGACCCAGCAAATGAACGCCGAACAGCTCAAGGCTTTGGCGGCTCGAGCGATGAAGGAAGGCGATCCGTTTTCTGGCGAGAAGGTGTACCGCCGACAGGCCTTGGCCTGCACAGTATGCCACGCCATCGGCGGCGCGGGCGGCAAGGTGGGGCCGGACTTCACCTCCATTGGCGCCAGCGCGCAGCCAGATTACCTGATCGAATCGATCCTCTACCCCAATCGCAAGATTAAGGAGGGCTATCATTCGGTGGTGGTGGAAACCAAGGACGACCGATCGCTGGTGGGCGTGCAGGTCAGTGAAACCGGATCGGAAATTGTGCTGCGCGATGCGGCGGATAAACTGGTGTCGATTCCGCGCAATCAGGTGAAGCGCAAGATCAACGGGCAATCGTTGATGCCGCCCGCCTTGATCCTGAGCCTGACCGAGCAGGAGCAGCTCGATCTGTACCGCTTCCTCGCCGAACTCGGCAAGGCTGGGCCGTTTGACGCCACGAAGACTGGCGTGGCGCGAACCTGGCGTCTCTTGCCTGGCACTCATCGCGTGGAACAGTACGGCATTGAGAAAATTGTGCAGGAAGGCTTTGAGAAAAAGTGGTCGAACCACGTGCTCGGCGCCGGCAACAACGCCGGTTGGAAGCTGCTGCCCGCCCGCGTGAACGGCGATCTGCCGGCAGAGGATATTACTGAACTTACCGCCGTGGGGCGGCATGTCGGTCTCGTGCACGTATTTGCCGGCACCTATTTCGAGAAACAAAAAGCCGGTGACGTGACCTTTAAGTTGCCCGCTGGCGTGAAGGCCGATGCTTGGATTGACGGCAAACCGCTCGGACGCGCGAATGCGTTTACGGCCGAGGTCGTTGCTGGTAAACATCGGATGGTCTTACGACTGGATGCCAAGGCGTTGCCTAAGGCGCTCCGTCTCGAGTCGGACAGCGTCGTATTCCTAAATGAATAGCCGTCGCCGCCGCATGTTTTTTCTAGTTTTTGCATCTGTATTACTGATCACCTACACGTGGGTAGGCTGGCGACTGATCCGGCCGCTGGAGGTCGGCTCCGCTTGGCGTTGGGTGGTGGTCGGATTGTTGGCCGGGCACTTCATTTCCGTCTTTGTCAGCTTCGCCATCCTGCGCAGCCTTGGCCCGGGCGGTTGGGCCGGTCCCTTGTATTGGGTGGCCTACGGCGGTATGGGACTGTTCTCGCTGATCTTTACCGGCATGGTGGCAATGGAACTGGGCGTGTTGGGTGTGCGCTTGGCGGAGCGGGGGCAGGAAACAAAGCGCGTGCCGGAAGATCCGGAACGCCGACGGTTTTTCAATCAAACCGCCAACCTTGGTGTCTTGGGCGTGACTGCCGTGGCTGGAGCGTTCGGCGTATGGCGCGCACGCCGGCATCCTTCAGTGGTGGCCGTGGAGGTGCCCATTGAAAATTTGCCAGCCGAGTTGGAGGGCTACCGTATCGCGCAAATTTCCGATCTGCACCTGGGACCGACGTTGTCCGGCGCGTTCATGCGCCGCGTGGTGCAATCAGTGAACGGGCTCAAGCCGGATATGGTGGCGGTGACCGGTGATTTAGTGGATGGCTCCACCGAACATCTGGCCAAACACGTGGAGCCGCTCAGGGATTTATCCAGTGCGGATGGCACGTTTTTTGTGACCGGTAATCACGAGTATTATTCCGGCGCAGAACCGTGGTGTCGCACGCTGTCCGAGCTGGGATTGAATGTTCTGAACAATGCCCATTCCATCGTCCGCCGCGGCGCGGCCAAGCTGATGGTGGCGGGCGTGAATGATTATCGAGCGCACAAAATTTTGCCGGCACACCGATCCGATCCGGCGGCTGCGGTCGCCGGTGCGCCGGAGTGCGATGCCCGCGTGTTGTTGGCGCATCAACCCGGTTCCTGCCTAGATGCCCGTGAACAGCAATTTGATCTTCAACTTTCCGGCCACACGCATGGTGGCCAGTTTTTCCCGTGGAATTTTGTTGTAGGCCGATTTCATCCCTTCTATCGCGGCCTAAATGCCTGGCAAAAAGGCTGGGTGTATGTGAACCCCGGTACAGGTTATTGGGGGCCGCCCATGCGGATCGGCGTGGAATCGGAAATCACTTTGCTAACCCTGAAGCAAAAGACTGACCGTAGCTGATCGCACGGGCTAGATTGGTGACTGCCGAGGGATTGTCCTAATGAGTACAATTCAATCGCGATATCCGAATGATTCTCGCCTAAAGAGTTACGACTTTGTGTTCGGCGTTTGATTGCAGGGCGGCCTGCCACAGCTCGTGGCTGGCCACCGCTTCCTCCACCATCGCGCAGCCAAAACGATCGCCCAAGGCCCCGGCGCGTTCGGCGGCAAAGGCAGCCCACATCTGCAGATTGTAATCCGGAAAACCCGCCTCGAAGATGCCGCCAGTGATCACCGGGAACGTCATGGCGTGGCCGAGATTTAGGCGATTCCAGCTCTGGCCGTTTTGGCGGTTGAACAGGAAAATCGAGTTGGCGTCCGCCGTGTTAAAGCGCACGCCGCCTTCGGTGCCAAGCGCCTCGAAGTACCACGAGTTGGTTTGGCCCGGCGCCATGCGCTTCTGTTCCAGCCGCAACGGCACAATGTCACCATCGATTTCCACATCGCAATTCAAGGTTGCATTGTCCCATGTATCGCAAGTGGATTGGCCGCCCTGTCCGTCGGGGCGTTCGGGATAACCCTTTTGCAACTGCGCAAACACGCGCTGCGGTTTCCAGCCGAGCCGAAAGGGGATGTGGACGGTATGCAAGCCGAGATCGCCCATCACGCCGATCTCACCGCAGGTGGTGGACTGGCGTTTCCAGTTGGCGGCCTTGGTGGGGTCGAGATCGCTGCTGTGCAGAAAACCAGCCCGCACCTCGAGCACACGGCCCAACGCGCCGGATTGCACATACTGAAACGCACGCTGTGCGCCGGGAGCAAAAGGGAATTCCGAACTGCATCGCACAAACCGCCCGCTGGCTTCAGCGGCCTCACGAATACGCCGGGCGGCGGCGAGGTCGATGCCAAAGGGTTTCTCGGCGAGTAGATCCTTGCCTGCCGCGAGCACATCGCAATACAGCGTCTCATGCAAATGATGTGGCACGGCGACATAGACCGCATCCACATCGTCCCGCGCAAGCAACGCGCGATGATCCTGCGTGCGCAGTTGTACGGTGGGCACTTGGGCAAACCACTCCAGCAACTCCTCACGCAGATCGCACACCGCAACGAGCTCGGCGCGCACGGGGAAATTTTCCAGCGCAAACCAACGCCCGAAACAAGCCGCCGCCTCCCGCCCCATCAGGCCGCCACCAATGATCCCGATGCGCAGGCTCATTGGGATCCCTTTTGTTGTGGCAGAAAACGAATGGAGAGTGGGTAGGCGTACAGTTTGCCTTGGGCGGATTCGTAGGCGCCGCGCAGGATGAAGAAGATATTCAGGTACGCCCAAACCCGCAGGAGCAGCCCGACCGGCACGGCGAGGGCATCCACCTTGCCGAGCAGAAACAGCACGACAAAATAGAGCGTCATGGCGAGTTGGAAATTTAGCACGGCCCGGCCGTGTTGGTCGGTGGAAGCGGAGGTGTTTTTGCGGATCAACCAGACAATTAACGGGCCAAAGACATTGGCCACGGGGATTTTTATCAGCAACGCCAATGCGGCCAGATGACAGCCCGTTTCCCATGCCCGATCCTGTTCAGCCACGGCGCAGGGTAGGCTGGCGTGTGGAGCCAAGTCAACTGTGGGTAAGTGGAGGTTGACGGAATTAGCAGGCAACGGTCTGATAGGGGTCAGGAGGTAAGGATGGATCAATTCAAAAAGAAACTCGTGGTGGTACTGGCGTTCACCTTTTTGTTCGCCGGTGAGGTAAACGCAAACCCAGCCGGATCCGGCAAGGACGCTCCAGCAATTATTGCCGATGTATTCATCTGCCGGCCGCTCGGCCTAATGGCACTCACCGGCGGCAGTGCTTTGTATGTGCTTACCCTGCCATTCACCGTGCCCGCCAAGGGCAAGGAGGCTGCTAAGCGCACGTTGGTACTGTTCCCGTACCACTACACGTTCACCCGCCAACTGGGTGAGTTTCATGATGACGATTTATAAAACCGTATTCATGTTCGTCGCGTTCACCTGCGTGGCTCGGGCACAGGAAGTGCCTGCATTTGGGCCTGTTCAATTGCCCAACACCGAGGCGTTGTACCAGCAATTGCTGCGGTCCAACATTGAGGGGATCGGCAAGTTTTACATGGGTCGGCAAATTTCCCACGTGATGGGGCATCAGGGCGCGGCTTGGCTGGAACGCCCGGAACGTGAGCGGGAGGAAAATACTGCTGAACTCATCCAGTGCCTGAAGCTCAAGCCCGGCGATCAAGTGGCCGATATTGGCGTGGGTACCGGCTACATTGCGCGCCGCATGGCGAAGCTGATCGGTCCGCAGGGCACTGTGCACGGGGTGGATATCCAGCCGGAGATGCTGGAGTTGCTCGAGAAGAACATGAAAAAGCTCGGGCTCAACAACGTTAAAGGCGTGCGTGGCACTATCAGCGATCCTCGGCTCAAAGCCAATTCGCTGGACTTCGTGATCATGGTGGATGTGTACCACGAATTTTCCCATCCCTACGAGATGATGGCCGGCATTGTGAAAGCCCTCAAACCGGGCGGTCGCGTGGCCTTTGTTGAGTATCGGGCGGAAGACCCCAAGGTCCCGATCAAACGTCTGCACAAGATGAGCGAGGCTCAGGTGAAAAAAGAAGCCTCCCTCTTTCCCCTCAAGCATGTGCAGACCTACAAAAAACTCCCGTGGCAGCACGTGGTGTTTTTTGAAAAGTTGACCGAGTAATCCGTTCATGAGCCCGGAACGCCAGGCCTATTTCCGCGGTAAACTGCTCGGACTGCAGGCGGACATCGAAGACGATCTCAATGCCAGCAAATCCGCTTCCGATGTGGTGGAGCTGGATACCGCCATCGGCCGCCTCTCCCGCATGGACGCCATGCAGGATCAGCAAATGGCCCTTGAGCTGCGGCGCCGTCAGGAGCTGCAACTTCAGCGCATAACCAATGCCCTTAAGCGCGTCAAAAATGGCACCTACGGTCAGTGCGTTCGCTGTCGGAAACCCATTCCTGAGGAGCGTTTGGAACTGGCTCCGGATGTGTTTCTTTGTGTGCGGTGTGCATAAAAAAAGCGGCAAGCGTTACGCTTACCGCTTCGGTGATTGTTCAGCCCTTAAATCCGGCCGCCGTATACGGCACTGTCGCCGAGTTCCTGTTCGATGCGGAGGAGTTGATTGTATTTCGCGGTGCGGTCGCTGCGGCTGAGGGAGCCGGTTTTGATCTGGCCGCAGTTGGTCGCCACGGCAAGGTCAGCGATGGTGGCGTCTTCGGTCTCGCCGGAACGATGGCTCAGCACGGCGGTGTAGTTATTGATGTGCGCCAGCTCCACGGCGTCGAGTGTCTCGGTCAATGAACCGATTTGGTTCACCTTCACGAGGATGGAGTTAGCAGTGGCGGTGTCGATGCCCCGTTGCAAGAACTTCGTGTTGGTCACGAACAGGTCATCGCCCACGAGTTGCACGCGGTCGCCGATCTTGTCGGTGAGCTTTTTCCAGCCGGCCCAGTCATTTTCATCGCAGCCGTCCTCGATACTGATGATCGGGTATTTGCTGGTGAGTTCATCGTAAAAGGCTACGATCTGATCGGCACTCATTTTGGAGCCGTCGCTTTTCTTGAAGATGTAGCGCTTCTTTTTGCTGTCGTAAAACTCACTGCTGGCCACGTCGAGCGCGAGGTAGATTTGTTTGCCGGCCTTGTATCCAGCGGCCTTGGTGGCGGCGAGGATACATTCGATGGCATCCTCAGTACTGTCCAGCTGCGGAGCGAAACCGCCCTCATCGCCGACGGCGGTGGAGAGGCCGCGTTTCTTGAGTACGCCTTTGAGCGCGTGGAAAATCTCGGTGATCGCGCGTAGGCCCTCGCTGAAGGTCGGCAGGCCCTTGGGCATGATCATGAATTCCTGAAAATCAATTGGCGCATCGCTGTGGGCGCCGCCGTTGATGACGTTGGCCATGGGCACGGGTAGCACCTTGGCGTTTGGGCCGCCGATGTATTTGTAGAGTGGTTGCCCGAGTGCATTGGCCCCAGCCTTGGCGGTGGCGAGGGACACAGCGAGCACGGCATTGGCCCCGAGTTTGGCCTTGGTGGCGGTGCCATCGAGCGCGAGCATGGCGGAGTCCACGCCTACCTGATCGGTTGCATCGCGTCCGAGTAGTTCGGGCAGAATTTTGGTCTGGATGTTTTTGACCGCCTTTTGCACGCCCTTGCCGAGGTAACGTTTCTTTACGCCGTCGCGTAATTCCACGGCCTCGTTGACGCCAGTGCTGGCGCCGCTGGGCACGGCCGCGCGGCCCATGGCGCCGCTTTCGAGGATGACGTCGGCCTCCACGGTGGGGTTGCCGCGGGAGTCGAGAATTTCACGTGCTTGAATGTCGATGATCGTGGTCATGGTTAGGTAAAATGGGTCGCGATAATAGGCAGGAAGCCGGCGCAGTCAAGGCGGGAGGGCCTAGATGTAGACATTCAGTCCGGGGCGAAACGGCCCCACACCGGCGTTTACCTGATGTTGAGCATAGACCAATACCGGATTACCTCGATCCACAAATGGCCGCAGACCGAGGATAGCGTTGTGCGTGCCGGGTTGTGGTTTCGCCATGTTGACATGATGATATCCGTAACGTTGATCCATGGAGGAGGGCAAGGCCTGCGCGCTCCTGCTGCCGGGAAAGCGCAAGGTGCGAAAGGACATCATCCGAAAGCTATGCGAGCTTCCCAGTCCGCCGGTGATGGATTGCAGGGCGGTCATTCTGTTGGGGCCTGAGGGGAATCATGCGTTCGGAGCCGGAGTGGGATCCAGTTGTTTCTCCGAGGCGGCGATTACGGCCGTCACCGCAGCATCTCCCGTAACGTTCACCGCAGTGCGGCACATGTCAAGAATCCGGTCTACGCCAAGGATCAGAGCAATGCCTGCCGCAGGCACATTAATCGCTTCCAGTATGATAATCAGCATCACAATTCCCGCTCCCGGCACGGCCGCGGTGCCTACCGAGGCCAGTACGGCGGTGAGCACAATGGTGATCTGCGCGCCAGTGGTGAGATCAATTCCGCTGGCTTGCGCGATAAACACTGCCGCCACAGCCTGATACAGAGCTGTGCCGTCCATATTGATGGTCGCGCCGAGCGGGAGGACAAACGAGCTGACTTCTTTGGAGACGCCCAATTTTTCCTCCGCGCACTTCATAGTCACCGGCAGAGTGGCACCGCTGCTACTGGTGGAAAAGGCCAGCAACTGCGCTTGGCCAATGCTCCGGAAAAAACGTGGGATTGTAAGTGGCGTGAACGTTTTCAACAGGCCGAGGTACACAATGCAGGCATGAAGCAGCAGGCCGATGATCACGGCCAAGCAATACCAGGCAAGAGAACTGAGGAGGGAGAGGATTTGACTGGGATCTTCGCCGGCCATGTTGGTGATGGTGCTGGCGATCAACGCGAATACACCGATTGGCGCAAAGAGCATGATGAGGAACGTGATCCGGATCACCAGTTCTTGCAGTCCACTGATGACCTCGAAAACTGGCCGTCGTTTCTCTTCGCGCACCTGCACTAAGGCGATGCCGGCTAGTAGACTGAAGAACACAATCTGCAGCATGTTTCGGTTGCTGCTGGCGGAGCCGAAAAAATTATCGGGCACCATGTCGATTAACGGCTGTAGCGGCCCGCGTTCCTTTACAGTCTCGGTGGCTTCCTGACGTTTTGTGGCATCGGCTTGATACTTGGCTTCCAGCTGCGCCTTGGTCTCATCGGGTAACCGGTCGCCGGGCTTGATGGCATTTACCACGAGCAGGCCGATGGTCACCGCCACGGCCGTGGTGGCGAGGTACAGCCCAATGGTTTTGCCTCCCATGCGGGAGAGTTTTTTGAAATCTGACAACGAGGCTACTCCGCAGATCAGCGAGGTAATCACCAGCGGCATGGCGATCAGCTTGAGGAGGTTCAGGAAGATCGTTCCGAACGGGGCGACCCAGTCCGCCGTGAATTGCCCCCAGCCATTTTGGGCGGCCACCACGCCGAAGAGCGTGCCCAAGGCCATGCCAATGAGGATTTGCCAATGTAACTGCTTATACCATGCCATGCGGGCGGCAGTATGCGGGCGGGTGTGCCGTCAAAAAAGGGCAAAAATCTTGTGTAGAAGCCGTTTTCTCGCCATAGTCCCGCCCCTTTTTGATGACGCGAACGGTAAATATCGGCCTGATTGGCGCCGGCACAGTGGGTGGCGGCGTGGTTCAGGCCTTGAAACGTAATGGGGCTTTGATGGCCTCTCGCTTGGGCGTGCGCCTACGGGTGACGCGAGTGGCCGTGCGCAGTCTCCGGAAGAAACGCGATTTCAAAGTGCCTCAAAGCGCGCTCACGACTGACTGGCGTGAGGTGGTGAATGATCCCAAGGTGGATCTGGTGGTGGAACTGATTGGCGGCACGACCACGGCCAAGGATGTGGTGCTAGCTGCTTTGGGGGCTGGCAAGCCGGTGGTGACGGCCAATAAGGCGTTGCTGGCATTTCATGGGGAGAAACTGTTTGCCGCCGCGGAAAAGTCCGGCGCGAATTTATATTATGAAGCCAGCGTGGCCGGCGGCGTACCGATCATCAAGGTGATCCGCGAAGCGCTTGTGGGCAACCGCGTGACCCACCTCTATGGCATTCTGAACGGCACCTGCAATTTCATCCTTACCAAGATGAACGAGGGGATGGAGTTTGATGCGGCGGTGAAGCTCGCCCAGCAACAAGGGTATGCCGAGGCGGATCCCACGCTTGATGTGGGTGGCCATGATGCAGCGCATAAGGTCGGCATTCTCGCCTCGTTGGCACATGGGTTTTGGGTGAAGCCGAAGCAGGTGTATACCGAGGGCATCGAACAAGTGGCGCCGTTGGATTTGGAATTTGCCGATTCACTGGGGTACGCCATCAAACTCTTGGGGATTGTAAAGACCTCGAAGCCTGGCCCCGTGCAGGTGAGTATGTATCCGGCTTTGATTCCTGATGACCACGTGCTGGCGAATGTGAGTGATGTGTACAACGGCATTCTCGTGCGCGGGGATGTGGTGGGTGATACGTTGCATTACGGTCAGGGCGCCGGGCGGGATGCGACTGCCAGTGCCGTGTTGAGCGATATCGGTGACGCGGTATTGGACCTGAAACATGGCTCCACCGATCGCTTGAAGGCGTTCATCCCGCATGAGTCCAATGGCGCCGTACGGCCGATTGAGGAAACTACCTCCTGCTATTACTTGCGGCTGTCCGTCTTGGATCGTCCTGGGGTTTTGGCGAAAGTGTCGGCGGTGTTGGCGAAAAATAAAATCGGAATTTCGTCGGTCATTCAGCCCGAAGGCCACGAAGGCAGCAGTGTGCCCCTGATCCTGATGCTGCACTACGCCAAGAACGCCGCGATGCAAAAGGCCTTGAAAGAAATCAGAAAACTCAGCGCCGTGAAGGCGAAGCCGGTGATGATCCGCGTGGAGAATTTCGCATGAGCATTGGCGTTCAAAATACTTCCGGTTGGCGCGGCGTCATTGACGCGTACCGCGAGCAATTGCCGGTGAGCGAAGCCACGCCGGTGGTGACGTTGCTGGAAGGAAACACGCCACTGATTCGTGTGCCGAACTTTGTCAAGGCGATCAACGGCGAGTTTGATCTCTACCTCAAATACGAGGGGCTGAACCCGACCTGCTCCTTTAAGGATCGGGGCATGACGATGGCTGTATCTAAGGCTGCCGAGCGCGGAGCCCAAGTGGTGGTTTGTGCAAGCACAGGCAATACCTCAGCAGCAGCAGCAGCTTATGCGGCGCGTGCAGGCATGAAGTGTGTGGTGCTGATTCCCGAGGGAAATATCGCCTTGGGTAAGTTGGCCCAAGCATTGATGTACGGGGCACAGACGCTTCAAATTCAAGGTAACTTTGACCAGGCGCTGGAGATCGTTCGTGAACTTGGTCAGACCGGTGCGGTAGAGGTGGTGAACAGCATCAATCCTGTTCGTATTGAAGGCCAAAAGACGGCTGCTTTTGAGATTTGTGATGCGCTGGGTGACGCGCCTGATTTTCATTTTCTACCCGTTGGCAATGCCGGCAATATCACAGCATACTGGAAAGGCTTTCAGCAATACCACGAAGCCGGTCTCAGTGATACTTTGCCTCATATGATGGGATTTCAGGCTGCAGGGGCTGCGCCGATTGTAAATGATGCAGTGGTGGAATTTCCTGAGACTGTTGCTAGCGCGATACGCATCGGTAATCCGGCCAGTTGGAAAGGAGCAAAAGCGGCTGCCCAATTTTCCGGAGGTCTGATTGACAGCGTGACGGATGAAGAAATCTTATCGACCTACAAATTGCTGGCGTCATCGGAAGGTATTTTTGTAGAGCCTGCTTGTGCGGCGAGTTTAGCGGGAATTGTGAAGATGGTAAAAGCAAGTCGTATCGATTCTGGAAGCATCGTCACAGCGACAATGACTGGACATGGCTTGAAAGATCCGGATACCGCCGTGACCAATGCGAATGCGCAAGCAACCTCGGTGGAACCAAACACCGACGCCGTGAAGGCGGCAATCGGGCTATAAGCATGGCGTTGATCGTCCAGAAATACGGTGGCTCTTCAGTCAAGGACACGGACCGTATCAAGAACGTGGCCAACCGCGTGGCGGAGTATCGACGCCAGGGCGATCAGATTGTCGTTGTGGTGTCGGCCATGGGTGGCGTGACCGATAATCTTATCCGTCTGGCCAGTGAGATTAATCAACTGCCTAGCGAACGCGAGATGGACATGCTGCTGGCTACCGGCGAGCAAACGACCATTGCGCTGCTGGCCATGGCACTGCATTCACTAGATCTCAAGGCGGTGAGCTTAACCGGCGCGCAGGCGGGCATCATAACTGATGGCGTGCATACCAAAGCGAAGATAGAAAACATTTCGCCCAATCAGGTACATGCGATGCTTGATGAAGGCAACGTGGTGATTGTGGCCGGTTTTCAGGGGATGACGCCCGATGGACGCATCACCACACTGGGCCGCGGTGGTTCCGATCTCACGGCCATCGCATTGGCTTCAGCGTTGGATGCTGACTTGTGCCAGATTTATACGGATGTCGACGGCGTGTACACCACCGACCCACGGGTGGTGGCCAGCGCACGCAAACTGGAGGAAATTTCGTATGATGAAATGCTGGAGCTAGCGAGCCTTGGTGCGAAGGTGATGCAAAGCCGTTCGGTGGAGTTCGCCAAAAAGTATAACGTCAAATTTGAAGTTCGCTCGAGTCTGAACACCAACCCAGGAACTATTGTGAAGGAAGAAACTGCAAGTATGGAGGCCGTCGTGGTACGCGGCGTGTCGCTGGACAAGAATCAAGCGAAGGTAACGCTTGTGGGCGTACCGGATCAGCCGGGCACGGCCTCGCGCATTTTCAGTGCGTTGGCATCCGGCGCGATCAACGTAGATATGATTGTACAAAATATCAGCCACGGCACCGCCACGCCGGCTACCGATATTTCGTTTACCACCGACAAGCCAGACTTGCCCAAGGCGCTGAAGGTGATCGCAGAGCTGCAGAAAGAAATTGAATTTGGCGAAGTGATTGCCGATGAAGATATCGCCAAGGTGTCCGTGGTAGGCGTGGGCATGCGCAGTCATTCCGGTATTGCGGCACGGGTGTTTGAGACGCTCGGACAGGGCGGCATCAACATCGAGATGATTTCCACCAGCGAGATTAAAATCTCCGTCGTGGTGGAGGCCGAGAAAGGCGAGGCCGCCACGCAGCAATTGCACGACTCCTTTTTCCCGACCGGAACCTGACGCCTATGAACGGGCCCATCAGCCAGTTCATCGAGCGGCATTATCGTCACTTTAATGCCGCCACACTGGTGGAGGCGGCGGAGGCCTACAACGCGCAGTTGGCCGGTGGCGGAAAAATGTTTGTGACGCTCGCAGGCGCGATGAGCACGGCCGAGCTGGGGCTGTCACTGGCCGAGATGATTCGGCAGGATAAAATCCACGCGGTCACCTGCACGGGCGCGAATCTTGAAGAGGATGTTTTCAACCTAGTGGCGCACGATCACTACGAGCGCGTGCCGCATTATCGCGACCTCACGCCGGCCGACGAACAGGCGTTGCTTAATCGTCATCTCAATCGGGTTACCGACACCTGCATTCCCGAAGAGGAAGCCATGCGCCGCATTGAACACGCCGTGCTGGCACTCTGGCAGGAGGCGCAGACGCAGGGTGAGCGGCATTTCCCGCACGAATACCTGTATCGCCTGCTCAACGAAGAGCGAGTGAAGGCGCATTACCAGATTGATCCGAGGGAGTCCTGGTTGGTCGCTGCGGCGGAGAAGAATCTGCCGCTTTTTGTGCCCGGCTGGGAAGACTCCACGCTGGGCAACATGTTCGTGGGGCATTGTTTGGTCGGCGACCTGGATTTTAATGTTGTTCGTTCCGGCACGGAGTACATGGGGGCACTGGCCGATTGGTATTTGCAAACCACCATGGGCCAGTCCGTGCGCGAGTGCGCCGAATCGCAGGTCGATACCCAAACCCTGCCCGCCAAGGGCGGCCCTTGCGAGGCACAGGGAAGCACCGTGGGGTTCTTTCAAATCGGCGGCGGTATCGCGGGCGATTTCCCGATCTGCGTGGTGCCGATGCTCCATCAAGATCTCAGCTTGGAATGCCCTTGCTGGGCGTACTTCTGCCAGATTAGCGATTCCACGACCAGTTACGGCAGCTATTCCGGCGCCGTGCCCAATGAGAAAATCACTTGGGGAAAGCTGGAGACTGACACTCCAAAGTTTGTCATTGAAAGCGACGCTACCATCGTTGCTCCGCTCATGTTCGCCCACGTGCTGGGCTGGTAAACCACGCCCACCCCAGCACCGCCAAGGCGATGGCGCTCGGCCAGCGGACGTAATCTGGCGCAAAGATGATCGCGCCATTAATAACCATGAAAAGAAGGAAACCATGCAGGCCCCAGCTGAGGGCTCGGCGGCGGCGTAGATAACTTTCCTCATCGCTCCAAAGCCAGGTGGCATCAATGATCCAAGCTGCGAGAAACGCGTAGTTAAACCAAATGCCGTAGGGGGCTGGCTGGCCGGTGAAGGCGAGGGCGCGTTCGTTGACGCTTTGCACGGCGGCGGCATGGCTCCAGTCATGCGTAAAATGAAACGCGGCGATCACGTGCCAGAAATAGAAATCGCATCCAATCGCCCAGATCCAGCGTGTCGCGGGAAAGCGCGTGCTTGCGCTGTGGGTTTGCAGCAGCAGAAATGCGCCGAGGAAATAACAGGCCATCGCCAGCCAGGCCGTGCCGCGCACCGCCAGGTCAGCAAAATCGGCCGGGGTCATGTCACAACTCCGTGGAGGTATCCGCGCTGGCGTCGCCGCGGCGTTCGAGCTTGATGACGCGTTTCTTGATGACCTCCAGCTGCTTGGTCAGTTCGTAGCTGGCTTCGAACAGGGCTTCCTGAGTTTCCTGATCGTTGAGATGGGTGATGGTCGGGTTGAGGTCCATCATCTCCAATGCAATGGTCTTGCAGTGGGCCTTGATCTTCTCGCTGGCTTCGGCGCGGTCCATGGGATGAGTTTAATACGTGGCCCGGCCGCCGGAAAGATCGAACACGCCGCCGGTGGTAAATGAGCAATCCTCACTGGCCAACCACGCGACCAGCGCGCCGGCTTCCTCCACTTCGCCAAAGCGGCCCATGGGGATTTTGCTGAGCATGTAATCAATATGCTGCTGGGTAACCTGTTTGAGAATATCGGTCTGGATCACGGCGGGGGTAAAGCAGTTCACGCAAATGCCGTCCTGCGCCAGCTCTTTGCCGAGACTCTTGGTAAGGCCGATCACGCCGGCCTTGGCTGCGCTGTAGGCGCTGGCGTTCGGGTTGCCCTCCTTGCCGGCGATCGAGGCGGTATTAATAATGCGGCCGTACCCGCGCTCGCGCATGTGCGGCACTACGGCGCGGCAGCAGATGAACACCGCGTTTAGGTCCACATCAATCACCCGGCGAAATTCCTCCACCGGATATTCCCAAGTCTTATAATTGCCGCCCGCAATGCCGGCGTTGTTGCAGAGAATATCAATGTGCCCGAGGGCGCTGATGGTGCCTTCGGTCGCGGCGGCCACGGCGTCGGCATCGGTGAGCTCGACCGTCTGCGTATCCACCGTGCCGTGCTCGGACAAGCCGGCCTTGGCCTCGGCGGCCGCTTCGGGATCCACATCCCACACACTCACGCTGGCACCTGATTGCAGCAGCCGCTGGGCGATCGCATAGCCAATCCCGCGCGCGCCACCGGTCACCACAGCATTCCGCCCCGAAAGATCAATCTGATTCATGGGGGGAGGGTACGAGGGGATGACCAATTGTCCAAGGTCCAATACCTAAATTGCTTGGACATTGGCCATGGGGCATTGAAGATTGCCCCATGCACCACATCGTCTTCGTTACCGCACCGAGCTTGGACGTGGCCCGCCAACTGGCCGCCGGCATTCTCGAACGTCGTCTGGCCGCCTGCGCCAACCTCGTGCCTGGCGTGGAATCTCATTACTGGTGGGAAGGCAAACTCTGTCAGGAAACCGAGATCCTGATGATCCTCAAAACCACCGAGGCGCGCTTGGCCGAGTTGGAAAATCATGTGCTGGAAGCCCATCCGTATGACACCCCAGAATTTGTCGCCTGGCCCCTCGCCACTGGCAGCGCGCGCTACCTCGAATGGCTCACCGCCAACACCGCTGACAGTGAATGAGCCGCCCTTGACATCCGTCTCACCCCTACTAAATTCGCGGCGTATGAGAGGGACTTTGTTCATGTTGGGAAGCCTGCTGTTGGCGCCGGTATTATGGGCGCAGCCAGCCACCGCCAACGCCATCAAAGCCGTGGTGGGTGGCCAGATCATCATCACTCAATGGGACGTCAATCGGGAAGCCCGGCTGACGCGTCTCGATCCGGCCTTGGCGCAAAAGAAACTGGAGCAGGACGCGCTCTTAGTTATGAATATCAAGAGCCAAAAAAATTACGTAGAACCGGCCGGTCTGGGTGAATTGCTGCTGCGCAATGAAATCAAGAACCGCTATGATAACAGTCGCAATCAAATGATCGCCGACCTGCGCGTTCAGGGTAAAACTGTCCAGCAACGCGAGTCGGAGCTGGTCGATGACTGGATTTTACGCCAGGCCGAACGCACCGTGCGCCAAGCGGTGCAGGTATCGCCGGCGGCCATCAAGCAGTACTACGTCGAACATCCGGACCTCAACAACAAGGGCCTCACCGTGGACCTCTACGCCATTCGTATTCCGCGGACCGAAGACGGCATGACGATTGCCAAGGCGCAGGAATTGAAGAACGGCATTCAGTCGCTGGACGATTTCAAGAAACTCGCCGACGAACGCAGCGTGCCGCGCGGCGGGCATCGCGGGTTGTTGCACAAGGATGATCAACGCGAGTTCAGCGACGAAATTGCTGCGGAGGTTTTTCTGATGGAGGAGAAGGAAACGGCGCTTGCCTTTGACGACCAAGCCTACTACCTCCTGCACGTGGCCCAGCAATGGAACAAATATGAGATCCCGATCGATCAGGTGAATGAACTGATTGAGGCGCGTTTGGGGCAGGAAATATTTGAGCACCAAATGGAACGTAAACTCAATCGTTTGCGCCGTGAGATTCACGTCTATTATCCGCGTGGCTCGTTCATGATTGAAAACTAACTGGCGCGTCAATGAACATTCACCGGTTCCTCGCCCTCATACTGATTTTGCCGTTGAGCCTTTTGGCGGATGCGGATTTGGAGGCCATTCGCAAAAAAGCCGAACAAGGCGATTCCGAAGCCGTCTACGAATGGGCCGAAGCCCTGTACTGGGGCCGCAGCGGGAAACATGACCTTGCGCAGGCGGGCGACTTTGCCCTGGTGGGCGCCCTGAAAAAGAATCCACTCGCCCAGTATCGCTACGCCATCCAGCAACTGCTCGGTCAAGGCGTGGAGCAGGACGTCAAGGCGGGGTTCGAGCAGCTGCACGCCTCCGTTCCCGGTCTGCAAAAGCTCGCGGAGCAAAACAATGCGGATGCCCTCTTTAAGCTCGGCAAGCTTTATCAGCTCGGCTTGATCAATTCCAACCACTTCAATCCGGATGACCAGCGGGCGCTGGAAAGTTTTCGGGCTGCCGCCGCTCAAGGTCATGCCAAGGCCGGTTTTTTGGCCGCCCAAATGTTTCGGCTGGGGCTGGGCACGGACAAGGATGTGGTCCAGGCCCGCGAATTATTGAAAACCTCTGCGGCGGCCGGTTCCGTGGAGGCGGCGTTTCAATTGTGGAATATGCACTACTCGGCAGGTGGCGAGGTGGTCTCTGAAACCAACGCCTTGATTCACTTGAAAAAGGCGGCCGAAGCCGGTTTGCGCGAAGCGGAATATCTCTACGGCAACACCGTGGGCGAAGGCAGACTGGGATTGAAGCCGGATAAAAAATCCGCGCTGCCGTGGGTGCGCAAGGCCGCCATACAAGGCCACGCCCATGCGCAGTTTTTACTGGGACTGTTGTATGCCACCGACGGCAACGAAGCAGGGCTCAAACGGGATCTCAAAGAAGCCTTTTATTGGCTGACTCTGGCCAGTCGGGCCGAGGACGCCAAGACGGCTAAGAATGCTTCTGACCGATTGGTGTCTGTGAAGAAAGAGTTGGATCCGCTGGATCAACTCGATCAACTCACGCGAGTTGGCGAGTATAAGCCCAAACTCAGCCTGACAACTTTTAACACCACGTTGGGATTGGAAAATGCCAGCCTGGCGATCAGTCAATCGCTGCGGTTGGACAACCTGACCTTCGCGGCCGAAGGCGACGATCCGGATGCTATGTTCAGCCTCGGGATGTTCCACCTCGATCAACGCCAGCCACAACCGGCCCTCGAATGGCTCAAGAAAGCGGCCGGGAAAAAACACGCCGAAGCCATCGAGGCATTGGGCGAGGAATATATTAGCGGCAGCTTCGGAGAACCTGATTTTGAGGAGGGCGCCAAATGGCTAAAGCAAGCCGCCCGCCAGGGAAGTTTACCGGCGCAAACCCGCTTGGGCAGCCTTGCCTTGGCCGGGAAATTTCCCGGCACCAAACCCGCTGAGGCCGTCCGGTGGTTTCGGCCCGCGGCCGAACAGGGCTATGCCGAGGCTCAGACCCGTTTGGGGGGATTGCTCTGGGAAGGGGATGTCGTCAAACAAGACCTCAAAAATGGCATGATGTGGATGCGCAAAGCGGCTGATCAACGCTATGCCTTTGCCGAAGCTTCGCTGTCCACCATGCACGCTCAGGGACTCTTGGGCGATGAGCCGGATTTTAAGGAATCCGCCAAATGGGCCCGGCGCGGGGCGATGCAGGGCGACGCGCTTGCGCAACGGACCTTGGGCCTTTTGTATCTCGAAGGCAAAGGCGTGTTGGAAGCCAAACTGCCCAAGCGCCTCGATCACAAACGCCTCGCCTACAAATGGCTTACCCTCGCCCAACGCGGCGGTGTGCAGGGGCTTGATCCGGCACTCAATGTGTTGCGCAAGGAACTTCAGGCCAGCGACATTAACAACGCTCTAGCGGAGGCCAGCCAGTTTGTGGCTGTGGTGTTGTATGATCCCAACAACACCGGCCAAACCGCGACCCAAACCGATCTCAAAACCATTTTGAAAAATGCCGCCGCCGGCCAGGCGCAAGCCCAACTGGACCTCGCACGCTTGTACGCCGAGGGCGATGGCGTAGAGCAAAGCCCCGTTGAAGCCTACAAATGGTTCACGCTCGCCTTCAATCAGGGCCTCGAGGAAGCCCTCACCGAACGTTCCAAACTCATCAAGGCGAACGGCATGGGGTTGGACGACATCATTGCCGCCAAAAAACTTGTGCGCGCTTTCAAACCCAACAAGTGATGAAGCTCGCCGGGTTAGCCATTGGAATCCTCTTGGCGGCCGGCCAGGTATGGGCGGCGGACCTCAACGCCACGCTCAAGAAGGCTGAGGCTGGGGAAGCCGCCAGCCAATACCAGCTCGCCGAACGCTACGCAGAGGCCGATGGCGTGGATCAGGATTATCAGGCAGCCCTTAAGTGGGCCCGCCAAGCTGCCGATCAAGGCAACGCAAAGGCCAAATATCGAATGGCGTCTATTTTATTCCTGGGTGTCACCGGAGAGGCACGCCAGCCAGAGGCCCTGCAGCTCTTTCGGGAATCAGCTGAGGGGCTGGAAAAGCTCGCGGAGGAAGGCGATGCCGATGCACGGGCCAAGCTGGGCATTCTCTGTGCCCGGGGAATCGGCGTGGAAAAGGATGTTGAACGTGCCGCTAAACTATTCACCCAAGCCGCCGAGGCTGGCGTGGTTAAGGCACAGGTCGATTTGGCCGGCGCTTATTTGCTGGGAAACGGCGTGGGTCGCAACGCCACCACTGCCGGCGAATGGTTCACCAAGGCCGCCAAGTCCGGACATGGCCAGGCGCAGGTACAACTCGGTATGCTGTGCATTCAAGGTACTGGCCGCGAGCAGGATATTGATCAGGGCATGAATTGGCTGCGCAAGGCGTCGGTACATCGCAATCCGGAGTTTTCCAAACAAGCGAAGAGTTTGCTGGATCGTTTGGAGGATTCCCCGCCCAAATTGGGCCCGGACATGAAAGCCCTGCGCCAGCGCGCCCAGAAGGGTGAACTCAAGGCGCAGCTTGAGCTGGCGCAACGCCACGAAATCGGCGCCGGCGTACCGGTTAATGAGGCCGCTGTTCGTCAGTGGTTGAACGCCGCCACCCTGCAAGGATCGGCCGCCGCCGCGCATCGGTTGGGCGGCATCCTGATGCTGGGCCGCGGCGCAGTGAAAAAAGAACCGGCCTTGGCCGCAAGCTACTGGAAGCTGGCGGCGGAGTTGGGTTATGGCGGCGCACAGGTGGATTATGCAGTGGCCTGTGCCAAGGGCGATGGTCTGGAGAAGAATATGCCCGAAGCCTACTACTGGGCCTTGATTGCCCGGCGCGGCAATACCTCCGAGGAGCAGGAACGTAACCTTCGGGCCTTGCAAGGTGTGATTACCAGCGGTCTGGAGCCTGAGGAAATACTTAGCGGCCTCACCCGTTCCCGCTCATGGAAGGCACCGACTGATGAGAAAGCCAAATTGCGCTGGGTGAAGGCACAGTTTGGCAACGCGGGCGCGCAGTTGGAGCTTGGAAAATCGCTTGTAGAAAGCCGCCCGCGTGAAGCTCTGAAATGGCTGAAGTTGGCTGCCGCCGCCAAAGAAAAGGGCGCGGCAGCAACTGCCAAGGAATTGGCCGGGACACTATCCAAAAAGGAAATAGATCAGGTTCAGGCCGCAGTGAAGGCGTTTAAGCCTTTGAAATAATCAGCGCTGGCGGGCCAAGCTGCGCGTTCGCCAGAATTGCGAGGCCGGCTCCAGTTTCGAAGAATCGGTGTCGTAGCGGTAGGAAAGCTTCTTGAGCTTCGGCAAATTTCTTAGGAAATCAATTTCACCATGGTCCCGCGGCAGGGTGAGCACCTCCAGATCTGTGCACTTGGCCAATGGCGTGAGATCGCGCAATTCCGTGCAGCCATCCAATCGCAATTCTCGCAGTGGCAAACCGGCTAGGGCAGATAGGTCGCGCACGGGCGTGCTGTCCAAATGTAGGGTTTGCAGTGGCATCTTTTGTAGGGGCGACAAATCACGCGCGCGTGTGCCGCTCAAGTGCAAATGCACCAGCGGCGCGCCTTTCAGCGACTCAAGATTTTCTACCGGCGAATACGCGATGGTGAGCGATTGCAGCGGACGGCCCTGCAGCGGGCTGAGATCGGTGACTGCTGTGTACGCTAGGGACAGTTGCCGGAGCGGCATCATGCGCAGTGCCTTTAACTCCTTCACCTGTGTTTGCCAGAGGTTCATGGAATATACCGGTAATCGGGTGAAGGGGGTGAGATCCTTTACCTTGGAACTACCAAGGTTGATCTTGAGATAGCCATGCTCATCGCGACTGGCGCGACCGGGAAGACCGAGCTGGCGTAGGGCGGCTTGGGCGCTGTTCCAGGAATTGGTTTTCTCGGCGGCAATTCGGCTGAGCGTGTAGCGCGCATCCAACGACATGCCCCGACGGTGTTGCCAGTGATACACGGCGCCCAAGGCATGCAACGGCAGGGAGCCGGCACCGTAGGTTTGGGCCAATTTGTTACAGAACGGCCCGGCTTGGGCGGTGAACTTGTTGGCCTCATCCAGTTTTTCCGTCTGTCGAATAGCCTCGGAGGCGGCGGACGGACGATGGAGTGCCAATTGCACGCGGGCGAGGCGTTGCCAGTGCTCGGGCTGTTGAGGGTCCAATTCCGTGGCCAATTGCGCCGGGGCTAGGGCATCTGGAAACAGGCCGCGTGCCATCAATTTACCGGCCAATGCGTGGCTGCCGGGTGCGGCTGATTTATATTGGGCGAGGGTTTCTTCTTGTTCCTTGGTGGCATGATGGGTGTGGAGGGCGAAGCCCAGCACTAACAGAATAATCACGCTCCAGGCTGCCGCCAGCGTGGCATGGCGTCGGAGGGAGAGGCGCATTTGGCGGAAAAACCCAGCGTGTTCAGCAGCCGGCGCATAGCCCGCGGTATAGGCGGAGACATCGCGTTGGAGCGAGTGAACATCGGCATACCGCCGGGCCGGTTCTAGGGCCAATGCCTGCATGGCCACGGCTGAAAGGGCCTCAGGTACCTGATGGTCCGGACAATGCAGGAGCACATTGGTGTCGCGCGAATCTTGGGCGCGCTGGGTCGGCGGCGTGATGCGGCCGGTCTTGATGCGTTCCATGACCTCGGCATCCGCGCTGCTCCCGGTGATGGGTGGTCGCAAGGCAAGGATGTTGTATAGAATGGCGCCGAGTGAATAAATATCCGTGCGTTCGTTGATGGCATCCAGTCGGCCTTCAGCTTGCTCGGGGGCCATGAAACTGGGCGTGCCCATGACCGTGCCGTAACGGGTGCCTTCGGTTGTGCCGGTGGGGGGATCACTGTCTGGTGCTTTTTCCGGTTGGCTCAGGATTTTGGCAATGCCCCAATCCATGACCAATACTTCCCCAAATTCGCCGATCATGATGTTGGCCGGCTTGAGGTCCCGGTGAATGATGCCTTTGGAATGGGCATAGGCAACGGCATCGCAGGTTTTGCTAAAGATATCGAGCAGCCGCGCGAGCGGATACCGGTCGACGGTGGCCGATTGGCCCTGACGCAATCCGTGCAGCACTTCCTTGAGGGTGGTGCCGCGCACAAATTTCATGGCGTAATAATTGCGACCCTGGGCATCCACACCGAGATCGTGGATTGGTACAATATGCGGGTGATCCAGTCGTCCGAGGACGAGGGCTTCCTGAGTGAAGCGGTTGGAGAGATCGGGGTTGGCGGCAATCTCAGGCGTCATCACCTTGAGGGCCACGTGCCGTTGGAGTTGGTGATCGAGGGCCAGATACACTTCTCCCATGCCGCCTTTGGCCAGTTGCCGAGAAATCTCGTAGCGCTGGGTGTGCGGGTCGGGCGTAGGTTCGGCGGCGGCGGTGTTTTCCAGCAGAGTCAGCTCGAGCGTGGTGCGGCCCAGGGTAATGGTCTGGCCGGGTTGTACGCGGATCTTACCAGAGATTTGGCGGTTATCGATAAGGGTCCCATAACGACCACCGATATCCTCTATGGCGCAACCTTCGGGGGTGACGGTGAGCTGAGCGTGTTTGCGGGAAACGTCGGGGCTGGCGAGGTGAATGGAGCACGCGGGATCGCGGCCGATGGGGTAATCGCCCGGAATCAGATCAAAAGTAGCCAAAGTTTGGCCGCCGCTGGACGCGGTCAACTGAACGACTGGCGTCGCCATGGGAACCTCCTTGCCGCGTCGTGCCCACCACGCGGGAAAATTAACATAGCGGGAAAAAAGTGGAATGTCGAGCGGGAACGGGATGGGTTTGGCATTGATTTGAAATTGAATCTGGGTATGCTCTGCACCCCCATTTAGCACCCCATGCGGCAAATCCCAACCATTGCCCTAAACGCTTTCATGGAACTCGTGCGTCAGCCGGTGTTCCTGTTGTTGTTTACGATCTCGCCATTGATCATGATTATCCTGGCGGCGGTGCCGTATTTTGGTTTTGGCGGCACGGACATGGGTCCGGTGAATTTCGATATCAAAATGGTCAAGGACGGTGCCTTGACGGTGATGTTTGTGTCCGGCCTGTTTGCCGCGGTGATCTGTGCCTCCTCTTCATTGAGCCGGGAAGTCTCCACCGGCACGGCTCTGGCCGTGTTGGCCAAGCCGGTGGGGCGGATGCATTTCATTATCGGCAAATATCTCGGCATTGCCGCGGGCCTTACCGCCGGCACTTACCTAAACTTGATCGTGCTATTGTTGGCCAGTCGGCAGGCTTACGATGCTTATGGGAACCCGGATATTGTGGGGGTGGTGACGTTTGGTATTTTTGTGGTGTTGGCTTTTTTGGGAGCCGGTTTGCTGAATTATTTTCTCCACAAACCGTTTGTGCCTTGGGCAATGGGATTGTTGGCCGTGGCCATGACGCTGGGTTTTCTGACGGTGTGTTCGCAGGACAAGGAACGGGCCTGGTGGCTGGTGGATTCGGGTGCGGGTATTTCGGCCGAGTTTTCGGATATCTGGATTTTTACCGAGGGCGCGGGGATTGATGCCGATGGCAACCCGATTCCATCGGAGGAAAAGGCGGGATTTGCTGAAGATGTGGATTGGTCGATCATGCGGTTGGCCTTGCTGCTGTTGTTTGCCTTGTGGGTGCTGGCGGCGATCGCGCTGATGTGTTCCACTCGATTGAGCTGGATGCCGACAATGATGATATGTTCGGGATTATTTATTCTCGGGTTGA
>CAJWVY010000002.1 GCA_913048135.1 uncultured Verrucomicrobiales bacterium
GACCAATTCGGCTTCAAACGCCCCGTGCAACTGGTGGGAATTGATGAAGATAGTCTGCGCGAGATTGCCGACAAAACCGGCGGCAAATATTTCCGTGCCGAAAGCGCTGACGCCCTGCGCGCCGTGTACAAGGAAATTGATCTACTGGAAAAAACTGAGCGCGAAGAACAACGCTTCCTTCAATACCACGATCTCTTCCGCACCTTTCTAGGCGTGGCGCTGGCGTTGTTGGTGCTGGACCTCGTTTTGAATTATACTTTGTTGAGGAAACTACCATGAACTGGGGCTACCCTGGCTACATTACCTTGAGCATCCTGCTGGCGCTGCTTGTACTCGGTGGCAGCGTCGCCATGTGGCTCCACCGCGAACGCGTGCTGGCGCTGTTCGTGAGCAAGGACCGCGTGCAGGAACTCACCGCCGCCATGCCCGGCTGGGAATACTGGACCCGAACCGGCCTGATCATGGGCGCCGTAATCCTCGGCTGCCTTGCCCTCGCCTCCCCTCGCTGGGGATATGTGCTCGAGAAATCCAACGCTAACTCACTGGACATCCTCATCGCCGTCGACACCTCACGCAGCATGCTTGCCGACGACCTCGTGCCATCCCGCATGAAGCGCACCCAGCTCGCCATTCAGGAACTCCTCAAGCTTGGCGAAGGCGACCGGTTCGGCCTCATCCCCTTTGCCGGCTCCGCCTTCCTCCAATGCCCCCTCACCGTGGATCAGGAAGCCCTGCGCCAGCACGTCAACCTCGTCAACGTCGACCTCATCCCCGAAGGCGGCACCCACCTCGGCGAAGCGATTAATGCTGCCATGGAAGCCTTCGAGGGCCATGAGCAGGACAGCCATAAGGTGCTTGTGCTTTTTTCCGATGGCGAAGATCACGACGAAAATGCCCTGGCCAAGGCGGAGGAAGCGGCCCAAAAAGGGCTGCGCATTTTCACCATTGGCGCCGGGACGCCCGATGGGGAATTGATCCCGGTCAATTATTGTCCGAACTGCGAATCGCCCAACCAGCCGGGTCGATCACGATGCCGGGTTTGCAACGCCTACCTCACGCCCGGCCAAGAGTTTATTCGGGATGAAAACGGCAACGCCGTTCGCAGTCGGCTTAATGAATCCATGCTGGAGGAATTGGCTGAAACCACCGGCGGCTTTTACCTGCGCCTCGAAGGCGCGCAAACCATGGAGGTGCTCTACAAAAATGGACTCGCGCCGCTGCCAAAATCGGAGAATACTAGCACCATGGTAAGGCGCCAACGAGAGCGTTATCAATGGCCCTTGGCGGGAGCCGTGGGACTCTTATTGCTGGAATTGCTGTGGCCCATGGGACGGCGGCGCCGTCCGGCACCCGCCACCGCGGTCATCCTCGCTCTGCTCCTGCCTTGTTCACTGGAAGCCGCCACGCTCAAGCAGGCCGCCCAGCAATATCAGAAGGGCGAATTTGCCTTGGCGCTTCAGGAGTACGAAGAGTTACTACGGCACGATCCGGGTAATCCCAAGCTACATTACAATGCCGGCGCAGCCGCTTATCAGGCCGGAAAACACAATGAGGCGGCCAAGCATTTCCGTGGTGCCTTGCGGACGCCTGATTTGAAGCTCCAACACCGCGCCTTTTACAATCTCGGCAACACACGTTTTCAACTGGGCGAGGCCATGAAAAATCCGGAGGATCAAATTCCGGTTTGGGAGGAGGCCGCCGATCACTTTGAAGCCGCCACCCAATTGAACCCACAGGACCCCGGCGCCCAGCGCAATCTCAAATTTGTCCGCCACAAAATCGATGAGGCCAAACGCAAGCTGGAACAGCTTTCCGACGAGGTGCCGCTCGATGGCATCACGCGATTCAAACAGGACGACGAGAAGGAATACACCCTGCGCGTCTGGCCGCCAGACCGTGAGCAAATCCCTGAACGCCCCTACTGGCGGATGTTTGCCCTCGATCATTACGTCCACGGCGTGGCCAAAGTCTCCGATTCTCTTCGGGCCCAAGCCAAGGCCTTGAGCCCGACCGAATACGGCGACCGACCGCCAGCCGAGCCCGTGCTCTCTGGCACGTGGCGGTTTCGCTTCGAGCCGCTCTTCAGCGAATTCCTGCCTATGAATGGCCCGTTCGCTGATGCCCAAGTGGAAAACACATCCTGGCGTTACAACCCCGCTGCCTTTCAGGCACGCCTGCCAGATGTGCCCACGCACGCCGTGGAGTACACCCTCACCGATCCCACGGATAATGCCCGCCTCGCCGCCGGTCCGCTCGACGCACCCCTGCAGCCGGACGCCCAAAACGACTTCACCACGCCACGCGAAGACGCCTATCCCTTCACCACCCTACAGCTCAATCTCAGTCCCACGGAGATCAGCCAGCTCCTTGGGGTTTTAGAGAAAATCACCGGCGACGAGGAACTGCCGTTGGCCGAGCTGAACGAAAAGATCATCGCCTGGCTCCACACTCATCACAAATACACACGCCAAACACGCATTCCCGAGGATGAGCAAAACGATCCGGTCGTTCGCTGGATGCTGACCCAAGAGGCCGGCCACTGTGAGTATTTCGCCTACAGCTACACTCTGCTAGCACGGGCCGCCGGCCATCCGGCCCGCATTGTGTGTGGATTTGCCGGCGGCGAGTGGGACGACAAAACGGAAAGCTGGACCAATGAGAAAACCGACGCCCACGCCTGGGCGGAGGTGTTTGACGGTAACAAGTGGATTCGCGTCGAAGCCACCCCACCCGAAGACAACCAAGGCGAAGGCGAAGAACCGGAACAAAACCCCAATAACGGCCAACAAGGCGACAGCCAGGATCCCAACAACGGCGAAGGCGACCCGAACAATCCCAATAACCAACCCGGCGATCAACAGGGCGACCAACCCACCGATGAAGATCGCGACGAAGGCGATCTGCCGCCCGAACTACTCGAAACGCTCCGCCAAGCTGAACGCTTGCTCGATGCCTTAAAAACCGATGAGAAACCCCTGAGCGCAATTGAAGCGGAGCAAGGCCGCCCCGGCCTGCGCATTCGCCGACCAAAGAAGGATTGGTAATGACACGGGTCTTCCTCAGTTTTCTGGCACTGACCACCGGCACGTTCGGAGCCACTCTCACGGCGACGCTGAAACCAGCCACGGTCAACCTTGGCAAGAGCGCCACCCTCACCCTCGTTTGCGAAGGCGGCATTGCCACCACCGTGGAGCAAACCGCCGCCGCCCGTAATTTGGCCCTCTCGTTTGTCGACAGCACAAAATCCATCGACATCGTGGGCGGCGTTACCCGTGAATCCACCACGTTCACCTATCAGGTCACCCCACGGGTCGCCGGCCGATTCGCTGTACCGGCTTTCAAGGCCATGGTTGGCAACCGGGAAATCCGCAGCGACGCCATTATCCTTACTGTGCTCGATGCAGACGGCAACAACACCCCCAAGAACATCGCTAAGACACCCCCCCCCGCGTTGTTGCGCGTACACACCACCGCCACCAAGGTGTACGCCGGTCAGGTTTTCCCTGTTTCCATGGAACTGCTCGCCCAAGGCCTACGGCAATCCCACTTACCCGTGCCCCAACTGGTAACCGAGGGCATCCGCTTCACACGCATCCGGCCAGAGTACCGCCAAGCCAGCGCGCGTTCCCTCAATGGGATACTCTATCAAAACGTGTTTTTATTTGAAACCGGCGCCGTGGCCATGAAGCCTGGAAAGCTGAACCTAATCTTCGAGCTGGACGTCATCGTCATGGATTACCGGCAGGATGTATTTGGCCGGCAACGCAACCTGCATCTCACCAGCGACCCCATTCCGATTGACGTGTTACCCTTGCCCACCAACGGGCAACCGGAACATTTCACCGGCGCGGTGGGGCAATACCAAATGACCGCCACCGTCGAACCCAATCGCGCTCAAGTGGGCGACCCCATGGAGCTGCGCATCAGCCTCACGGGCAAAGGCACGCTGGACAACACGCCCGTGCCCGAGCCGGCTGCGTGGCAAGGATTCAAAACACATCCGGCCACCAGCGAAGTCGAATACACTGACTTGCGCCACCTCAGCTCCCGTAAGCAATTCAAGCGCATGATCATCCCCACCGATCCGCAGCTCACCCAAGTGCCAACCCTGAAGTTCAGCTTTTTTGATCCAAACACCGAGCAGTACGTCACCCTAACCGCGCCGCCTACGCCGGTGGAAATCACCGGCAGCACACCGCCACCCAACCCGCGTGGTGATCCGCCAGGCCTAAATGGACTGACCCCGGCTGATGATACGCCAGCCATCCAAACCATCCGCCATTCCCCGGGGCGCTTGGCCCAAATGCAGCCGCCCTTGATCGCCCGCCCCTGGTTTCTGGCCATTCCCGGCGTGAGCTTGCTGGCGTTCCTCTTGGCCTTCGGCTGGCGGCAGCGGGTTGAATATTATGAGGCCCACCCGGAAGCCGTGCGCCGCCATCATGTGCGCCGCCTCACCCGCAATACCCTGCGCCAACTGCAGTCCGATGGCAGCCGGAAAAATGCCGCTGAGTTTTATGAAGGCGTGCAGTTGATCCTGCGCGAGCAAATCGGCCTTGCCACCGATCAACCGGCCGCCGGGCTCACTGCCAATTCCATGCTCGCCGCGCCGCTGGATCTTCCCAAGGAAGCGCAGGCCGCGCTGGCCCGTTTACTGGAGCAGGAGGAAGTCACCCGATTTAGCGGCGCCATTGCCACGCCCAATGTGGATGCGGCGCTAAACGACCTGAACTGTGTCCTCCGTGCCCTGAAATGAGGTGGCTCAGTTTCATCCTGTGCCTGAGCAGCGTGTTGGCGTGGGCCGAGGACCGGGCGTTATCCCCTTTCGAACAGGGTAACCAAGCCTTTGATGAGGGAAGGTTTGCAGAGGCTTGGGATCATTACTCGGTCCAGCTTGAGAGCGGCCATGTCTCGCCACCGCTTCATTTCAATCTCGCCACTACCGCGCTGCACAACGGTCATTTGGGCCGGGCCATTTATCATTTGCGAATCGCACAAACCCTGAAACCACGCGATTCGGACATCACCCAAAACCTCAAAATCGCCCGCGACGAAGTCCACAACGGTACCCCGCCGAAGGCCGGCACTTGGCACCGGCTCACCGGTTTTCTCAATGCCGACGAATGGGCGCTGCTGGCCGCGCCGCCCCTCACCGGCTGGCTACTTTGGCTGGCCCTGATTTATTGGCGGCCGGAGACGCGCCCCAAGGCGGCAGTGTTCCGGCCCATTCTCGGGGTCTTGGCTCTGGCCCTGATGGCCGTTGCCCTACTGGCTTGGAAGAGCGAAGCCCATAACGATTGGGGCGTGATCAGCGGCGAGACGCAGGTTCGGTTCGGGCCAGTGGAACAATCGCCTGATCAATTCAAATGGTTTGACGGCACGGAAGTGCAGATTAGCCGGCGCCATCAGGATTGGTTCTTGGCACGGGATGTCACCGGACGCCAAGGCTGGGTGCATGCCGATGTACTGCTAACGCCGAAAGGGTGAGGAATAAACGTTGACCGGCGCGAGGCGGAGTCTAGCATTCCAGCACGCCATGAAACGCTTGTTGCGATTCCTCTGTTTGGCCTCGGCTTTGCCCAGCATTTCTCTGCTGGCCGATGGCATCACCCTCACTCCCGCCGATGGCCGCATTGATGTGAAGATCGGCGACGACCTGTTCACGAGCTACCATTTTCGCGGGGTGCCCAAACCGGCCCTCTATCCCGTGCGCTGGATTGATGGCACGGGCATGACGCGCCGGTTCCCGATGGAGAAAGCTTTGCCCGGCGAATCGGACGATCACGTACATCATCGCAGTGTGTTCTGGGGGCATCGCCATGTGAAAAGTGCCGACGGCACGGTGCATGATTTCTGGGGCGAAAACACAAACAGCGGCAAACAGGTCACCTACGGCATTGAGGTCACTAAAGATAACCGGATCTATTCCAAAACCAAATGGGTGAGCAAAACGGGCAAAACGATCGCCACGGATTTTCGCAAGATCGGTTTTGCCACCAACAAAGCCGGCCGGTTCATTGATTACGCCATCACCATTAAAGCTTCCGAAGGTGATATTGTGCTGCAGGATGACAAGGACGCCGGTATGGGTTTTCGCGTGCCGGATACCATGTGTGTTTCCCCGCACGGCACGGCCAAGGTGGAGGCCGAGGGTTACATGCTCAACAGCGGAGGCCACACCGGCGGCGATTGCTGGGGCAAACGCGCCAAGTGGATTTCCTATTCAGGCAAGGTGAAGGGCAAGCTGCTTGGTATTGCCATGTTTGATCATCCGGAAAACCCGCGCCACCCCACCAACTGGCATGCCCGATCCTACGGCCTGTGCAGCGCGAATATTTTTGGCAAACGCCACTTCGAACGGTTGCCCGACAAGACCGCAGGCAATTACATCCTAAAGAAGGGCCAATCGCTCACCTTTCGCTACCGCCTCTACTGGCATGCGGGCAAGGGCGAGGCCAAGAAAATCGAGGCGCAATACCGCGAATGGGTTGCCGCCGCCCCAAAAAAACCTTAACCTCAAACCAGATTCATTATGAACAAACAAACACGTCGTAACTTTCTCAAAACCTCCCTATACGCCGGTACCACGGTGGCCTGGACCGCCAAGAGCTGGGCTCAGGTGAAGGGTGCCAACGAAACGCTGCGCTGCGCCACCATCGGCTTTCGCGGCCGCGGCAACAGCCACATTGGTTCCATAAAAGGCATGCAACAGCGCGAACAAGGCGTGAAGCTCACCGCCCTGTGTGATGTCGACAAAAAGGTACTCGAAGCAGGCGCAGCCAAACACAAAGTCGCTGGCTATCAAGACATCCGCGTGATGCTTGAAAAGGAGGAACTCGACGTGGTGACTGTGGCCACCCCGAACCACTGGCACAGCCTCGCCGCCATCTGGGCTGTCCAGGCCGGCAAGGATGTTTACGTAGAGAAGCCCGTGAGTCACAACGTGTGGGAAGGCCGCCAGCTGGTGAACGCCGCCCGGAAATACAAGAAGATTGTCCAAACCGGCACACAAGCTCGCAGCTCCAAGTGCATTCAGGATGCCGTGCAATGGGTGCAGGCCGGTAACCTCGGTAAGATCAAGGTCTCCCGGGGTCTTTGCTACAAGCGCCGCGGCAGCATCGGTGATATCCCGAGTACAAAGGATGTGCCGCGCGAGGTGGATTACGATCTCTGGCTCGGCCCGGCCCCCAAGAGACCCCTCACCCGCGAACGCCTACATTACGACTGGCACTGGATGTGGGATTACGGCAATGGCGACCTCGGCAACCAAGGTATCCACCAAATGGACATTGCCCGCTGGTTCCTCGGCGACATGGAACTTTCTCCGCGCGTCTGGAGCGTCGGCGGACGGCTCGGATACGAGGATGATGGCGAAACCGCCAATACGCAGGTCATTTATCATGACTACGAATCAGCCCCGCTCATCTTCGAGGTGCGCGGTCTAGGCGTGAAGAAAGGTTCCGGCTCCCGGCCCACCTACCGCGGCGGCAGCGTGGCGGTGTTCGTGGAATGCGAAAAAGGCTGGGTCGCCGTGCGCAGCTACGGCGCCGTGCAGGCCTACGACAACGACAACAAGTTGATCAAGGAATTCAAGGGCGGCGGCGATCACTTCGGTAACTTCATCCAGGCTGTCCGCAGCCGGAACCCGAAGGATCTCAACGCCGATATCCTCGAAGGCCACCTCTCCAGCGCCCTTTGCCACACCGGCAACATCAGCCATCGCGTCGGCAAAGACGCTAGCGTGGAGGATATCCGCGATGTGGTGAAAAAGGACGACAGCGCGCTGGAAGCCGTCGACCGCATGATCGATCACCTCGCCGTGGCAAACGAAGTGGACCTCAAAGCCACTCCGCTCACCCTCGGTCCGGCCCTCACCATGGACACCAAGGCCGAGACCTTCAACGGCCACGCAGCTGCCAACAAGCTGCTCACCCGCGAATATCGTAAACCGTACGTGGTGCCGGAAATCAAGCTCTAGAGCTCCGGGAAACAATCAAAACAAGAAGGGACGAGTTTTACCTCGTCCCTTTCTTTTTGTGTTGGGTTAAAGCTAAACTACAGACGTCCTTCATCGGCATCGATGAAATCCACAAAACACTGGATATCATCCCGATCACCCATTCCGGCATCCGCCTTGCGCATCGCTAGGCGCTCGCGTAATTCCGTGTTTGTTTCATCTGCGCCATAATTCAGCACAGCGTCATTGAAAAGTTCCTTGGTGGATTCATCGGCCTCGACGTTTTCGCGGACCCAATCACACACCTGGCCGTCGGTGGCGGTCGCCTTCACCACGGCCACAAACTCATCCGCCTCCAATCCGGCCTTCTCCAACCATTTGGCATCAAACCCTTTATGGAGGTAGTTCGGCTGATAATCCTCATGAAGTTGCCCGGCCTCTGAAAGCCGGATTTTATCAATGAAACGGGGCAAATAAGCCCAGCCGGCCATTCTCTCCCGCGGGCTGCGGGGATACACGGTTGCAGTCACGTGAGAATCATTTGCCCACCGCTATGGCCTGTCAACCCTATGGTGAAACGACTAACGTATTTCGTTATTGACAGGGTTTGCTCACCAAGGATTATTTGCGCGTTGACCCCAACTGTCACAACCCAAGCACAGGTATCCTATGTCTGAATCAGAAACCCCTGAAATTAATCCCAAAGAATCTGCTCCGCAGGTCGATCATGTCGAGGATCAACTCGCCTTGATCCAGGAGCTCGAACACAAACTAAAACTCCTCCGCTGGGGCCTTTTCATCGGCGTCTTGGCAGTCATGGCCCTCGGCATTAGTAACATCTGGAAAACCACCAAAAAGGCCGCCGAACCCGCCGTGGAAGTGTACAACGAGGCCAAGGAAACCTACGAAGAGGTACAGGGAAAAATCGATGGCGCCAAAGATGTATATGATGACATTGCCCCCGATGTAGAGAAAGCTTACGGCACGCTCTCGGCATTGGTGAATCCCGACGACACTTCGGATGAACTTCAAACGGAGTTCAAGGAACAATATGAGAACCGGATCAAACCGGCTGCTGAAGATTTGGCCAAACACATCTTGGTCGACCTTCAAGGCCAAGCTATGGAAAAATTCTCGGAAATTTCCAGTGAATCCGATGCAATTATGTTGGGTGCGCGTGATGAGCTACACACACTCACCAACAGCATTCCAGATATGGTAACCAAGGCCATTAACAATACATTGGTTGAAACCATCAATTCACGGGAATCCAAAATGCGAGAAATGTTTCCCAAGTTGACCAAGGATAAACAAGTAGCCGTCGCAAGCCGACTCTCAAATCTTTCCGATGAACAGGGAGAAAAAATCTTCTTGGCCCTGTTCCATGAACACGTCAGCGAACTTGGCCAGATCAATGATTCATTGAGTAAGATCTCCGCCACCGAAACCGCCGGCGCTCAAGCTGGCGGCCTCACCGGCGATGTACAATCCAACCTAGCCCTTCTCTCGGCTGTGTTGAGCATCGTGAAAAAGGAATACGAAACCGAAGTTGAGCCCAAAACCCCTGAGAGCTCAGACACTAACGAATAACCCCAAATTTTCCTGATATCATGAGCAAAGAAGAATCCAACTCATACAGCCCTGCTGAACAATATGTAGCTGACACAGTCTCCCGGATGCAAAAGTCCGTGCAGACCACCATGATTGTTGCCGCAGTAATCCTGATCGTAGAAATCGCGTATTTCTCGATCCTGAACAATAAAATTGCCGAAGGACTCACTGCGATTCCGGATATAGTGGAAGCCTACGAAGATGATTTTAATAAAATCAACGAGATGGCCGGCAAAATCCCGGAGATTGGCACGTACTCCAACGAGATTGCTAAGGCGCAAACTATCTTGGACGGCATTAACGGCGCTGAGGGCACCACAAATGTTGCTGGTCGGATCACTGGGATGATCGTCCATGAAATCCGCACTCAGGAAAACATGATCGCTCAATACTCCTCGGAGTTGCTTCAAGATAACTTGGGCAACCTACCCGAATGGGTCCAAGCACAAATCCCTAAGTATAGTGGCCGGTTGCAGGAAAAAGCAGATCTCTGGATCAACCAGTTTTGTGTCGCTTCCAGCGATGAACTAGGGTCCACCTTTGATACCTTTCTCGAAAGCAATGGTGACCAGATCCGGGCCTTCTCCGAAGCCACCGATGATGAACTGGCCCTCGAGAAACTGGATGAAGAGTTGACCACCCAAATCGCCGTGTTTATGGGCACAACCAGCCTGGAAAACTACGGCACACTGGAGGAGCAATCAGACCTTTTCCTTTCCCGTTTGAAGGCAGCCAACGAACTGCTCAAGCCATTGGCCAATAAGAAGACTGAAGAACTCACCGAGGACGAACGCCAACTGCGCCGCGCCATCGGGATCTTCATGAACCGGGTTGATGAGGTAAATCTCAACAAATAAATTACCCCCACTCTTTCACGGCCCCGGCAACGGGGCCTTTTTTTGTGCCTTGGTCAAATCGCCGGCTTGGGGTAAACGTCCGGCGTGAGCCATGCTCCAGAAACCTTGGGTCTTATTGCCGGCAATCGTTCCCTGCCGCTGGTGCTGGCCCGTGAAGCGCGAGATGCCGGCGTGCAACGACTGGTGGCCGCCGCTTTCGAAAAGGAAACCGATCCCCACCTCGAGGCGTTGGTGGATGAGATGGAATGGCTTCGCGTCGGCCAGCTCGGAAAATTGGTGGAAGTATTCCAAAAGCACGGCGTCACCCAATGCGTGATGGTCGGCCAAATTGCGCCTAAGAATCTTTTTGATCTGCGGCCGGATTTGCGCGCGCTCAAGCTGTTGACTTCGCTAAAGGAAAAAAACGCCCACTCCATTTTTGGTGGTATCGCCGATGAATTGGCCAAGGACGGCATTACGCTGATCGAAGCCACGCCCTGGCTGCAGCCCGCCATGCCGCAGACCGGCTTTCGACTTGGGCCTGAACCCGATGCCCCCCTGCAGGCCGATATCGAATATGGCCTGCGTATTGCCAAGGAGGTGAGCAAGCTGGAGATCGGCCAATCGGTGATCGTCAAAGAAGGCACGGTACTGGCCGTGGAAGGCTTTGAGGGTACGGACCGCTGCCTGCAGCGCGGCGGGGAACTGGCCGGAAAAAATGGCGGCGCGGTGGCGGTGAAGGTGGCCAAGGAGAACCACGATTTGCGCTTCGATATTCCTTGCCTCGGCGAAAGGACTCTGGAAACCTGCGCCTCCGCCGGCATTCGGGTGATTGCCTTTGAGGCCGGCCGTACATTGTTGCTGGATCGCGAGGCTGTGGAGGCACTCGCTCAACGCCACCGGATTACCGTTACCGCTGTTTGACGCATCATGCTGAATTCATTTGAACTGCTCGGATACATTTCCGCCGACTTAAGCAACCGCATCCTGTCCGACTCGGCCGAAGACAACCGCGAAGTGTACGATGCCACCCTCGCCGGCGTGGCCAAGCTCCGCCGCATGCGACCACAGTTTCTGAAGAGCCAGCCCAAGCCTGCGCGCCACAAGCTGATGATCGAATCGCTGAAGCGCCCGGCTTTCGAGGAAGTAGCCTCTCAACTTTTGCGCGGTTGGTTGATCAAGCACCAACAAGAGATGCTCACGCAGTTTCTCGATGCCCTGAAAATCGAGCACGAAGACGGCGTGGTGGAGGATTTGCCGGAGACCATCACCGATGATGCTCTGGAATCAGCGATCAGCGGTCTCTTGGCCCAGCATGACAAGGAAATCGTGATCCTTTACCTTCACGCATTCCATAGCATGAACGACGCAGGCTGGAGCAATCTGGAAACGGCACTGGACTCGGACGAGCGGATCCAATTCTTCTAAAGGCCCGTTTCGGCCATTTTTTTTCAAAAAATGGCTTTTATCCGCCCTCAGCATCAGTATTCTATCGCGCCTTCCAGTAGGGATTATTTGCAAATGGAACCTCAAGGCGATATCGCTCTCATTGGTCTGGCCGTTATGGGCCGGAATTTGATTCTGAATATGAACGACCACGGCTTCACCGTCGTGGCCTACAATCGTACCGCCGCCAAGGTGGATGAGTTTATGGCCGGCGAAGCGGCTGGCACAAATATCATCGGAGCCCGCTCCATTCCGGAGATGGTCGCCAACCTCAAACGCCCGCGCCGCGTGATGATGCTCGTGAAGGCTGGTCAGCCCGTGGATGACTTTATCGATCAGCTCCTCCCCTATCTGGAGCCCGGTGACATCATTATTGATGGCGGCAACTCCCTTTACGAGGACAGCATTCGCCGCACGAAATATGTGGAATCGCGCGGCCTGCATTTCATTGGCACAGGCGTTTCCGGCGGGGAAGAAGGCGCCCGCACTGGCCCATCCATCATGCCCGGCGGCTCCGAAGCGGCTTGGCCTTATGTGAAAAATATTTTCCAAGCCATCTCCGCCAAGGTGGAAGATGGCGCTCCTTGCTGTGACTGGGTGGGAGCCAATGGCGCCGGCCATTATGTAAAAATGGTGCACAACGGCATTGAGTACGGCGATATGCAGTTGATCTGCGAAGCCTACAATCTCATGAAAAACGGCCTCAGCATGAGCGCCGATGAAATGCACGCCGTGTTCAAGGAATGGAACGAAGGCGACCTCGACTCCTACCTTATTGAAATCACCCGCGATATCCTCGGCTACAAAGATGAAAACGGCGGACCGCTCGTCGAAAAAATTCTAGATACAGCCGGCCAAAAAGGCACCGGCAAATGGACCGTCATCAATTCCGCCGAGCTTGGCATGCCCACCACCTTAATTGCCGAAGCCGTATTTGCCCGCTGCATTTCCGCACTCAAGGATGATCGCATCAAGGCCTCCACCAAATTGCGCGGGCCCAAGCCCGCCATCACCCGTGACAAGGCGAAGTTCATCGAGGACATCCGTTGCGCCTTATACGCCTCCAAGATCGTCAGCTACGCCCAAGGGTTCATGCTTATGCGTGCGGCCGCCAAGGAGTACGGCTGGAAACTCAACTACGGCAACATCGCCCTCATGTGGCGCGGCGGCTGCATTATTCGCAGCGCTTTCCTCGGCAAGATTAAGGATGCCTACGATAAGCATCCGCGCCTGCAAAACCTATTGCTCGACACCTTTTTCAAGCGCGCCATTCGCCACAGCCAAAAGGGTTGGCGCAATGTCGTCGCCGTAGCCGCCAAGCGCGGCATCCCCGTGCCCGCAATCAGCACGGCACTGGCGTTTTTCGACAGCTACCGCACCGAGCAATTGCCTGCCAATCTACTGCAGGCGCAGCGGGATTATTTCGGCGCGCACACCTATGAGCGGATCGATAAACCGCGCGGTGAATTCTTCCATACCAACTGGACCGGACGAGGTGGCGACGTATCTTCCTCTACCTACAACGCCTAACCATGAGTGATCCCGCACAGGTGTTACGCGACTTTGCGCCATCCAAGGAATTCTTCGTCGGCATTGATTCGGATGGCTGCGTGTTTGATTCCATGGAAATCAAACATCAGGAATGTTTTGCCCCGATGTTCATCAAGCACTACGCGCTGCAGGCAGCCAGCAAATACGCCCGCGAAGTGTGGACCTTTGTGAACCTCTACTCCAAAACGCGCGGCTGCAACCGTTTCCACGCCGTTATTCGCGCGCTTGATTTACTGCGAACCCGAAAGGAAGTACAGGCGCGCGGCGTGGAGGTGCCCAGTTTCCCTGCCCTGCTCGAATGGGTGGAACGCGAAACCAAACTCGGCAATGCCACGCTGGATGCTGAAGTGGCCGGCGGCAATGAAGCTCTCGTCCCGATCAAAATCTGGAGCGATGCGGTGAATGTCACCGTAAAGGACATCGTGCACGGCGTGCCGCCCTTTCCGCTCGTGCGCGAAACTCTGACTCAAGCCAATGCGCAGGCTGATTGCATGGTGATTTCACAAACGCCAGTGGACGCCCTTGAACGCGAGTGGAACGAAAATGAAATCCGCCAATTTGTGCAGATTATTGCCGGCCAGGAAATGGGAACCAAAACCGAGCATCTCGCCTTCGCCGCCAAAGAAAAATACGCAGCCGACAAGGTCCTAATGATCGGCGACGCTCCCGGCGATCACAAGGCCGCCGCTGCCAATGAAGCTCTGTTCTTCCCCATAAATCCCGGTAATGAGGAAGCCAGTTGGGAGCGCCTCCACAACGAGGCCTTGAAGAAGTTTTTCGCAGGCTCTTTTGCGGGTGAATACCAACAACAGTTGCTGAATGAATTTGAGGGCTACCTGCCCGAGAACCCAAGCTGGGCTTAATCCTCCTCCGCCGGAGCTTCCTCGCTGGGCTCCCGATCGCTGAGTTGTGTCAAACGCGCCTGCTCCACCTGCAGTCGGAACGTTTGTTCCACGCGCAATTCGTATCGGCCCAGCTCCAGCACATCGCCAACCTTGGGAAAGGATCCCAGTCGTTTGGTGATCAGGCCGCTCACGGTAGTCACACCTTTCTCATCACAATCTTCGCCGGTCAACTCCGCCAGTTCATGCAACGGCATGGTGCCTTGAATGGACCAGGTGACCTTATCCAGCTTCTCGAACATCGGCTGTTCGTGATCAAACTCGTCCTGAATCTGACCAACCAGTTCCTCCAAAATATTTTCCAGTGTCACCATTCCCACCGTGTCGCCATACTCATTGACCACCAGGGCGAAGTGCAGTTTGCGCTCGAGGAAAATCTGCATCAACCCTTCCAGACGCGCAGTTTCCGGGGCGTAAACCAGATCACGGGAAAACGGCTCCAGTTCCGTGGCCGTTTTTGCCGTGCGCCGTTGTGCATACAAATCCTTGATGTGCACCACGCCCACCGTTTCATCGATATTGCCTCCTGAGCACAATGGAAACCGCGAGTGCCGAGTACGCTCGGCCAGTTCGAGGCAATCCTCAATACTGGATTCGGTATTTAACCCCTCAATCTCGCGGCGAGGCCGCATCACATCCCGCGCAATCCGGTCCTTGAGATCAAACGCATTCAACACCAGATCCCTGCGAAACTGATCCTTATCCGAGCCATCGCCGGCCGCCCCGATCATCATTCGTAATTCCTCCTCGGAATGCGTATGCCCATGCTCATCCGCTTCACCCAGCCCCACCTTTTTCAACAGCCACAACGCCCAGTTGTTCAGTAGCCAAATGAATGGGTACATCGTCCAGTAAAACCACCGGAGCGGATAGGCAATCCATAATGAGGTCTGTAGGGAGCGCTGAATAGCTACCCATTTAGGCGCCATCTCGCCCACCACAATGTGCAGGATTGTGATGACACCAAAGCCGACTCCGTAGGAAATGGTGTGCCGCCAATGCTCATCCGCCAACAGCATTCCGCCATCTATATTCAGATTATAAACCGGCTCCAACAGTTTATCGAAAATCGGATGCCCTACAAAACCCAAGGCCAAACTGGCAATGGTGATGCCCAGCTGGCAGGCACTCAGATAGGCATCGAGGTTGGCTAATAAATGCCGGGCCATTTTTGCGCGCCGATGCCCTTTGGACGCCATCGGCTGCAGCTGGGTATCGCGTACCTTTACTAGCGCGAATTCCGCCGCCACAAAGAATCCGTTCAGCAACACAAGGAACGCAACCGCCAAGCAAAGGCCCAATATCTCCATTATCTCACCGACAGCCATCAGACTTTCACCTCTCCAAATACCACCTTAAGAATATCCGGCAGGCTCACCATACCCAGTTCACGGCGGCGTTTGTCCAAAATGATAACCACTCGCTGGCCGGAACGTTGCATCACTTGCAGGAGCGATTGTAACCGGATGTCTTCGTCCTGATACAAAGTGGATTCTAAGAAATCCCCCACCGGCCGTTGCCAATCTGTTTCCGGCAGAAAAATCAGGCGGCGCAAATTTACCACCCCCGCAATGCGGCGGCGCGAGCCGCTTTCAGTCCACACCGGCAAACGCGTGTAGGGCTCCACGCTGTGATTCCTCACGAGGTCCACCACGCGATCGTCCGATTTGATTTCCGGTAGTTCATCAAACGGCTTGGCCAATTCGCGCACAGGAATTTTTTGCAGATCCAGCACACGATCAATCATCACGCGCTCGTCATTGCTCAGGCTCTGACCGCTTTCGGTCATCAATTGCCGCAACTCTTCGCGACTGCCAAACAGGTTACCCCGGCGCCTACCTCCCACCGGCGCAAACAACAACACCTCCGAAACACTCTTGAGTAACTCCACCAGCGGGCTGAGTAATAATTCAACCCAGTTGTAGATGCCGGATAATATCACACACAAACGGGTGGCGTATTTGCGGAAAACCATTTTAGGCAATAACTCGCAAACGGTGTAGAACAGCAAACAGCCAGCCAAAAACGCCAACCAAAAAACAGCCGCCGTTTGTGTTGGGCGCAGCAGCTCGTTATAGCCCTTTACGTCGATCCAGCAGGCCAGTCCGTATAACCCCACCAACCCCAGAATAACGTTGGCCATGGTGTTGCCCACCAGAATCGTCCATAGTGTATCTTCGGGTTGATCCAAATGCTCCAGCAACCGGGCGGCACGCGCATTGCCTTCACGCGCCATGCGCCGCAACCGTAGCCGGCTTAGCTCCACGAGTCCTGTCTCCAGGCCCGAAAGGAAAAATGAAAGGCCCGCGCATAATGCGCCTAAACCCAACAAGCTCCATTCCAAAGAGGTCATCATTTACCTCCCTTCGTTTTGGCTAACACCTCGAGCACTCGCCGGTCGTCCGCGCGCGTTACTCGAAAGATCAACCCGCTGAATTCCACCTCGGTATCCACCACCGGAATGGCATCGAGCCGGGAAGTTATCAATCCGCCAATGGTATCCACACCCGGCGCGCGCTCGAGCGCCGGGTATTCGCGGCGGAAGTCCTCCAGCCACACGTTACCCGTCATCCGCCAGCGACCTTCCCCTTGTTCTTCAAGAACGAATTGGGACTCATCTCCCTCCCGACGCAGTCCGCCCACGATGTCCGCCAAAATATCCTCCAGCGTCACCAAGCCCGCCGTGGTGCCGAATTCATCGAGCACGATCGCCATGCTGTGTGTCTTGTTTTGAAAACTCTTGAGTAACTCTAGTAAATTCATTTCCTCGGGCACAAAGGAGGGAAAGTCTATAACCTCCACCATGTCCACCTCTGGGTCCGCCAAAAGTTTGGGCGTGTTCAAAATGCCCACGATGCTATCAGGGCTTTCGCCGTACATCGGCAATCGACGATGTTGATGTTTACGCGCGGCCACCAACATTTCCGACACGCTTAAGTCGTGCGGAATGCTGGCCATTTGTGATCGCGGCCGCATCAAATCCCCCACAGTACGCCGGTCCAGATGGGTGATGCTGAGAATGATTTCCTTTTCTGACATACCCAGCGTACCGGATTGCCAGGCCAACTCGAGCAGTTCGCGGTATTCCTCATCGGATAAGGCCGGTAATGGCTGAATGGATTTCGGCACCAACCGGAGCAGTTGATTATTCACCGCCTGCGCCACTCGGCGCACTGGCCCGGTGAGTTGCACCAACCAAAGCATTACCGAAGCCACGCGCGGTGCCCACGCTTCTGGCCGGCGAACGGCCAATGTTTTAGGGACGATTTCTGAAAACAAAATCAAACCAGCCGCCAGTAGAAAACCCATTAGGGCAAAGCGATCTGGATTCAGTTTCCAACCCAGCACCAGCGCCACGGCAATCACTGCGCCATGCGCCAAGGTGTTACCCAGCGTCATGGTCGCGAGTAAATCCTGCGGAGATGCCAGTAGTTTTCGGATAAAAACACCGCGCTCGGGCTGGTGTGCGGTGATCTGGCGCAGACGCCATTTCCCCAGCGTGAGCAAGGCCGTTTCCGCGAGGGCAAAGAAGAAGGCCACGCCGGTAAAACCCAGCAGCAGAATCAGTTCAGTATACCACTGCATGCTTATGGAGCCGCGCTAGTTCAGGATCATGTTGCGCCGCAAAAAAGTGGGCACATCGAGATCCTCGCCATCATGGAGGTTTGGCTCGCCCTTGTCAAAGCGCCCCTTGGAGATCGGCACGAGCGGCAGTTGTTGTTGCTGAAAATCACGGGTGGAGGCCGGTTGATTTCTGACCGGTTTGGGCATGGAAATTTGCAGAGGTTCTGGCTTTGGAGCGACGGGCAAAACCGTCTTCACCGGCATACGCGGCATCAACACCATCGCTCCCATTCCCTTGCCCATGGCGTTATCCACATGAACACCGAGGATCACCTTCGCTCGAGCCATCGTTGCCTTGAGGTGCGCCACAAACTCATCCACCTCCTCCATGGACATGGATTCATCTCCCACCAAACTCACGATCAATCCCTCGCAATTGCGAAGCTCCGAACCTGTGTTCAAATATGGATGCTTCAGGATCGCCTCCAGCAACGCCCTTGGCCGGGCGTCGCCTGCCACCTCAACTGTGACCAAACTGCTTTCCCCATGGTAGCCCGTCATCAAACGGCGTACGTGCGCAAAATCCACATTCAGTTCTCCATCCGCCCGCGCCAACCGGCCCAGTCCCATCAAGGCCTCCAATACGTGCCCATTAGCAGCTTCCATACATTCGGCTACCGAGGCGCCTTTACCCAACGTTTCCATCACGTTTTGGTTGGGCATACGCACCACCGTATCCGCCACTTGCGTTAAACGGTTCACCGCAATTTGAGCCATTTCATTGTGGCCCTCCAAATCAAAGGGCTCTATGGCAAGGGCCACCACCAACGCTCCTCCTTCGGAGGCGATTTCAGCCACCACCGGTGCCCCACCGCCACCCATGCCGCCGCCCATGCCGGCAACAATGACCACGAGATCCGCTCCCATGAGCTTGCCCGCAATCCGATCGCGCGCGGCCCGCACACAATTGGCGCCTTCGCCTTCATCACCGCTGCAGCCCCAGCCGCGGCGGTTCGTTTCGCCCAATTGAACCCGTTCGGCGATTTGGCAGCGTTGCAGCTGTTCGCAGTCCGAATCCAACGCCAAAAAACTCGACGCCGGAAATCCGGCCGCCGCCACGCGATCCAGCAAGCGCAGACCGGCGCAGCCCACGCCCACCATTTTCACGCAAAAGTTGGATTCAGGATTCATCGCTCGCTAATTGGTCAGCCAACCCAGCAGACCTTTTCGTTGATGCGCCCGGGCCCGCACTTGGCGCGCTCCAAACTTCACCAGCCCCATGGCCGCCGTGCATTCGGGTTGATGCAGCAATCCGCCCTCGTGCGCTTCCTCTGTTTCGTGTGGCAAACAAACATCCAATTCAAACATCTGTTGAGCCAGAAGATTGATCTGAGGCAGACGAGCCCCGCCGCCGGTTAACAGCACACTGCCGTTGATACGGCGCAACAACCCGTGTTTGTCCAGATCAGCGCGGATGAGCTGAAACAACTCGTCCAGCCGCGCGTGCATGATTTGCTGAATGTGCCCCACGCTCACCTGTTTATCATCCAATCCCACGTCACTGGCGAAATTCACCGCCCGACGCGACACGCGTGGATCCGGGACAGCGCTGCCATGCTCAAGCTTGAGGCGTTCGGCCCGTGTCTGGGAAAGCTTCATGCCCACCGCCAAATCATTGGTCACATGCTCGCCCCCCACTGCCAACACTCCCGTGTGGCACATGGCGCCGCCCAAATAAACCGAATACTCCGTCGTACCCGCGCCCAAGTCGATCATCAGTGCCCCTTGTTCGCCCAGTTGCGAAGTGAGGATAGGTAAGGCGGCCACGCGGCCATTGAAGGCCACATCCTCCACATCAATGCCCAATCCTTTTACCACGCGCACCGGGTTTTGAATGCGGGTGCGTTGGCCGCAAACCACATGGACATCCACCTCCAGCTTGGAAGCCACGCGGCCCACCGGCTGCTGCACATCATCCTGACCATCCACCCGGAAATGCTGGCGCACAGTGTGCAGCACCTCTTCATCCGCCGGCAATTGAGGCTGCGCACCGCGCACCACGCGGCTGACATCCTCATCATCAATCTCGCGCCCCACCGAGGCAATCGGATGCGCTCCGCGATTATTGAAGCCCTTGATGTGCGCTCCGGTCACTCCAAGATAAACACTCCCAATTTCAATGTCCGTTTGCTGCTCGGCTTCATTCAGGGCGGCGCGTACCGCGTCCTCGGCCACTTCCGCATTGATGATCTCCCCTTTGCGAACCGCCCCGGCGGTGGGCGATTGCCCTAGGCCGATCACGTGCAGCCCTTCGTCCTCGCTTAATTCGCCGACCACCGCGCATACTTTGGCTGTGCCAATCTCCAGACCCACGATGATTTCAGTGCGGTCGAACATGAATTACTCGGGGCGCGTGCGGCTGGCCAGAGCCCATTTTACAGGCAGATTGTTTTTGATGGATAAATCAGCGGTCGCAATGGCGCGTTGATGTTGGCGGCCCAAATCATGGATTTGCCGCCAGCGGCTCAGTTGCCGATCCAGTCCATGCAACGCCAGCGTCATTCGACCGCCCTGCCAGGTCACCACCTCCAGAGTCTCGCGACGGGATACATCGATCTGCCGCAAATGCGCCAAACCTGCCATTGGCGACAGATCAAATTGTCGAATTAATTCCAGCGCCGCCGAAAGTTGTGGCGATTCAATCTCGCGACCGGGCATCAATTCCGCCTGGCTCAAGCCCACGATCAGCGGCATCCATTTGGGCGGCGCATCCCGTGTGGTCAGCTTGGGATCAATTGGTGGGATCACTACCCCTTTGCCATCGATCCAATACCGCACCCGGCGCAGGTCTCCATCGCCCTGTTGTTTGTAGCCGATCACCTGAGCCAACGGTCGCCGCTCGGTAATGCGCAGGCGCAGGGTCTCCGGCAACACGCGATCCACCGCCGCGGTTTCGATCAGTGGCACCATTTCGAGATCGCGTTTCACCCGTTGCAAATCCAGACCGAATAAATTGTCGCCCTTTTGCACTCGCGCCCATGTCTGGATCTGGCTGGTCTGAATGACGCCGTCGGTGCGGATATCCACCGAGCGCACGGAAAAATGGTCGTTCTGATAAAAGCCCGATTTCAGCAGCCAACCGCCGCCATGCCACACTCCCACAAACAACGCCACCGCACCCAGCACAAATCCGGCGGTGCGCGCCGCCCAACGCAGGCGTTGTTGGCGCACTTTTTCAGCCGGCAAATCCACGTTCAACAACGTGTATCGTTGATGTCCGCGTCGGTTGCCTTGGTGTCGTTTTCCCCACATGACTAGTTTCGGCGCAGCGCCAGCTCCAGCATTCGCTGACAGAGCGCATTAAAATCCATTCCCGCCACCGCGGCCGCTTTGGGCAGTAAACTTGTTTCGGTCATACCCGGTAGCGTGTTGACCTCCAAAATATACGGCTTGGACTCCGCATCCAGCATGACATCCACTCGGCCAAAATCCCTTGCCCCAACCACCTCAAAAGCGCGCAGTCCCAAAGCCTGCACTTGCGCGGTGACCTCATCGGGCAAATCGGCCGGGCAAAAATAATCGGTGGCTCCGGGGGTGTATTTGTTTTCGTAATTGTATCCACCCGCCTTGGGCCGCACTTCCACCACCGGCAATGTGTCTCCATCCAGAATCCCCACCGTCAACTCGCGCCCTTGAATACATTCCTCACACAAGACCGCCCCGCCATGCTGCAGCGAATCCGCCAACGCCGTGTCCCACTCGGTCTCGTCCTCGACGCGGTTCAAGCCCACGCTGGATCCCTGCGCCGCCGGCTTGAGAATCCATGGGGCAGGAATGGAGTCGGGCGGTGTGGAGGTTGGAGAATCAATCAAAACTCCGCGCGGCGAAGCAACTTGGTTTTGCTGGAAGCGTTCCTTGCTGCGCGCCTTGTCAAAAGCCAAAGCACTGCCGGCCGCATCCGTGCCGGTGTAGGGCACGCCCAGTGTTTCCAACCGGGACTGCACCTGCCCATCCTCTCCATATTCGCCGTGCAACGCCAAGAACACCACCTCTGTTTTGGCCGGCAATCCCCATGATTCCCCGGCGGGATCCACCTCATCCACCCCATGCCCCAAGGCACGCAAGGCACGGGCTACGGCCGCACCGGATCGTAATGAGACTTCCCGCTCCGCGCTCCTGCCCCCAAGCAGGACCGTTACCTGGAACTGGTTTACCAAACCTCCTTGGCGTGAGTATACAAAAAAGGGGGTTCAGGACAATCCCGATATGCGGAAATTATTCGCTTTCCGGCAGAGGCTCCCCCACCACCTGCACCTCGGTATGGAGGTCGATTCCGCGCTTAGTTTTCACGCGCTCCCGCACCTGCTCAATCAGCGCCAGCACATCATTTGCCGTGGCGGTGCCGTTATTGATGATAAAATTTCCATGGCGCTCGGAAACTATCGCACCGCCTACACGCAAGCCCTTAAGCCCACATTCATCGACCAATTTACCCGCCGACGTGGTCTCAGGATTCTTAAACATGCAACCGGCGCTACGATTGTGCGGCTGGCTTTCAGTCCGTTGTTTTCGTAAGGCATCCATACGCGCCCGGACCTCTTCCCGGCCCTCCAATTCCCCACGCAACACCGCGCTCAGAGCAATGTGATCCCTTAAAACAGGACAACTCCGATACACCGCGCCCATTTCAAATCCCGGCCGTTCCTCGATCTGGCCATCACGCGTCATGAACCGCACCGACTCCACCTGCTCAAATGTCTCTCCACCCCAAGCCCCCGCGTTCATTCGCAGTGCACCTCCCAGACAGCCTGGAATGCCCTCCAGAAACTCCAGCCCTGCTAGGCCGGCATCGCGCGCCGAATTGGCAATGTGGTTCAGGCGCGCCCCAGCTCCGCAATGCAAAACATTTTCCCGTACCTCGATTTGCGTAAACCCTTCGTGTCGCAGGCAAATTACAATCCCGCGAATGCCTCCTTCGCGAATCACCAGATTCGAACCCCGCCCGAGCAGAAACACCGGCACTTCATGGGTCGCAGCGTACCGCATCACTGCCGCCAAATCCGTTTCATTGGCTGGCGTGACCAAGACTTCTGCCGGTCCGCCGACTCCCAACGTCGTGCGCTTGGCCAGCGGTTCATTTTCCAGCACCTCACTTTCCGTGCTCACCAATTCGCGCAATGCCTGTGCGTGGGTTGTGCCTGTCATGTGTAAATCCTTTGCCAATGCGTGTGCCACTTGCGTGATGTCGCCTGCGCCCAAAAACACCGCCACATCCCCCGGCTTCAGTGCCTGTCGCACTTTGTTTCGCAATAAATCCAACGTCGCCGCAAACGCAGCCGGTTGTCCGGTCGCCGCAATGGCCTCGACCAACCGCTGCCCATGAATATCCGCAATCGGTTCCTCGCTGGCTGCGTACACTTCGGTGATCCACAACAAATCCGCCTCCCCAAAGCAGGAGGCAAATTCACTGAGCAAATGTTGCGTACGCGAATAACGATGCGGCTGAAACGCCACTAATAAACGCCCCGCACACTGCTCGCGTATCGCGCGCAATGTCGCCTCGATTTCCGCCGGATGATGGCCGTAATCATCAAAGATCCGGTAACGTTCGTCGCAGAACAGTTCCTGCTGTCGGCGGTCCGCTCCCTGAAACCCCTTCAGCGCTTCGCGAATGACGTCCGCCTCAAAGCCGTTGGCATGTAGAAACGCCACCACCGCCACGGCGTTGGAAATATTTTTCTCTCCCCACAATTTCAGCGAAAATTCCCCCAGCGCTTCACCAGCACACTCCACAGTAAACCGGCCTGATCCCCTCACCTCGGCCCGGTAATCGGCCGCTGGGTTAAACCCATAACTCACCGCCCGCGCGTGCCCGCCAAACAACTCCAGCAGGCACGCATCATCCGCACAAAAAATGAGTCGTCCATGAGTCTGCTCAGCAAAAGTCATAAACTCATCGCAAACCGCCTGGAAGTTGGCGAAATAATCCAAGTGCTCCTCATCAATGTTAAGCACGATGGCCTGTTCGGGATGAAACTCCCGCAAGGTCCCGTCGCTTTCATCCGCCTCCACGGCAAACCAAGCCGAGGCATCCCCGCCCATTCGGGCCGAACGCCCCAATTGCGGCACCCCGGCACCCACTGCGAACCCGGCCGGTGCCTCCAATTGCTCCAGCGCGTAAGCCAGCAATGCAGTCGTGGTGGTCTTGCCATGCATGCCCGCCACACAAACCGCCCGGCGTTGATGCGCCAATGCTGCCAACAACACCGCGCGGCGTACCAGAGGAATACCCAGCTGCTGAGCCAACGCCAGTTCCGGGTTATCCATGCGAATGGCCGAGCTATACACCACCAAGTCCGGCTGGGCCGCACGCAACTGTTCTGAGGCATGCCCTTCATGCACCACCGCCCCGCGTTCGCACAATAACCGCAAGCCGGCATGGTCACGCAGATCGGAGCCTTGAACCGCCAAACCGAGATCCAACAACAAATGCGCCAGCCCGCTCATCCCGCACCCTCCCGCGCCCACGAGATACACCGAAGCACTCGGCTGCGCGTCCGCCAGCCATTGCTCCACCTGTTCGCGGGATAAACGGTTCATCGAGGTCTTTTCCTACGCCGTCGCCGACCACCTGTCCATGCGGCCTTCTTCACAATCGACGCAGAATTCTGTCGGCAATCTGCGTCGCGGATTCTGGCCGATCCAAGGCCGCCATGCCTTCGGCCATTTTTGCCCGGGTATGATCATCCTGCAACAGCTCCTCCACCACTCGAGCCAGTTCGCCGGAAGAAGTTACATGCTGCTCCAACACCTTCCCGCCACCCGCCGCAACCACCGCCGCCGCATTGGCGCGTTGATGGTCATCCGCGGAGTTGGGCAGTGGAATGAACACCGACGGCACACGCGCGGCAGCCAGCTCCGCAATCGAGGAAGCGCCGGCCCGGCTCACAGCCAGCGTGGCCGCTCCCAAGGCCTGCGGCATGTCCTTCAGGAATGCATGCACCTGCACCTCGTTAACCGCCCCAGCATACGCTGCACGCACTTCAGCTTCATCCGTTGCGCCGCATACATGCAGCAGGGAAACTCCACGCCATTCGGTGGACGCGGCGGTGACCAGACGGTTTACCCCTCGCGCGCCCTGGCTGCCGCCGATCACCAACACCATCGGTTGATCCGACGGAAGCCCCAGAGCCTCGCGACTGGGGCGTTGATCCAATTCCCGAAAATCATCCCGCACAGGCGTGCCGGTCACCTCCACATGGCTATTCCCAAAACGCTCTGCGGCAGGCGCCATGCCCACCAACACCTCATCAGCCCAGCGCGAAAGCAAACGATTGGCCCGACCGGGCACGGCATTGGATTCATGCAAAAACGTGGCCGCCCCCAATTTTCTACCCACCCAAACCGGGGCCGCAGAGGTGAAGCCGCCCATGGCCAACACAGCCTCCGGCCGGTCGTCCGCCATAGCCGTGCGCACCTGCCGCATCGCCGTTCGCAATCCAAACAGAAAACGCCATGGTCGCCGCCATTCCAAGGCCACGGCCGGAGTGCTTACATGTGCCAAATCCGGCACGGTCGCCACGGCTTTTTGATCAATGGCCTTGTTGGAAACCCAGAGGGTGACGCGTACATTTTGCTGCTGTAACGCACGAGCGACTGCCACGCCGGGAAAGAAATGCCCTCCCGTTCCACCACAGGCGATCGCCACATGAGGTTGGGAGGCAGCCATTTGGGTTAGGTGGAATCCGGCAGCAGCTCCCGCTGTTCGGGCACAAAGTCAGAGTTCCCCCACTCCGCTTCATCCGGCGAAGCCGACACATCGGTTTCGGATTGATCCGTTCGGGAATAGCTCGCAATGCTCAGTAATATTCCCACGCTCCCAAGCATCATCACCAAACTCGATCCTCCGTAGCTGATGAACGGCAGCGGCAATCCCTTGTTCGGCAAGGCGCTGGTCACCACACCGATGTTGATGAATGCCTGTAGGCCTATCAGAAACGTAATGCCCGTACCAAGAATCATGCCGAATCGATCCCGCGCATTCCACGCGATATACAGCCCGCACACCACGATCGCCATAAACGCCAGCACCACCCCGAGGCTAGCGATCACTCCAAGCTCTTCGCCGATCACGGAGAAGATAAAGTCCGTGTGATGTTCCGGCACGAACCCCAGCTTCTGACGGCCGTTACCCAATCCCAAACCGGTCGTCCCGCCTGAACCCAGAGCCAACATAGCTTGATAGGCCTGAAAGCCGGCCCCCTCGCGGTGTTGTTCCGGATGCAGGAACGCCATGATGCGATTACTGCGCACGGGATCGTTCATAATCGCCACCGCAATGGCCGCCGCTCCTGCGAGCATTGGCGGCACGATATATTTCCAGTTCGCTCCCGCCACAAACAGAAGGATGCAACACACCGCCGCCAATAACATGGTTGTGCCAAAGTCCGGCCCACAAAAGATCAAGCCCAGCGTCACCGCAATGGCCGCGCCCGGAATTACCAAGCCATACTTGAACTCCCGCATCCGCACAACATGGCGTTCCCCCCAAAGCGCGAGCGCCATCAACAGCGAAATCTTGGCCAGCTCCGAAGGCTGAAAATTCATCGGCCCCAAGTCAAACCAACGTCGGGCTCCATTGAGCTTGAGACCGATTCCCGGGATGAGCACGAGCACCAACAGAATGAGTGTGAAGATAAACAGCGGGAAGGCGATTTTTTTGAACCACCGATAATCCATCACCGTGGCGGCAAAACAGGCCATCAAACCAAGCCCGCCCCACACCAACTGCATGCTGAGAAAGCGCGCGCCGCTTTGCGCCATGCCCGCGCTGTAGAGCATTACAATCCCCAACGCCAACAGGCCCGCTACACAGATGGCCAAAATGTTGGTGGCGTATCGCATGACCCAATCTGCCGAAAACCAAAAAAGATTGGGCGCGGAAACCCACGCCCAATCAGTTTGCCTGAAATTACAAGCCCGGCGCGGGCACGGTTTCACCAGTACCCACCGGCAGGCCATTTTCCGGGTTCACTGCTGGCCCCAGCCCGGAGGTGGGAGGTAGTGGCAAGGATGGCGGAATGGCTCCCGGGAAATCCACGCCCGTTGGCAGGGCCGCGGCGGGCAACTTGAGCTTTTGCCCGATCCGAATCAGATCCGTGCTCAAGCCGTTCAACGCTTTGAGTTCCGCAATCTTCACCTTATGCTGGAGGGCAATGTGACCCAGCGTGTCACCGGATTTCACCGTGTACGTGCTGCCATCATCCACCACTGGAGCCACGGTGGGCGCCGGAGCGGTCACCGGCGCTGGCGCTGGGATATTAATTTTTTGACCGATTTTCATCCGAGTCGGCACCACGCTCGGGTTCGCCTGTTCAATCTGCTTAGCGCTCACGCCAAATTTGCGGCCAATGGTCCAAAAGTTGTCCCCGCTGGCGATTACGTATTCGGTGCCACCAACAGCCTGAGTCGACAGAGCCGGACTGGGAATAGACGGAGCAGGAGCCACCGGCAAAGGAACCGCCGGCGTGGTGGGCAAGGGTACGGGCGGCACGCCTGCACTGCCTTCAGTGGGCAAAGGCGGCAATATGGAACCCGCATTCGGGAGGGCCGGCAAGGTCGGCAATGGATCCGAGGTCATCGGCTCCGGCAAGGGCGCCGGTTCGGGCTGCCGGTTCACGATGCCCGCCATTTCCTTCTCGGTTTCCTTTTGAGTTTCGCCCTCGTCCTTTTGTTTACAGGCATTAAATAAAATACCGGCAAACAACGCCATGTGCATGAGCACCACCACGACCACGGCCATTCGCATATTGGAACGTCCGCGCCGAGCCCCATCAAACTGGGCACCCGGTGGAATTATTGGATTACTACCTTTCATTGCCACACCCTCCTTTGTTGTGTGAAACCCTTTCGAGCTTCCTCCTTTATGTGGCGCCCAACAAGGCGACACGCATTGATAATGGTGCAGTGGGAACGCGTAAAACCGAATGTGCTAAACTTGCCAACAACATGTGAATATCACACACGCTGTCTTGGTTGCCCCAAGGATCTTTGGCGATCAATCGCCTTGCCTCGACTCCACCCATTCCGTCACGGCGGCTCGGAATTGGTTTCCTCGATGCTGGTAGCTGTCGAACATGTCAAAACTGGCGCAAGCCGGCGACAGCAACACGACATCTCCCGGGGCAGCATTCCTCCCTGCTTCAGCTACGGCTTCTATCAAATCCGCCGCCAAATTGCAAGGCGCAAAAGGGCTCCAGGCAGACTGAATTTCTGCAGCCGAAGCTCCGATCAACCAAGCCCCCTTGACCCGTTCCCCCACCGCTGAAGCCGCCGCCTGATAATCCATCCCCTTGCCTTGCCCTCCGGCAATGAGCCAAACATTCCGGACTGCCTGCTCCGCCGGCGGCATCGATCGCAGCGCGCTAACCAGCGCATGCACATTGGTAGCTTTGGAGTCGTTGTAAAACCGCACACCCTCCCACTCCGCCACGAGCTCACAACGGTGCTCGCCGGTTCGGAGCGTTTGCAGCACCGGCACCATCTCCGCCGGTAATAATTTCATCGCGCGCCCCACCAGCCACGCGGCCATGAGGTTTTCGGCATTATGCGTTCCTTCCAGCGCGCATTCGGCCAAATCCAGCACGGGGCCTTCCACCCCCGGCAATCGACTGATGACCCGATTGTTGTCCACGTACACATCCGCGGAATTGTTGCGAACGCTGAAGGTGACGACCTTCCCCGGTATCATCACATTCAGTGCTTGCAGTTGTTCCCAGGCCTCGAATTGGATGATTGCCCAGTCGAAGGGTTTTTGATTTTCGAAGAGACGCGCCTTGGCGCGAACATAGTTCTCCATCGACCCATGACGATCCAAATGGTCCTCCGCCAAATTCAACAGCACGGCCACGCTCGCTCGAAAGGCATCGATTGTTTCCAACTGAAACGAACTCACCTCCAGCACCACGGCATCCAGCTTGCGCGTTTGCGGCAACACCTCGCATAACGGCCGGCCGATATTTCCGGCGGACATCACCTCGCGTCTCGTCTCGGCCAGCAGCTGCGTCACCCATTCTGTCGTGGTCGTCTTTCCATTGGTTCCGGTAATCGCAATGGCCGGACACTGCGACGCGCTCCAGCCCAGCTCCAGCTCGCCCCATACCGGCACGCCGCGGGCGCGCAAGCTGGCCACCTGCGGTTGATCCAATGGCACGCCCGGACTCACCACGGCCAAGTCAAACCGATCGGCCATTACTGCCCGTTCCCCCAAGCGGCAATCAATCTCCTCCGGCAATTGGGCCGCCCATTGCTGAAGTTCCGGTGTGGCGCGGCCATCCACGGCGGTCACCTTGGCTCCGGTGGTTTGCAGCCATTCCACCGCGGCTTTTCCGCTTCGCCCGAGCCCCAACACGCACACCGCCTTGTCCGGCCCGGGTTTCATCCTAGCGCAGTTTCAGGGTCGCCAAGGCCAGTACGGCAAACAGAATGCTCAGAATGTAGAAACGCATCACCACTTGGTTTTCGTGCCAGCCCTTTTTCTGAAAATGATGGTGTAATGGCGCCATGAGAAAAATACGCTGCCCCTCGCCCGTACGTAGGCGCGTCCATTTAAACCATCCCCGTTGCAACATCACGCTGAGCGCTTCCAGCACAAACACACCGCCGGCAATCACCAACACAAAAGGTTGATGGATCAGCACGGCCATGATGCCCAGCGAGCCTCCCAACGCCAGCGAGCCCGTATCGCCCATGAACACCTTGGCCGGATGGCAGTTGAACCACAGAAAGCCCAGGCCCGCACCGATCATGGCCGCACAAATGACCGACAACTCCACTGCCCCACGCACATGGGGCACATACAACTCGCGAGCAATCTCCGCGTTACCGGCAATGTAGGTGAAAATGTAAAACACAAAGGAAACGATCAGCGTGCAGCCAATCGCCAACCCATCCAGACCATCGGTCAGGTTCACGGCGTTCGAGCTCCCAACAATGGCGGAGACGGTGATGAACAACCCCACCACGGCTGCCACCGACCACACCATGGTGTGGGATGGACCTTCCAGAACTGGATCCTTGAAAAACGGCACCATCACCGCCGTGATTAGTTCCCGCGTGTCATCCAACCTCCACAGGTACACGGCAATGAAAACCGCGAGAAAAACCTGCCCGACCAGCTTGACGCCCTCCGACAATCCCGCCTCACGGCTTTGCTGCGTTACTTTCGAGTAGTCATCATAAAAACCCAACAAACACAGCGCCAGCATGGACAGTAGCGTAAGCGTTACCAGCGGGTTCCATTGCGCCCACATCAGAGCCGATAGATCAATCGCCGCCACAATCAGCAACCCGCCCATGGTCGGCACATTTTTTTTGCTGACCCCGTCGGACATTCCGCCGCCTTCGCGTGCCATGTCCTCGTACTCCTGATTCGCCAGATACTGCAGCCAACGAATCACGCGCGGCCCCAGCCACCAGCAAAGCAGCAGTGCCGTCACCGCCGCCCCGGCACTGCGAAAGGTGGAGTACTGAAAGACGTTCAGCGGCGAGAGCCAATCCCCCCATTGACTGTGCCCATTGTGCATCAGCCATTCCGGCAGTTGACTCAAATAATAAAACATCCTCCCAACCCGTTCTTGGCGGGCTAAAATAAATCCAAAATCTGCTCCAGCTTCGCTGCTCGCGAAGCCTTCAATAACACCACATCCCTCGGCTGCACCCAATCGCGCAGCACATCCACAGCACTTCGAACATCGGGGACGGATTCCACCGCCTTCAACCCAGCAGCCCGAGCGGCTTCAGCGGTGACATCGGCCCATCGGCCAATGGCAACCAAACCCGCCGCCGCTGAGGCCGTCAATGCACCGGCCTCGCGGTGCGCATCCTCAGCGTGCTCACCCAGCTCAGCCATTTCGCCCAAAACCACAAACCGCCGGCCGGCCGTTTCCAATGCCGCCAGTGTTTCCAGCGAGGCGCGGACTGAATCCGCATTAGCGTTGTAAGCGTCGTTCAACCAACGCACCCCACCGCTCTCGGCCCATTGCAAACGCTGCTTCGGTTGCGGACTGGCCGCGAGTCCTTGTGCCAAGGCCTCCCGGCCCATGCCCAGCGCGGCACCGGCCGCCAGCGCCAAAGCGGCATTGCCTGCCTGATGGCCGCCGATCAATGGAGTAAAATAATCTCCGCTCCACATGGACTCAGCAGCCCGAATTGAAAAGTGCGTTCCGCCCTGTTCAACCCGCGTAGTTTCCACCTGCCAATCATTGGCCGCCCCAAAGCCCACGCGGATAACGTCAGCCTGGGTGCGTTGGCAGATTGGCTTAACCCAATCTCCATCACCATACAGGAAAAGTTTTCCACGAGGCGGCAACAACTCCGCCAGCATCCCCTCCTCTTGAGCCACGCCCTCCAGATCGCCAAAAAATTCCAAATGCTCGCGGCCAATCCCCGTGAGCACTCCATAATCCGGAGTCGCCATTTGCACCAAGGGTGCCAACTCGCCGGGATGATTGGTACCCAACTCCACCACGGCCGCCTCATGCTCCGGCCCAAGCTGTAGCAAGGTCGCCGGCACGCCCACGTCGTTGTTAAAACTTGCCTCACTGCGGAGCACATTACGTTCGACGCCCAGCACGGAGGCCAGCATATCCTTAGTGGAAGTTTTGCCATTGGAACCGGCCACCCCAAACACAGGGCAATCAAACTCCCGCCGATGCGCGGCCGCCAACTGACCATACGCCACGCGGGCATCGGCCACGCGCAACACTGGCGCGGCATCCACCGGCTCATCCACCACCGCCGCCACCGCCCCGGCTTTCAACGCCGCCGCCGCAAAGGCGTTTCCATTGAACCGCTCGCCACGCAGCGCAACGAATAGATCGCCCGGCCGCACGGCGCGGGTATCGGTGCAAACCCGCTGATAAACCTGATCCGGGTTCACGCCCACGTTTTTTCCGGGACACGCCTCAAGCAAAAATCGCAATGGCCGCTCCATCACCGCGCCTCCTTCAATGTTGCCAAAATGGAGCGGGCCATGGCGCGGTCATCGAACGGTTGCACGAGATCGTTAATCTCCTGATAAGTCTCATGCCCTTTACCGGCAAGCAACACGGTGTCACCCGAGATCGCCGCTCGCAGTATTTCGTCAAATGCGCGTTCCCGATCCAATTCGATCTGCCAATCGGCGCCCGCCGCCGAGGCACAACCCTCGGCGATTTGCTCGGCAATGGTGGCGGGATCTTCGCGGCGCGGATTGTCCGTGGTAATCATCACCGCATCGGCCACCGTCGCGGCCACCGCGCCCATCTTTTGGCGTTTCCCCGCATCCCGATTGCCGCCGCACCCAAAAACCACCCGCAATTGGCCCGGGGTAATTTCGCGCAATGTCGAAAGCACCTGACGCAGGGCATCATCCGTGTGCGCATAATCGACATACACTGCAAACGGCTGGCCTTCCACTATCGGCTCCAGCCGGCCGGGCACAGGCGTTGCCGACGCCAAGGGTTTTACGCAATCTTCCAGAGTCACGCCCAATGCGCGGACCATACCCAAGGCCAAAGCGGCATTGGCGACGTTATGGCGGCCGATCAAAGGCATGCTGAATTCAACTCCATCCACGCGAAAAAGAGACTGCGCTTGTGCCAGTTTTACAATCTCAATGAAAAGATCGGCCGTTGGTGTATCGCCCACGGTTTGGGCCGCAAACTCATCAGCCAAGCGCTGGCCGTACGGATCCGCTGAATTCACCACGGCGTTGCCGGAATTGTGATCAGTAAACAACCGGCGCTTGGCCGCGAAGTATTGCTCCATGTCACCGTGATAATCGAGGTGATCCTGCGTCAGGTTGGTGAAACCGCCGACCGAAAAATCCAATCCGCGAACACGGTGTTGCAGTAGCGCGTGGGAACTCACCTCCATGACGGCCATTCCGCATCCGGCATCACGCATGGCCGCCAAGTACGCCTGCAGCTCAAGCGATTCGGGCGTGGTTCGCGAGGCCGGCACAACGCGCTCGCCCAAATCGTATTCCACGGTGCCTATCATGCCGCAGCGATTCCCGGCCGCTGCCAATAGATGGCGCAGTAGGAAGGCCACGGATGTCTTTCCATTGGTGCCCGTGACTCCCAGTAGTTTCAGCTGACGTGCCGGCTGGCCGTAAAATGCCGCCGCCAAATCGGCCATTGCCGCGCGGGAATCGGGCACGCGCAACAGAGCACACGATTCAGGCAAATCCAGCGGCTCCTCGGCCAACACGGCCACGGCCCCGCGTTGAGCGGCTTGGGCGGCGAATTTGTGTCCGTCCACCTTCGCCCCGCGCAGCGCGATAAAGAGGGAATCAGGCGCGACGCGGCGCGAGTCATATTCCAAAGCCTGGATAGAGTCGGGAAGTTTGCCGGGGGTTTGCACCTCCGGCAGGGTCTCCAACAGTGCCGCCAATTTCACGGCTTACGGCCCTTCGTTGTTGGACACCATGGAGCCCTGCTCGACCAGATCCGGCTTGATGCCGAGGTAACTGGCCGAGCGCTCTGCGATCGCCTTGAAGATGGGCGCTGCAGTAAGGCCTCCGTAGTAATCCCCGGTCGGTTCATCGAGAGCCACGTATATACACAAGGCGGGCTTGTCGGCAGGAAAAAATCCCACGAACGACGAATAATATTTTCCGGGAATGTATCCGCCCCGTCCCGCTTTTTGCGCCGTGCCGGTTTTCCCGGCCACACTGTAGTACTCCAACGCCGCACGTCGGGCCGTCCCGCCCGGCTCGACCACGGTCTTCAGGGCAATTGTCACGCGGCGGGCTGTTTCCGGAGACACCACCTGCCGCACGGCTTCCGGATGATATTGCACAACCATCCTGCCGGTTTCATCTTCCAACTGACGCAGCAGCATGGGCCGCATCAGTTTTCCGCTATTGGCAATGGCGCTGGCCATCATGACCATTTGGATAGGAGTGGTGGCCACTTCATGGCCCATGGGTACGCGGGTGATGGAGAGTTTGTTCCAGCGTTTCAAGGGATGCACGGTGCCGGATACCTCGCCGGGTAGGCTCACGCGCGTACGTTCTCCAAAACCAAATCGCCGGATGTAATGATGCAAATGCCCTTCGCCCAATAGCATGGCCACCTTGGCCGAGCCGATATTGGAGGATTTGGTGATGATCTCCATCACGCTCAACCGGTCATAAGGATGATGGTCCCGCAACGACCGGCCGCCATGATAAAAGATTCCGTTCTCGCAATCGAAGCGGCTCTGCAATGAAACGAGGCGTTCATTGAGGGCCCCGGCCACGGTCACGGCCTTGAAGGTGGAGCCGGGCTCCGCAGTGTCGGTTACAGCTCGGTTTCGGCGGTTGGCGGCAGGGAATTCACCGGGCCGGTTGGGATCGAAATCCGGCCGGTTAGCCATCGCCAATATTTCGCCGGTCGCAGGCCGCACCACCACGGCGGTGACACCCTGCGGTTGATGACGTTCCATCGCCTGATCCAATTCGGCTTCCACGATGTGTTGCACGCCAAGGTCAATGGTAAGGCGGGCATTCAATCCGTTACGGGCGGCGACGTCCTGATGGCGCAGGGAAACCACCTCACGCTTGCGCGAATCGGTTTCGGTTACGCGCCAACCACGCGTGCCAGTGAGGCGAGAATCCAACACGGCCTCGATGCCCTCCTTGCCGTCATGATCGGTGCCGCCCACAAAACCGAGCACATGGGAAGCCAACCGGTTGCCGGGGTAAACGCGAAGTTGATCCTCCTTGCGATCAGCAAAAATGGACCGGCGCACACTGGTCAGCATCTGGCGTTGTTTACGGGTGAGGCTGGATTCGTCCACTCCGAGATCGAGCGCCTTTAGGTCTGCCGAAATTTCCTCCCATTTTTCCCTCGGCACTTTCCGTTTGAGAACCACATAACGATTGGTGCGCATTTGGCCGGCACCGCCCTGAAATAATTGGGGTTCCAACTTGGAAGCAATCCAAGCTTGTTCCAATTCCAAATGTGGGGCCAAAGCGGCGGCCAGTTGTGGACCGTACGGACCGATCAATCCCGGATCGGCACAGATAGTTTTGACAAACAGACTTGTCGCCAGAAGGTTTCCGCGAGCATCTAGGATGTTTCCTCGGCGCGGTTCGCGAACAATGGTGCGCACCGTGTTGCCGCGGGCCGCGTCACTCAACTGCGCATGGCGAACTACTTGAAGATCCACCAGTCGATAGCCCAGCAGACTGAAGGACAAAAGCATGATGACGCCAAAGCAGTAAAGCCACCGCTTGGCCGAGCGCTGCAGGCTCTTCCCGTTGTCTTCCACGTTTGCCTCCGGCTGGAGGAGGTTAGCGACTGGCCGTGCGGATGGGTTCCGTGCCGACCATTGGCGATTGCGGTGCGGGTTCCCGTTGTTCCTGCAGCACCACGATCTGTTCAGGGCGTGGCACCATCAAGTCCAAGTTCAGCTGCCGCAGGCGCGTGTCCAATTCCTGGGGTGACATCAGGTAAGCCAAATTATCGCCCCGGCGTTTGTTTTCACGCCGCAATTCCTCCAGCTTGATTTCGTTCTCCTTGATCTGCTGTCCGAGGGAATTGATCTGCTGTTTCTGCCACACGTACCCCAAACCGAGGCCGCAGGTGACAACACATATCAATACCGCCTTGAGCGCAGGCCCAAACCGTACTGCCTTGTTCCCCTTTTTACGATTCATATTTCCCCTTGGGTTAAACTTTCTCCAACACCCTCAACTGCGCACTGCGCGCCCGCGGATTCGCCTCCACTTCCGCATCGGCTGGCCGAATGGATTTCCTGCTCACCCAACGCATGCGTGGCTCACGGTCAACACGCAACATAGGTACATCCACCTCACCCGGCACATCGTAATCACGGGCGTGTTCGTTACCGAACTCCTTCACCATCCGGTCCTCCAATGAGTGAAAGGTGATCACCGCCAACCGACCACCCGGCTTAAGCAAACCAAACGCACCCTCCAAACCGCGCGTCAATTCACCCAACTCATCATTCACCGCAATGCGAATGGCCTGAAACACCTGTACAGCCGGATGTTTCTTGTGGCGTCCGCGCCGTTTCGCCCCGGCCACCACTTCCGCCAAATGGCCCGTCGTTTCCAAAGACGCCTCCGCACGCGCTTGGGCAATGGCCCGGGCTATCCGACGCGAATCACGGTCGCCTCCGTATTTCCAAATGATCGCGGCCAACTCTGCTTCCGGCCAGGTATTGATCACTTCCGCCGCCGTCAAGGCCTGCGCCTGATCCATCCGCATATCCAGCGGTCCATCAGTCTGCACGCTGAATCCGCGATTCGCGTGATCCAGTTGCGGCGAGCTAACGCCCAGGTCCAGCAACACCCCATCCAAGGTCCCCGCGGCAACCCAACCCGCCGCGTTGCTATAGGAATCGTTCGTGATCTCAACCCGATCCCCAAATGCTGCCAGACGGCTGGACGCCGCCGCGATCGCACTTTCGTCACGATCCGTTCCCCATAACTTTCCGTCAGGAGAACTCGCTTTCAAAATCATCTCTGCATGACCGCCGCCACCCAGCGTGCCATCGAGATACCGCCCACCGCTTGCGGGCCGGAGCGCCTCCATCACCTCCGCCGCCAGCACAGGCACGTGGTGAAAGGTCGCCTCCATGCAAACTCTTTAAAAAAGGGCCCGTGCCGGCCGGGGCTTTTCGCCCCGGCCAACACGTTTCCCACCTCCTTGGCGTCTGCCGGAATGGCAGTCCAAATTCTCTACCCGCCCTGCCGCGTTCAGCGTTATTCCATCAGGCTAAAGGCCGCACCGGCCATCACCTGATCCTCGCTGCGCACCTCCGCGTAGCGGCCCGGGCTCCAAATCTCAAAGCGGTCCAGCAATCCGACCAACACCGCCTCCTTCTTAATGCCCGCCAGCTTCGCCATCGCCTCGGGCAAACAAATCCGCCCAGCCTTATCCAAGGCCACCTGCACACTCTCGCTGCCAATGAACCGCTTGAGCACGACCTTGTTGGGATCGTCGTTGCTCATGGTATTGATATCCTCCATCAGCTTGGACATCTGCTCCGGCGGCAAGGCGCGCAAGCACGGGCCGTGTGGCGACTTGGGCCACACGATCAGCGTAAATTCCACATCCGGCGATTCGGGCCGCCACTTGGCCGGCACCTGCACACGCCGCTTCCCGTCCACTCCATGGGTATAGAGCGAATTGTAATAAACGGGCATGCTGTCGCTTGCTTCTGCCATCGTGTGCTTGATGCACATTTAACCCACTTCGCCACACAACGCAACACCTTAGTCTCACTTTTTCACACTCGTCAACATTTTTGCGCATTTTTATAGGGCTTTTTTCAAAAAACCTCGGACTCGCGTTTTTCGGCTAAAAATGGCTCAATCCCCGTCCGTGAGCGGCGAAAACCCATCGAAACCACTGAAAACAGAGGATTTTGACTTCGATCTGCCTTCCGAGCTCATAGCCCAGCACCCTGCCCCGACGCGTGATGGATCGCGTTTACTGGTGGCCGATCGCCACACCGGCACCCGTTCGCATCAACATTTTTCCGATTTGCCGCAATTCCTCCGAGCCGGTGATGTGCTGGTGATGAACAATTCCCGCGTCATCCCTGCCCGGTTACGCGGCCAAAAAATTGGAGGCAAAGCAGCCGCCGAATTATTGCTCGTGGAGCCTGCCGAAGACCAAACCTGGTGGAGCCTCATTCGCCCCGGCAAACGGCTCCCGCCCGGCACGCGCATTGCCCTCGCCGATCGTCACGGGCAACCCACGCCCCTGACTGCAGAGGTGCTGGAAAAAAATGAAGCCGGCCACGCGCGTGTTCGCTTTGAAGGCACGGAGGATCTACTGGACACCCTCGACTCGCTCGGCGAAATGCCGTTGCCGCCTTACATCCGACGCGAAGCCTTTGGCCAATCCGCGGACGACACTGAGCGGTATCAAACTGTCTATGCCGATCCCGCTGGCTCCGTCGCCGCCCCCACCGCCGGGCTTCATTTCACCGAACCGTTGCTGGACCAAATCCGATCGCTGGGCGTTGAAACCCACACCGTCACCCTGCACGTCGGGCTCGGCACCTTTGCCCCGGTGAAAGCGGAGGCTTTGGAAGAGCATGCCATGCACACCGAACGCTACACGCTACCTGCCGCCACGGCCGAGGCCATCAACCGCGCCAAGGCTGAAGGTCGTCGTATCATTGCCGTAGGCACCACCACCGTGCGCGTGTTGGAAAGTGTCGCCAAACAATCCCTCCCGCTTACTACCACCAGCGGCAACACGGCCATTTTCATTTATCCGCCGCGCCCGTTTGCGGTGGTGGATGCATTGATCACCAATTTCCATTTGCCTCAATCCACCCTGCTTATGCTCGTGAGCGCCTTTGCCTCTCCGGGGGCATTGGATGGGCGCGAGTGGATGCTCGAAACCTACGCCGAAGCGGTCCGCGAAAAATATCGCTTCTTCAGCTACGGCGATGCGATGCTGATCACATGAAGCGGCCGTTTGTGTTCATCAACATGGCGATGACTGCCGATGGCAAAATCGCCAGCACAAACCGCAAGGTTACCACATTCGGCAGTCGGGCCGACCACCAACGCCTGCTGGAATTACGCGCCAAGGCAGATGCCATACTTACCGGTGCCGGCACGCTCAACGCTCAACCCAACATCACTTTGGGCCCCGCGCCTAAGCAGAAATCCGCGCCGGTGCGAGTCATCGTCAGCGGCAGCGGGCAGGTGAATGCGCAGCACACCATCTTTCGTACACCCGGCGCACCGGTCATCGTGCTGACCAGCGAACGGATTCTTGCCCGCCGGTTGAAGGAACTGAAGCAAGCCGCCGATGCCGTTCATGTCTGCGGCGCCAACAACGTGGATTTCGAGGCCGCCTTTGAATTCCTGCACGAACATCACGGCGTGAAACGCGTGCTCTGTGAAGGCGGTGGACGCCTCAATGATTCCCTGCTTCGCGCCGGAGTGGTGGATGAGGTGAACCTCACGATCTGTCCGCTGATTCTGGGCGGCCAAGATGCGCCGACCATTGCCGACGGCATTGGTTTTGGTCAGCTGGATGATGCCGCGCAGTTCAAGCTGCACACCCGCAAACAGGTGGCAGACGAAATCTTCCTGACCTACCGCACCGTGCGAAACTCACAACGCCCCTAGCTCCACCTGCTGCACAGCATTCGAGGGTCCACCGAGAAACCGTCCGGCCATTTCGCTCACACGCTCCATCTCGTCAGTCACATGAATCCGCACGCACCCCTCTCCTTCGGTGGCCAACAGATGATGCCATTGCAATTCCCGCTGCACAAACGCCGCACACGTTTCAGCGGAATCCACCAGCGCCACCTCCGGTCCGGTCACGCGGGCGATGGATTCCTTGAGCAATGGATAATGTGTGCACCCCAATACCAGCGTATCCACGCCGCTTTCCAGCATGGGCATCAGATATTCCCGTAGCACGGCATCGGTCACCTCATGATCCAGCCACCCTTCCTCCACCAATGGCACCAGCAACGGACACGCCTGACTGGTGACGCGCAATTCACGGTTCAGCTCGCCCACCAATCGCTCATACGCGCCACTGCGGATGGTGGCCTGCGTACCGATCACGCCAATGTGCCCGTTGCGCGTGGCTTCATTGGCGGCAATGGCTCCGGGCAAAATCACGCCGAAGGTGGGCAACGAAAAGCGTTCGCCCAATTCAGGCAACGCACTGGCACTGGCGCTGTTGCACGCCACAACCAACGCCTTGACGCATTGCGCGGTCAAGAAAGCGGCATCTTCACAGGCAAACCGCGTCACGGTCTCTGCGCTTTTGGTGCCGTATGGTACGCGAGCGGTGTCGCCCAAATAGATGATCTGTTCATGCGGCAACAGCCGTTGCATCTGCCGTACCACGGTCAATCCGCCGATCCCGGAATCAAAAACTCCAATAGGCTGGGCGGCAGGATTCATGGCCGCGAATGCTGCCGTCGCCCAACGGCCCGGCACAAGGCAAATGCCTTCACAACCGGCGTGACAAATGCCAAGGCTTGACCGGCGATTCCCGCTTCCTTAAATTGCTCGGCCTTAACCCCACTGGCCGGGCATTTTGAGCTATGACTATGAGCGAATCTGCAAATTCCATCGACAAGGGCATGGCAGCCGTGGTGGCCGCGGAGACCAACCTGAGCGATGTCCGTGGTGAGATCGGTGAACTGATCTATTGCGGCTACAACATCAACGACCTCGCCGAGAAGGCGACCTTCGAGGAAGTGGTGCACCTGCTGCATCGCGGCCATTTGCCCGACGCCGACGAACTTGCCGCGCTCAAGGCAGAATTCTGCGCCAGCCGCAACCTGCCCGGAGGCGTGATTGATGTGCTCAAGGCACTGCCGAAAGACACCTCTCCGATGCACGCCCTCCGCACCGGCGTCAGTGCTCTGGGTTGCTTTGATTCCGAGGCCGAGACACAGGACGACCTTGAGGCGGTCCGGAAGAAATCCATTCAGATCATCGCGCAAGTGCCGGTGATCGTTGCCGCCTTCCATCGCCTGCGCCAGGGCAAGGAGATTTTGGAGTCGGACAACAGCCTCGGCGAAGCCGCCAATTTCATTTGGCTCATCACCGGTAATAAACCCAGTGAAGACATGGAACGCACGATGGATATCTGCTACATCCTCCATGCCGACCACGGGTTCAACGCCTCCACCTTCAGCGGCCGTGTCACCATCGCCACCTTGAGCGATGTGTACAGCGCGGTTACTAGCGCCATCGGCACGCTCAAGGGCCCCTTACATGGCGGCGCCAATGAAGGTGTCATCAAAATGCTGCAGGAGATTGGCGACCTCGAGAAGGTCGATGCCTATGTGGATGATTGCCTCGCCAACAAGCGCCGCATTATGGGCATTGGGCACCGCGTCTATCGCGTGCTGGACCCCCGCGCGCCGCACCTCAAGCGCATGGCCCAGAAACTCACCAAGGAACTCGGTGAGCCGAAATGGATTCAGATGAGCGAACGCATAGCCGAGTTGATGCTAGAAAAGAAGAATCTCAACGCCAATGTCGATTTCTACTCGGCCACCGTCTACTACTCGCTGGATATCCCCACCGACCTGTTCACGCCCATCTTCGCCATCGCGCGGACGGCCGGTTGGACCGCCCACATGATCGAACATCTGGACGGCAACCGCCTCATCCGGCCGCGCGCCCAGTACGCCGGCGACGAAGGCAAACCGTGGGTGCCGCTCGGTGACCGTTAGCGGCAGGCGATAAAAAGCGCACAAATTTCTTGAACGACCGGAGCCCTTGCCGCAAGACAGGGGCTCCGATTTTTTATCCATGAATCTTCACGAATATCAGGCCAAGGAACTTATGCGGCGCCACGGCGTGCCAGTCCCTGCCGGCGAACCGGCCACCTCGGTTGAGGAAGCCAAGGCGGCAATCGAAAAACTATTTGGCGAAGGCCATCAACGCGTGGTGGTGAAAAGCCAAATCCACGCCGGCGGCCGCGGCAAAGGCACGTTTAAGGACGGCTTCCAGGGCGGCGTGCATTTGGCCGACAGCGTGGAGGACGCCACCGCCAAGGCAGAGGCAATGTTCGGCAACGTGCTCGTCACCAAGCAAACCGGTGAGGAAGGCAAACAGGTCAACCGCCTGCTTATTACGTCCTGCCAGGAAATTAAGAGTGAATTTTACTGCGCCGTGCTGCTGGACCGCGCGCTCGGCAAGCCGATCATCATGGCTAGCTCCGAGGGCGGCATGGATATCGAAGAAGTGGCCGAAGCCACCCCCGAAAAGATCATCAAAGAAACCGTGGACCCCGACCTCGGGCTGCAGGCTTATCAGGGCCGCAAGATCGCCATCGCCCTCGGCCTGCGCGGCAAGCTCATTGGCCAATGCGGCCGATTGTTGCAGGGCCTCTACGCCACCTGGGCTGGTTGTGATGCTTCCATGGTGGAAGTCAACCCGCTGGCGCTCATTGAAAATGAAGACGGCACCGAGGCCGTGGTGGCGCTAGACGCCAAGATGTCCATCGATTCCAACGCCATGTTCCGCCACGCGGACATCGCTGAGATGCGCGACCTCACCGAGGAGGATCCGCTGGAGGTTGAAGCCGGCAAGTTCGACCTGAACTACATCAAGCTCGACGGCAACATCGCCTGCCTCGTCAATGGCGCCGGCCTCGCGATGTCCACCATGGATGCCATCAAACACTACGGCGGCGATCCGGCCAACTTTCTCGATGTCGGCGGTGGAGCCACGCAGGAGCAGGTGAAGGCCGCATTTGAAATCATCCTGAGCGATCCATCGGTCGAGGCCATTCTCATCAACATTTTCGGTGGCATCATGAACTGCAACACCATCGCCGAAGGCGTGGTGGCAGCCGCCAAGGAAACCGACCTTAAGCTCCCGCTCGTGGTGCGCCTCGAAGGCAACAACGTCGAAGCCGGCCGGCAAACGCTGGCCGAATCCGGGCTCGCCCTCATCACTGCCAGCAGCCTGGCTGAGGCCGCACAGAAATCCGTCGAAGCCGCCAAATAATTTCTTACCATGTCCATTCTTGTTACTCCTGAAACCAAGTTTCTCGTTCAAGGCATCACCGGCGGCTTCGGCGGCCGGCACGCCCAGCTGAGCCTCGATTACGGCTCGCAACTCGTTGCCGGCGTCACCCCCGGCAAAGGCGGACAAACCTTTGCCGACACCGTGCCGATTTACGACAGCGTGGCCGAGGCCGTCGCCGAGACCGGTGCCACCGCGAGTGCCATCTTCGTACCGCCACCGTTCGCCGCCGACGCCATCCTCGAAGGCATTGATGCCGGCCTTGAACTGGTCGTGGCCATTACCGAGGGTATTCCGGTACGAGACATGTTGAGCGTAAAAAAGGTCTTGGACGCCAGTGACACCAAGCTGATCGGCCCTAACTGTCCCGGCATCGTGACCCCCGGCGAAGGTGATCAATCCGCCGGCGGCTGCCGCATCGGCATTGCGCCCGGGTACATTCACAAGAAAGGCAATATCGGTGTCGTCTCCCGTAGCGGCACGCTTACCTACGAAGCGGTTTGGCAACTCACCAGCGCAGGCGTCGGCCAATCCACCTGCGTCGGTATCGGTGGCGATCCCGTGCCGGGGATGACCCATCTGGACGTGCTCAAGATGTTCAATGACGATCCGGAAACCGAAGGCATCATCATGATCGGCGAAATCGGTGGCACCGCTGAAGAAGAAGCCGCCGCTTGGGCCAAAGACAACTGCTCCAAACCCATCGCCGGGTTTATCGCCGGCGCCACGGCGCCTCCCGGCCGCCGCATGGGCCATGCCGGCGCAATCGTCAGCGGCGGCAAAGGCACCGCCGAGGCCAAGAAGGCAGCCTTCCGCGAAGCGGGTATCGGCGTGGCCGAAACCCCCTCGGAAATGGCTGACACGCTGCTGAAAATGATGTAGTCCATCCGCTGCGGATGGATTGGCTGCACGGCATCCTAAACCTCATCGGCCTGCTGTTCTGGGTTCTCTGGCGCGCAGGCACGATGCCCCGCCCCAAACCGGCCAATCATATCGCCGGGCCGGCGCCGCGGCAGGGCACGATCTTTAAACACTCGTGGGTGTACCTGCTGGCGTTGATAGGGTTGCTCGTGTTGCGGGCCGTTTTCTATCATCAATTCGGCCCCGGCTTGGACTGGATCCCGTCTCTTCCTCTGCTCCATGAATCGCCGCATTTCCGAAGCGACTTTTTCCCGCGAGCCTTGGCCTACTCCGTACTGGGCTTTATGCGCTGGCTGGGGGCATTGTATTTTTGCTGGGCTCTGCTCGCGACCATCAAACCCGAAGCGGACACGGCAAAAATGTGGCGCTCCTTCCTTCGCGCCCAGTTCGGCTGGCTGGGCGGCTTACCGGTCATGATCCTCTGGCTGGGCGCCATCCTGTTGTCCGCTGGCCTTCACCTACTTGAGTCGGAATGGATGAACCAGGTAGATGTACGCAGTGAAACGGCCACCTTCGCCCAACACCTACCGGCCATGGTGGCGCTGGATCTGCGGGCGGCCGTGTATCTCGCCATGGGCGTGCTGATTCTGTATTTGCTGAATTCCTTTGTGTATTTCGGCGAACAGAATTTCTGGAAAAATATCGATGCCTCGGGCAAGCGATTACTAGCGCCGCTGTCGCGTTTGCCGTTAGTGGTGGGCAAAGTGGATCTCGCGCCGTTTCTCGCGCTCGGCCTGATGTACGGCCTGAGTTTTGCCCTGCGGCACACCCAGTTGGCGGCTTGGTTGCGCTAACGCAGTCGGGGGAAGAAATCATGGGCGGTCGCGCAAGTCGCCGCACTGAGCTCCGCCAGACTCACACCTTTTACTTCCGCCACGCGCTCGGCGGTGTGCCGCGTAAACGCCGGCTCACAGCGCTTGCCGCGATGAGGCATGGGGGCAAGGAACGGGCTGTCGGTCTCCAGCATGAGTTTATCCAATGGCGTAGCTGCTAGGGTATCGCGCACTTCCTGCGCGTTTTTGAACGTGGAAATCCCAGTGAAACTAACCAGAGATCCCATATCGATCACCCTCCGCATGCTGGCTGCATCGTCTACGAAACAATGAAACTGACCCCGCACGCGCGCGGCAAAGTCCTCGAAGATTGCCAGCGTCGCCTCCAACGCCACGCGCTGGTGGATAACCACGTTCAGTTGGAATTCCTCGGCCAATTCCAATTGCTGGCGAAAGACCGTTTCCTGCTTTGCCTTCCAGCGAGTGTCGTCCTCGGCTGAGCCGCCCTGACTACTGGGCAGGCGATAATGGTCTATCCCCGTTTCCCCAACCGCCACAACTTTCGGGTGTTCACAGAGAGACCTCAGATTCGGCCGCACATCATCCGGAGCCAGCTCCAGATCGTTGGGATGCCATCCCACCACCGCGTATACCTCCTCATGCACCTCGGCCAGAGCTACTGCTTCGCGACTGCTGACCAAGTCTGTGCCAATGGTAATCACCCGCGTAATGCCGGCGGCTTGCGCACGCTCCAAGAGAGCGGGAATTTCATCCGAAAAATCCGGAAAAGTCAGGTGCGCGTGGGTATCGTAAAACGTTTCCATCCCGCCGCAGTGTGCCCGGCTAATGCCTCGGTGACAATCGTTTGAGAATGATCGGGCCTTTACAGGCAAGCCAATCGGGTGCAGGTTGTCGTAGCTCGCAAGGCGATTTGTGATTTCCCCAAAAAACATTCTTTGGCTGGTTCTCTTGAGCGGATGGCTGCTTCCTGTCTCGGGTTCTGCTCTCGATATCACCCGTGCCATGCTTCGCGGTGAAGATTTCCAAACCAGTATTTTTGGTGGGCGCTCCCAAGGCTATGCCTTCCCGAAAACCCAGCGATGGGATCCTAAACGCGCGCCAGGCTTTGCCTTGGGCTACGCAGAATTTGCCGTGCATGATTATGAACTAACCCCAGCAATGATTTACACCGTGAACTTCGGCTTGGCCAATCTTGTGCGCTCGCATCAAACCGTTTTCCAACGCAATGTGGAACGCGACTTCCGCGTGCGCTTTCGTATCTTCGGCAAGTACGAGGATTACGAGGAGTATTCGTTAAAAAAATACCGCAAGGAAATCAGCCCTAATCTACTTGGTTTTTTCAGCCCCGCTACCAAGGAGATCGTCACTTGGCGCCAGAGGCCCAGCATGAGCTGGCGCTTGGTGCCCACCCTACTCCATGAAGGATGTCACGCCATCATGGACGATATGTTTGGCGAACTGCCTTTCTGGATGATTGAGGGTAGTGCCGACTGGTTGGGCGAAGCCCCCGCTTGGATGCAAAAGGCCGATGGACTGCGCAATGACCAGCACGCCCGCTGGGTGCGCCTAAACCGCATGCGCCAAAACGGCGACCTGCCTAATCTTAAGACCTATCTGCTCTCCCACGAATATGAGCATTGGGATCAGATGTTCGATGGCAACATCGGCATGGGCTACGATATCGGCTGGTCGGTCTTTGATTTCTTCATGAAAACCCATCCCCAGGCGATGAAGTTTCTCGGAGCCGTGGTCAACGACCGCGCCGTGCTCAGCGCCCGCGGCCGCGGCAATGGGCGACTGGAAGCAGCCTTCGAGCAGGCCATCAACCGCAATTGGCAAGGCGGCACGGCGTTACTGGAAAAAGGCTGGCATTCGTGGATCAAAATTAAGGCCGCCGAAGCCGAAAAAGAATTGCTCAAAGCCCGGCAAAAACAGCGCTAATTGCGCTTTTTCCTCCCCAATTTTCACCAAAACGGGTTGCCATCCACGGCGTTCCCCGCTATTTTCCCGCCACCCAAACCCCTTTGGATATTATGGCTAAACCTATCTACCACAGCAGTATTGAAGGCGCCCAACACGGCGGCAAGGGACTCGATGGCTTTCTGAAGTTCGCCAAAGAAGCCGGTGCCGCGGGCGCGCAACCGAGCAATTACATGTTGGAGGAGGACGGCTCCGATGGCTCGAAGTTTCGCAGCGCCTCCGACATTAAAGACGCGTTTGAGAAAAACGGCCTGAAGCTCGACGGCGTAAGCGGGCATTGCGCGTTCTGGGTGCACACCAGCGCCTGGACCGGCACCAAGAGTGGCCACGCCTTTATCCACGGCCAAAACCAAAATAAAAGCCCGGAAGAGCTGGAGCAATGGTACGAGGATTACCTACTGCGCCTAATGGATCTCTGCGCCGAGTTGGGCATCAAGATTCTGCCGATGTTCTGGGGCGTTTCCCACGGCTGGGAATTGGCCACCGGTTATCCTTGGGGATTCTGGACTTCCCCGGACGGTGGCGATCTCAACAAGGAAGGCGATGACCGGTTCGTGAGCAAAACCGCCAAGATTCGTGCCCACGCCAAAAGCCTCGGCATTTATCTGGCCCACGAGATTCACCCCGGCACGGCCGCCATGTGTGCTGAAGAATTCGGCCATCTGGTGGAGATTTGTGATGGCGACGAAACGCTGACCGTCAACGCCGATCCATCTCATTGCTGGGAAGGTGAAGATTGGGAAACGCGTTTCACCCACGAAGCAGTGAAGGATCGCGTTTATGCCTGTCACGTGAAGAATTTCGTCGTGCGCCCGAACGTGCCCCTACGTCGCATGGACGGCAACTGGCGCAACCGCGCCATGCAGTTCACCGACCTTGGCAGCGGCGACCTCAACATGGTGCGTTACGTTGAAATGCTCATCAACATCGGGTACCCCAACCGGTACAACAAGATCATGGGCACCGAAACCGCCCCGCTCATCGCCGAGACAGAAAGCAACTACCGCGACCCAGACGCCACCGCCATTGAGGGCATCCAATACGTCCGCGACCAGCTCTGCTTCCCAGTTTCCGAAGGCTCCTTCGAGGACGAAATGGGCGCGTAAGAAACCCGCCAATGAATTCAGCGGCCACGGGCAACCGTGGCCGTTTTTTATTAGAGAACGACCTTTAGTCCATCCCAAGCCAGCCGCACGCCTTCCGGAAGCTTGGCCTGATCCACATCGTGGTCGTAATAGTGGGTCAGGTGCGTGAAGATCGTTTCCCCCGGATCAATCTGTTCGGCGGCCGCTAACGCCTCGCTCGTGCTCATGTGGGTCCAATGTTCCTCCGGCCGTAGGGCATCAAGCACAGCGACCTCAACTCCTTTGACTACCTGCACGACATCCTCCGGCACCGATTTGGCATCAGTGAGATAAGCCATTTTTTTTACCCCGGCCTGTTCGAACAAATAGCCTGTGGATCCCATGCCCCCATGCGGCAAGGCGAGAGGCGTAATCTTCAAATCACCGATCTCAAAGATGCCATCTATCACATGTTCTTCCGGCACAAAATAACCGCGCGGATGGTCACCATCATGAAATGCATGCGCATGCACGCGGCGCAGATGGCTCATGGTCAGCTCGGTGGCATAGATTGGAAGAGGCCGTTTCTGGATGTCACAAAACCGCCGGCAATCGTCCATGCCCATGATGTGATCGGTATGCGCATGAGTGACCAACACGGCATCCAATTCACGAATATTTTCCCGCAAACATTGCGTGCGAAAATCCGGCGTAGTGTCCACCACCAGTTTCACTTCATCGGTGACAACGTAAATGGACGAACGCGTCCGGTGGTTCTTCGGGTTGGCGAGAAATGAGTCCGGATAATCATGCCCGATGATCGGCACGCCCTGCGAGGTGCCCGTGCCAAGGAATGTAAACTCAAATACCATGCGGCCCGCAGGCTTGCCCGAAGGCGGCGGTGAACACAATTTTATTTTCCGACGCGCCCATTCGCGCACAATGCCCGCGCATGCTGGAATCGCTGCGCATTCGGAATCTCGCCCTGGTCACCGATCTCACACTGGAGCTCGGCCCCGGCTACAATGCCATCAGCGGCGAGACGGGCGCGGGCAAGTCAATCCTCATCGGCGCGCTCAATCTCGTATTGGGCGAACGCGCCGATCGTACGCTTATCCGCGCCGAGGCCGATCAATGCACGGTCGAGACCACGTTCGATATCGCCCAGCTCGATGCGCCGCTGCCCGCGTTTCTGGAGGAGCACGGTCTGGAGCCTTGCGAGGACAATCAATTGCTCCTCAAACGCACGTTCACCACCGCCGGCAGCAATCGCCAGTTCGTCAACGGCAGTGCCACCACGCTGGTCATGCTCAAGCAGATCGGCGAATGGCTGGTGGATATGCACGGCCCGCACGATCATCAGTCGCTGCTGCACCCCGCGCGCCAGCTCGCCATTCTCGACGCCTTTGGCGGATTGCAACAACCGCGCGCCGCCTTTACCGCCCTGCTCCAGCGCCGCACCGAGATTAAGCAGGCCAAGGCCGATCTCGTGGTTGATGAAGCCACCTACGCGCAACAGCTCGATCTGCTGCGATTTCAGGTCAAGGAAATCACCGATGCCGCGCTGGACCCTGCCGAGGAGGAAACGCTTGAGGCCGATTACCAACGCTCGAGCAACGCCGCACGTTTGCTGGAGTTGTGCCAGGGCGCGTTACATTTGGTCAGTGAAAACGAAGGCTCCCTGCTCGACCGCTCCGGCGATCTCGGCCGGGTGCTGGCCGATCTACAACAGGTCGACAACAGCGCTGCCGAACTGGTGGAATTGCACGAAGAAGCCCGCGCCAATTTACAGGAACTGCAAAGTGCCCTGACCGGTTATGCCGAGCGCGTGGATATTGATCCCGCGCAACTCGCCTCGCTGGAGGAACGCGTGAACCTCGCGCAATCGCTCAAGCGCAAGTACGGCGGCAGCATTGAAGCGGTTAATGCCTTCGGTGCAGAAGCCGCGCAGAAGCTCGCCACGCTCGAGAGCCGAGATGAGGAACTGGCCCGGCTCAACGCCGAGCTCGACGTCCTCGAGTCCAACCTAATGCAGGCCGGCCAAAAGCTTTCCGCCCAACGGCAGAAACTCATCCCCAAGCTCACCAAGGCCGTCACCGCGCATCTCAATGACCTTGGTTTTGCCCAGAGCCAGCTCGACGTCGCGCTCAGTTCCACCGAAAATCCCACCGAAGCCAAGACCACCGGACTGGACACGGTAGAGTTTCAGTTCGCGCCCAACCCCGGCGAACCCGCCCGGCCGCTGCGCGCCATTGCCTCTTCCGGCGAACTTGCCCGCGTGATGTTGGCACTCAAGACCGTGCTGGCCGCCGAGGATTCCATCCCCGTTTTGATTTTCGATGAAGTTGACGCCAATGTCGGTGGCGAAACCGCCCACGCCGTTGGCGAGCGCATGCGGCAGATCGCCGACCAAAGGCAGGTACTCTGCATCACCCACCTCGCCCCCGTCGCCGCCGCGGCGCAGACGCATTACGTGGTGAGCAAAGCCGTGATCGATGGACGGACGGAATCGAATATCCAGCAACTGGCCGCCAACGATCGCGTTGAGGAAATCGCCCGCATGCTCGGCGGCAAAGTCGGGGCCGCGCGCAAGCATGCCGAGGAGTTACTGGGTTAAATTATCCCAACCCCAAGCGCTTCAAATCTCGCTCTCGTTATCGCCGAAAAACAAATCGTAGGCGCGGTCGTATTCGCCTTCCGGCACGTAAACCTCCACGGGCCGGCTGAACTCGTCCTCGCCCTCCGGAATCGGTTCGATCATGTGCTCGACCGCCTTGATGCCGTGATTGCCGAGCATCACAGCGAGCAGTTCGGCGTTGTCCACCGGGCAGGTATGAAAGAGTCGCATGCCGTCCATGACAAATTCCTCGACAAAGCATCCGTCAAACGGCCTCATTCGGCCAATGAAATTCGGTATCTGCAACGAGATTTTTGAGGGCTGGTCGATGGAGGACACCATGACGTACGCCGCCAAAACCGGCTACGATTGTCTGGAGATCGCGCCTTTCACCATCTCCAACTACGTCACCGACATTTCCGCCGCCGAACGTCAGCGCGTGAAAGATCTCGCCGCCCAGACCGGCATCGAGATTTCCGGCATCCACTGGGTGCTCGTGAAGGCCGAGGGCATGCACATGACGCACACCGACGCGAGTATTCGCGAAAAAACGGCGCGCTATTTCGTGGAACTCGTCGATTGCTGTGCCGATTTTGGCGGCCGTTCCATCATCGTTGGCTCACCGTATCAGCGCAACCTGATGGAGGGTGTCAGTTACGAACAAGCTTGGGAATGGGCCACCAACGTATTCAAGGACAGCGTCGCGCACGCCGCCGAACGCGATGTGGTGATCAATTTCGAACCGCTGGCCCCAAGCGAAACGAACTTTGTGAACACTCACACTGAGGCCATTCAGTTTGTGCAGCAACTCGAGAGCCCCAACTTCAAGGTGATCCTCGATGTGAAAGCCATGTGCTCCATGGGCAAACCGATCCCTGAGATCATCCGCGAGAGCGCCGGCGAATTCGGCTACTTCCACGCCAACGACGAAAACCTTAAGGGCCCCGGTTTCGGCGACGTGGATTTCAAGCCCATCGGCGCCGCGCTCAAAGAAGTCAGCTACGACGGCGTGGTATCCGTGGAAGTCTTCAAATTCGACGAAGGGCCGGAAGCTATTGCGACGGAGAGCTTGCGTTATCTTCAGGAGACGTTTGCGTAGGCACCGCCTGTTCGGTTTTTGGCTTCGGAGCCGGCTCAGGTGATTCCTTGTCAAACAACCCCAATGCGTTAACCAACACGAGGCTGATAACAACGGGGCAAATGTATTTCACGAAAAACGCCCATATCTGAGCCGGCGATATTCCCGCGACCATAGGCTGGGTGAACCAAGGACAACCTTCAGAGATTTCCTTCACTGCCGGTTCGGTCTTCCAAATCCAACCCACATAGATACTCAGCGATAGGGAGATCACAATCAGGCACAGCGTGCCGAATACCTGATCCATAATATCGAGAAACCCTGTCTTGCCCATCAACTCCATGTTACTGAAAAACTCGCTCCCACCGTTAGCCATGGCTGAAGGGATACCAATGAGGAACGCGAAGATTCCAACCATGATGGCCGCCTTTTTGCGCGCCTTGGGTTTGTCGTCCACGAAATAAGAAACCGGCACTTCTAGCATGGAGATGGAAGAGGTCACGGCCGCCACCGATAACAGGCAGAAGAAAATTGCGCCAAACACCCAACCTGCTGTCATTTGCGCAAATACTTTAGGCAACGTTACAAACGTAAGCCCGGGTCCAGCGCCCGGATCCATTCCAAAGGCGAACACCGCCGGGAAAACCATAAAGCCAGCCAGAATTGCCACTAGCGTATCCGCAGAGGCCACCCATAAGCCATTGGATACGATATTCTGGCTCTTAGGCATATAAGAGCCGTAGGTGATCATCAGTCCCCACCCCACGCTCAACGAAAAGAACGCCTGCCCTAAGGCCATCAACACAACCTTTCCATCGATTTTACTGAAGTCCGGGTTGAGATAATAACTGATGCCTTTGCTGGCTCCCTCCAAAGTAAGACTTCGGCCAATGATCACGAGCATCATCACAAACAACACTGGCATGAGAATCTTAGACCATTTTTCAATACCCTTTTCCACGCCGGCGCTCACGATCCAAATGGTCAATGCTATAAACCCGGCAAAGACTGGCAATACCGTCCCTGGTTTCGCAATATACTCGCTGAATACAAGAGGTGTCTGCGTGATTTGACTCCACGCAAAACTGATCGTCCACCCAGCGATCACGCCGTAATACGTAAGCACAAAAAAACAAGCCATTAAGCACAAGATCCCAGTGAACATAAACGGCGTGCCAGGCTTAGTTTTTTGAAATGCCCCCACTGGGTTTCGCCCGCTCGCCCGTCCCAACGCCAGTTCCACATACAGTAATGGTACACCAATGAGGAAAACACAGACCAGATAGACCAACACAAATGCCGCGCCACCGTTTTCGCCAGTGACGTACGGGAACCGCCAGATGTTACCCAAGCCCACGGCCGAACCGGCGGCGGCCATGATGAAACCGAGCTTGGAGCCCCATTGCCCGCGGTCGTCGTCTGAAGAAGCTGAAATGCTCATACAATCCTCCGCCCGCAGCGTGGCAGATCATTCCTTCTTGAAAAGGGGAAGTTATTCGAACTTCAATTCACCTTCACCCAGCGGCGTTTCTCGGCGGAGTGTTCGACCGCTTCGAGGACTTGCTGGTTTTTCAGGCCGTCCTCGAAGGTCGGTTGCACGGACCGGCCTTGGGCGACGGCGTTGATGAAGTCGGCGATGGTGTGCACGAAGGTGTGTTCGTAGCCGATGATGTGCCCGGGTGGCCACCATTGGCCGACGTACGGATGCACGCCATCTTTCTGCGTAACGATAATGTCGGCAAAGCCCTGACGATCGGCGGGCGCTGTGTTGTCGAAAAATTGCAGCCGGTTCATGTCCTCGAAGTTAAATTCCAGCGACCCTTTGGAGCCGTTGATCTCAAGATGGATGTGGTTCTTGCGGCCGGGGGCGTAGCGGGTGGCCTCGAGGTTAGCGAGGGCGCCGTTTTTGAATCGCCCGATGCATTGGGCGGCATCGTCCACGGTCACGCGCCCCATTTTTTGGGGGTTTTCCGGTAGCGGACGTTGCTTGATGAAGGTGTGCAGTTGTCCGCACACCTCGTCGAATTCCCCGACAAGAAAGCGTGCCAAATCAATGATGTGCGCATGGATATCGCCGTGCGCGCCGCTGCCGGGCGAGATGGGGCTCGACGAGGATCTGGCGCAGACGCTTCTCGACCAGCGTGACGCGGGCAAGGCGCTCGTGCTCATCACCAACAGCGACTGGACGTACACGAACGCGATGCTGTCCTACATCATTGACCGGTCAGAGAGACTCGAGCGCGCGCAGCGGCGGCCGAAACCAGCGCGCGGCTGACGCGGCCCCGGCGCCGCCCTCTCTTTGTTTCTCCGCGCGCTCGCAGGGATCTGCCCGACGGGATGTCGTGGCGCGAGCTGTTTGAAGTGACCATCGTGTCATCCCGCAAGCCGGACTTCTTCACGCGAGCTCAGAAGCCCTTGTACGAGCTCGCGGATCCCGACGCGGGGCTGATGAGGGAGGCCTTTCGGCTCGAGAGCGGAGGGCTCTATTCGGGCGGGTCCGCGAGGATGGTCGAGAAATTGTTCGGGTGCTCGCGCGATGAGATGCTGTGCGTTAAGCGTCTACTGCCCCCGATCGCCC
>CAJWVY010000003.1 GCA_913048135.1 uncultured Verrucomicrobiales bacterium
GACGCCACCGTTCGATGCTGGGACATTCGAACCAAGGAGCAGACCGCGTGCTTCTACACGGGCGACGCGCCAAGCGGCAGGCTCGGAAGCGATAACGAGGCGCATGAGGCCGGCAGAGGCGCGCTCTACACCTGCGCCATATCCTGCGACGGGGGCACCATCGCCGCGGCGGGCTTTGAGGGCATCGTGTACTTTTTCGACGTCGAGAGCGGCAAGGCGCTCAAGGCGCACCGGGTTCACAGCGGCGCCGTGCACAGGATCGTCGCTCATCCGCTGGAACACGGCGTGTTCGCCACCGCGGGTCTCGACGGCAAGTGCTGCGTGGTGACCAGGGACGGTTTGCGCAAGGCCTTGAACCATACCATGCCCATACAGGGCTGCAGCTGGGACCCATTCCAGCCGGATATCATCGCGTGCGGCGGGAAGGACGGCACTATTGAGATTTGGAACGTCACCAACGAGGACCACGAGTCCATCGACAAGATCCGCGATAAGCACACCTCCAAGGTGTACGGCGTGATGTACTCCCCGCTGGTTCAGGGACGGCTCATGAGCGTCTCTGACGATAACACCGCAAAGATCTTCGAGCTCACCCCCGACGGGCGATACACGGCGAGGATGCCGGTGACGCTGGAGGGCCACGAGTCCAACGTCCGCGGCCAGGCTTGGCACCCGGAGATTCCCGAGATTTGTTTCACGGGATCCTGGGATAAGACCGTGCGCACGTGGAATTCCGTCACGGGCCAGTGCCTGCAAGTCACCGCCGTGCTCGCGAACAATCTGGATGGTTTCATCCGCGCGTCCGCCGCGCGTGACGACGTCTTCCACGACCAGGATTTTTTCCTGAGGATCGATCTGGAATCCACGCCGCAAAACCAAGGCGTCGTTTTCCTTTTCCACAAAAATAAACCGTACTCCCAATTGGCGTGCAACTTCCTGGCCGATGACTAGGCCACCCATGGCCGGGGCCACCACGGTGGTGATGCCGAGGTCGCGCACCTTGCCGGCAAGCGCGGCGCCGAGCTGCTCCACCACAGGCATTTTTTGGAGCGCCTGTGCGCATTGGAAAAATTCGCGGCTTCGCAGGCCGCTGCGCAAAATGAAATGGCCCTCCAGTAGGGCGTGGTTTTTCCGGAACACTTCCAGCACTTGCTCACGAGTCATGAGTGAACGCTAAGGGCCGTTCGAGCCCAAGGCAATCGCAAGTCATTCACGGATTCGGCTCGATTTTCACCGCGATTTACGCTTCAATCAACCGTGCCTCGGAGGGCCAAACTATTCATTGCCATTTTGCTTTTGCCTGTATGCATTGGCGTGCTGCGGGCTATGGGTGACTTGTGGCAGGGGTTTGAATTTCAAGGGGTGGTGATGGTGCCATTGGTTGCGGGCATCGCCTGCATGGGGGCCTTGTATCGATGGCTGCCCCGGCCCATGTGGGTGTATGTGTTGGGTCACGAATTCACCCATGCGCTGGCAACCATGGCCTGTGGCGGGCGAGTGAAGGGCATGAAGGTCACCGGCGAGGGCGGGCATGTGTATGTTACCAAGGATAATTTTTTTGTCACATTAGCCCCGTATTTTGTGCCGCTGTATGCCGTGTTGGTATTCGCGTTATTCGCCTTGGGACGGATGTTTTGGGGGTGGAACACCCCGTGGGCTTGGGGAGTTTTTCATTGGGCGTTGGGCTTGGCGTATGCTTTTCATGTGTTGTTAACCGTGGAAATACTGCGCACACGCCAACCGGATATTACTTCGCAGGGCCGCTGTTTTTCAGGAGTTATTATATTGCTGGGGAATACGCTAATTCTGATGGCAGGCTGGTCGTTGGTGATGGGTGAACCGGGTTTGATGGAGGTGGGGCGAGAGGTTGCCAGTGGAGTGGGCCGGACGTTTCAGGATATGGGTGGCTGGGCGCAACGCGGGGTGGCGGCCATTAATTCAGCCTTGAAATAGCCCCCTCCATCATGCGAAATGCCTCCACGAAATGACACTGAGTGAAATTGTCCAGGCCGAGCATATCGTGCCGGACCTTCAAGCCACGGATCGTTGGGAGGCGATCGACGAATTGATAGGCCAGCTGGTGAGCAGCGGCGCGATCAAGGAAGAGGATCGCGAGGCCATTACCGAGGTCGTCAAGAAGCGGGAAAATTCCATGAGCACCGGCATCGGTTTTGGGATCGGTATCCCTCATGCCGCCACGGATGTGATCGGGGATGTTGTCGGCGCGCTGGGTCGCTCCAAGGCCGGCATTGATTTTGAGGCGCTGGACAATCAGCCAGTCAATTTGGTGGTGTTGTTTCTCGTGCCGCAAGGTCAGTTTCAAAAGCATCTTCATACATTGGCCAACATCGCCAAGTTGCTGCATAACCGCGAGTTTCGTGATTCACTGGATAACGCCGAAGATGCGGCGGCCATTCAACAGATCATCAGCCAACCGGCCGAGTAATCGCTGTGATCCAGGCCGAGATCGAGCAACGCCTTCAGGAAGCAACGCTGGCGCATTTGCCGGATGCAGATCCTTCCCGCGTTTTGGTGCGTCCGTGTGCAGATCCACAGCACGGCGATTACCAAAGCAATGCGCTCATGGGTTTGGCTAAGCAGCGGAAGATGAATCCGCGTCAGCTTGCCGAACAGGTGGTGGAAACTCTGGATGTGGCCGATTGGTGTGAGCCGGTGGAAATCGCCGGTCCCGGTTTCTTGAATTTTCGATTGAAGCCCGATGCCCTCCAGCAATCATTGCAGGCGGCTCTCGGCTCAGAGTGTCCGTTTGTCTTCCCAGCGAAATCACCCCGGACGGTGGTGGTGGATTTCAGCTCGCCCAATGTCGCCAAACCGATGCATGTGGGGCATATCCGATCGACTATTTTGGGGGACACCTTGGCACGTGTGCTGCGAATGCTTGGGCATCGAGTGGTGACCGATAATCACATCGGTGATTGGGGCACTCAGTTTGGCATGCTGTTGCTCGGTTGGAAAACGGAGTTGAACGAAGCGGCCTTGAAGCAGGATCCGATCGCCGAACTAGAGCGGCTCTACAAAGCCATCAATGCCGATGAATCGCGCCGGGACGAGGCACGGGCCGAGTTGGTGAAACTGCAATCGGGCGACGAGGAGAATCTCGCGATTTGGCAACGCATGATTGCGCTTTCTCAGGAACAATTTGACCACGTATACGGCCGGCTTGGGGTGACATTTGACGAGACGTTGGGCGAAAGTTTTTACAACCCGCAATTGCCCGGGCTGGTTGAGGAGTTGCAAGGGAAGGGGATTGCCGAGCTGAGTGAAGGGGCGATGGTGGTGCGATTTCCCGGTGATAAACAATTGGCAGATAAGCCGGCGATTGTACGCAAGCGTGATGGGGCGGCGAATTATACCACCACGGATCTCGCCACTCTGCGTTATCGCATGGAGACGTGGTTGCCTACGGATATCGTTTATGTGACCGACGGCCGACAACAGCTGCATTTCCAGCAGCTCTTCAATATTTTTGGCCGGTGGCAGGAATCAGTTTCAGCCAAGCTGGAGCATGTTTGGTTTGGGTCCATTCTTGGGCCGGATGGGAAACCCTTCAAGACGCGCAGTGGGGAAACCGTGCGTTTGGCTGATCTGCTCGATGAAGCGGAGGAACGGGCCCTTGCGGTGGTGAGTGAAAAAAATCCGGATCTTCCAGATACTGAACGGCGTGAGATTGCTAGGGTGGTCGGTTTGGGGGCCTTGAAATATGCCGATCTCTCAAACAACCGGCAGAGTGATTACATTTTTGATTGGGACAAAATGCTCGCATTGCAGGGCAACACCGCGCCGTACCTCCAATATGCCTACACGCGCGTGCGCAGCATTTTCCGTAAAGTGGATGCGCCGGACTTTACGAAGGTGGAGTTGCAACTCAAGGCGCCTGAGGAATTGGCCTTGGCCAAGCACCTGATGAATTTTGGGCAGACACTGGAAATGGTGGCTCAAGATTATCGGCCCAACTTTTTGTGCAATTACCTGTTCGAACTGGCGGGGCATTTCAGCCGTTTCTATGAAGCCTGTCCGGTCCTCAAGGCAGAAGCTGCTGAACGGGACAGTCGCTTGGCTTTGTGCGAATTGTCAGCGCGAGTACTAAGTTCCGGGCTGGATGCGCTGGGCATCGAGGTTACTGAAGTAATGTAAGCAGATGCCGGAACAAGGCGCGCTCGTCGGCGCAATGTTTTGTCTCTTTCGCGACTAAACCGAAGCCCTCACCGTATGCTGGGCCGTTCATGACGCAGGCGTCTGTTCGACAGGTTTTTATCTGCTCCAACCCCTTGTTGACCACTTGCTTGGGGCGGCCTGTCACTTCGTATTTCCAACCCACCAGAAAGGCCTCAGGATGCCATCGACGCAGTTGGCGGATAATCTTTGGGGTGGGCTTGAGAGTTAATGTGAGGCTTTCAGCGCTTGGGATTTTGCCTCGGCGAGACCGGGCGACGGTGAAATCGGAGACCGCTGCTACATGGAAAATCGCTTTCACCTTCAGTGTGGCCGCTCCTTTCATTTGCTGTTGCAGTGAGCGCGTGGTGTTGAAGCGAAGGATGCGAACCTTTCGGCTGCGCGGATTGTGCAGTGCGGTTTCCGAAAGTAGCAATGTGACGCGGTGGCCGGCCCGTGCCAGAGCATCGGCCAAGGCACAGCCCAGCCGGCCGGTGGAGTGGTTGGTTAACCGGCGCACTTCATCGATCGGCTCGTAAGTTGCGCCGGCGGTGACCAAACAGTGCATGCGGCAGAGTGGACAACTCCACCCGTTCAATGCAAGCTCCGCGCATGAACAAAATTGTCGGCATTGATTTGGGGACCACCCATTCGGCCATCGCCGTGGTCGAGGCGGGGATGCCCGGAATTCTTGCCGACGCGGAAGGCCGAAGATTGCTGCCTTCCGTGGTGCATTTCCCGGCGAATGGTGAACCGGTGGTGGGTGTTGCCGCCAAGCGCATTCAAACGGTGGAGCCAGAGCGGACAGTTTCATCGGCTAAACGGTTTATGGGACGATTCGAAAATACCTTGGTAAAAGGCGAGGCCGCCTCACCGGTGGAGGTTTCGGCGTTGATCCTCAAGGAACTTCGGGCTCAAGCGGAGGCGGCTTTGGGCGAATCGGTGGATCGTGCTGTCATTACTGTGCCGGCTTATTTCAATGACGCCCAACGTCAGGCCACCAAGCTGGCGGGGGAACAGGCCGGTTGGAAGGTGGAGCGGATTATTAATGAACCCACGGCCGCGGCCTTGGCGTGTGGTCTTCAGGGCTCGCCGGAGGGGGATCAGGTGGCAGTGTACGATTTGGGCGGCGGCACATTTGATCTGTCGATTCTTGAGCTTCGTGAAGGGGTGTTTCAAGTGCTTGCCACACACGGCAACACGGCATTGGGTGGTGATGATGTGGATGCAGCGATTGCGGAATGGTTGGAGACGAAAGTCGAAGGTGAGCTCGATGCCATAGGCAAGGCGCGCATTCGTGAAGCGGCCGAGCAAGCGAAAATTGCTTTGTCCAGTTCTGATGAATACCGAATTCAGCTTCCGTTTCTGAAACCGGATTTCAGTTTGGAAGTGAACTTCAGCCGGGCTGATTTGGAGTCGCTGGCGCGGCCGATCCTTGAACAAACCAAAACACACTGTCGTCAGGCCTTGGCGGATGCTGGCATGGAGGCGGCGGGTTTATCGCAGGTGATCTTGGTGGGCGGACAAACCCGGATGCCTTTGGTGCGACGGCTGGTTGCGGAGTGGTTTGAGTGTGTGGAGTACGAGGAGGTGCGAGGGGATGTGCGTTTGGGCGATTCCTTTCATGTGGCCGATGGGGCCGTGTTGAATACCGGAGTCAATCCTGATGAAGCCGTAGCGTTGGGGGCGTCCATTCAGGGAGCGATTTTGTCTGGGGAAATGACGTCGACTTTGCTTTTGGACGTGACGCCTTTGTCCTTAGGGGTGGAAACATTTGGCGGTTTGATGAATGTGATTATCCCTCGCAACACCACGATCCCGGCCAAGGCGGGTGAAATGTTTACCAATGCAGTAGATGGCCAACGGGCGATGCTGGTGCATGTCCTGCAGGGGGAACGCGAGCGGGCGGCCGATAACTGGAGCTTGGGGCGGTTTGAATTGGAATTTGAATCCGCACCACGCGGGGGCGCCCGTGTAGGGGTACAGTTTGAAATTGATGCAGACGGCATTTTGCAAGTGCTCGCCCGGGATACGACCACTGGACGTGAGAAGATTGTGCCCATCCAATCGGCCGTGGACGTGAGTGATGATCGCGTCCAGGAAATGGTTGAGGAATCGGTGGAGCATGCCTTTGAGGATATGGACGCGCGACGCTGGGTGGAGGCGGCACTTAAGGCAGGCGAGGCGGTCAAGGCGGCGCGCGATGGGCTCGAGGCGTTTCGTGGTGAGCTGGACAATTCACAGATCATCGACGAGGCCATTGCGGCTGTGGAGGGTTTGCTGCAGTCAGCGGATAATGATCAGGGGGATTTGACGGCGCTCAAGGCAGCCGTGGCGCGGTTGGATCAGGTGACCCTGCCTTTGGCGGATCTCATGATGGATCGCGCCATGGAAGCGATGCTGCGTAAGCAAGGGGTGCTGGATTAATTCTCCGCCGCCGCGGGATCCAGGTTCTCGAACGGCGTATTGAGATTCTTCTCATCCTTGCCGGAGGAATCCTCTGCTGAATCGTCGTCGTGCGGTTCTTCCTCAAGATCTTTCAGCTTCGATTTCTCATGAGGATTTTCAGCGCGTTGATTAGCCGGGAGCGGGTTGACCAGTGCGTCAATGCCCCGGCCGGCAAGCCGTGGGGCAACGTCTGATTTACCCCAAGGTTTTAGGGCATCGATGAATCGTTTGACCGTGTCGAATCCAATATCCTTGTGGGCATTTTCCCGTCCGCGGAATCTAAGGTGGATTTTCACCTTCATGTCCTGACACAGGAAGTTGGTGGCGTGAGCCAGCTTGAAATCGAAGTCGTGCTGTTCGCAGCGGGGGCGGAGTTGGACCTCTTTGACCTTGCCGACTTGCGCGCTCTTCTTGTTTTCCTTTTTCTTCTTGGATTCCTCGTACTGGTATTTTCCGAAATCACAAATACGACATACCGGCGGACGGGCGTTTGGCGAGATTTCCACCAGATCGAAGCCGGCTCGTTTGGCCAAAGCCAGTGCCTCCTCAGTTTTCATGACGCCCACCTGTTGGCCTTCGGCATCCACTACACGTACCTCTCGGACGCGGATGCGTTCGTTGACCCGGGTGCGGGGTTCCCAGCGTCGTCCTCTGCCCTTACCACGCGGACGACTCAAAGCAGTTCCTGAATTTGTTGAATGGCCATATCTCGGTACCGACGCAATGTGCGTACGGAATTTATGTATTTGAGCGTAAACTTCTCAAGAGGCAAGGAAATCTTTGATATGTCCCGCGCTTTTTCATGGCCAATACGCAGGGTAATCGGTACTTTCCCGCCCCGGTTATGGCTACCTTGAAACCATTTGCCGCCCTGCGGCCCAAACCTGAGCTTGCAGCCCAGATCTGTGAGCTGCCTTACGACGTTATGAGCAGTGGGGAAGCGCGCGAAATTGCCGCAGGTAATCCCTATAGTTTTTTGCACGTTAGCAAGCCCGAGATTGATCTCGAACCGGGGGTGGACGTGTATTCCGAGGCTGTGTATGCGAAGGGGGCGGAAAATTTCCAGCTACTTCAAGAGCAGGGCGCCCTCGTGCAGGACTCCCAGCCGGGATTTTACCTGTACCGCCAGATCATGGATGGCCATGCCCAAGTAGGCTTGGTGGCGGCAGCGAGTTGCGCGGAATACGATGCAGAAATCATTAAGAAACATGAGCTAACCCGGCCAGCCAAGGAAGACGATCGGGTTCGTCATATTGAGGCGTTGGATTCCCAAACCGGCCCGGTGTTCCTCACTTATCGAGCCGATGCCGAGGTGGATGCCTTTTTTGAACGAGTGATCGCCACGGAGCCGGATATTGATTTCACGGCGGAAGATGGTGTGCAGCACACGGCTTGGAATGTGTTTGATGCTGAAGACATTGCTTTTTTGCAGGCAAAGTTTGAGGCAATTGATTTTCTGTACATTGCCGATGGACATCACCGAAGCGCGGCGGCTTCACGCGTGAACGTCTCCCGATCCGGCGCGGGGCAAAGCGGGTTTTTCCTGACGGTGACATTTCCTCATAACCAAATGAAAATCCTCGCCTACAACCGGGCAGTGAAGGATTTAAATGGTTTGGACGCGGAAATGTTTCTGGAGCGGCTGGAAACGGTTTTTGAAATCACCGAAGGCGGCGCCGGCGATTGTGGCGCAAAAAATGAACTGGGCTTGTACTTGAAAGGCACCTGGCGACGGCTTGTGTTTAAACCGGAATTTGCCAAAGCCGACACGCCCATGGATGAGCTGGATGTGGCGTTGCTCCAGAACCATGTCTTGAGCCCCATGCTTGCGATTGATGATCCGCGCACCAGTGACCGGATTGATTTCATTGGCGGAATCCGTGGCACCGCGGAGCTGGAGAGGCTTGTGGATGGTGGTGACTACGCCTGCGCATTTTCGATGTACCCCACCAGCATTGAGGATTTGATGGCGATTGCGGATGCCGGGGGTATCATGCCGCCCAAAAGCACATGGTTTGAGCCAAAGTTGCGCGACGCCATGTTTTGTCACATGATTTAATTTTATCCGATGAAAATTGTACTCGCATATTCCGGTGGGCTGGATACTTCGGTGTTGCTCACGTGGTTAAAGGAAAAATACAACGCCGAAATGATCGCCTTCTGTGCGGACGTGGGTCAGGAGGAGGAATTGCGAGGGCTGGATAAAAAAGCCAAACGCACCGGAGCCTCCAAAATGTTTATTGATGATCTTCAGGAGGAGTTTGCCGCAGATTTTATTTATCCCATGATGCAGGCCGGGGCGATCTACGAAGATCAATATTATCTCGGTACGAGCATTGCGCGACCCTTGATTGCCAAGCGCATGGTGGAGATTGCCCGCAAAGAAAAAGCCCATGCCATTGCCCACGGGGCGACAGGCAAGGGAAATGATCAGGTACGTTTTGAGCTGACGGCTGCATCACTGGCACCTGAAATTGATATTATTGCCCCGTGGCGGATGGCGGAATTTCGCGAGCAATTCCCCGGGCGTAAAGAGATGATTGATTACTGTCGGAAACACAAGGTGGACGTCGAGGCGAGCGCCAGTAAGCCGTATTCAATGGATCGCAATCTTCTGCACATTTCATATGAGGCGGGGATTCTGGAGGACACGTGGTTTGATGCCTTTGCGCCAAAGAACAAGGAGATGTTCAAGTTGTCGGTGGCGCCCGAGGATGCGCCGGATAAGCCGGAGTATGTGAATCTCGAGTTTGATAAGGGAAACTGTATCGCTGTGAACGGCAAGGCTCTGAATCCACTTGGGGTGATGCGGAAGCTCAATAAGCTGGGCGGCAAGCACGGCATTGGCCGTGTGGACATCGTGGAAAACCGGTTTGTGGGCATGAAGAGTCGCGGAGTATACGAAACACCGGGTGGTACCATTTTGCATTTTGCGCATCGGCAGATGGAATCCATCACCATGGATCGCGAGGTGATGCACATTCGGGATTCGTTGATCCCGAAATATTCCGAGCTGGTATACAACGGCTTTTGGTATGCACCGGAACGCGAAGCATTGCAGGCGTTGGTGAGTGAAACCCAAAAGACAGTTTCCGGCACGGTTCGTTTAAAGCTCTACAAGGGTGGCCTTTACACCGCGGGCCGTAAGTCGAAGCTTAGCCTGTACAATCCGGATATCGCAACGATGGAGGCGGATCCAACCGAAGCGTATAATCAGGATGACGCCACCGGTTTCATTAACCTAAATGCGTTGCGCCTGAAGGTGCGTTCCAAAGTTCAGGGTGTGAAGACTCGAGTGAAAAAGCGTTAACGCTCGGCGGGCAGTTTTACCTGCGCGTGAATATTGGTGATGCCCGCCGTACTGGCGGCATCTCGGACGCCCACGACTTCACCAAACGGAGCCTTTTCGTCGGCTTGAATATTCAGATTCACATGCGGGTTTCTTTGGGCGCGTTCCTGCAGAAGAGTGCTTAATTCCGTAAGTGTCACAGTGCGATTGTTCAAGCGCAGATGTGGGGCTTCCTGTCGGATTTGAATTGTTAGTGGCTCATCGGTTTCCGTGATGGCACTGCCTGCATGCTGGGAGGCGGGCAGGTTCAAATCCAGCGCCGGCACGCGTTCCTTAAAAGTTGTACTCACCACGAGGAAGATCAGCACCACCATCAGGACATCGATCAGAGACACGATAATCACGGATGGCGCAGACCGTTTTTTGTTGGCACGAAATTGCATGGGGTGGGCTGAACTAAGTGTTGCGGCGGTATTGGCTGCGCAGAAACTCGTCGCAAAGATTTTCCATTTCAATGGAAAGCGTTTCGACCTTGCGATTGTAATAACTCCAGCCAACCAATGATGGGATGGCGACCACCAAGCCGAGCAGGGTGGCCTTGAGTGCTATAGAGATGCCTTCAGAGAAGAGGGCGGTTTGCTCGCCGGAAGCCTCCACACCCATTCCTTGGAAGAGCGTGATGAGCCCAAATATGGTGCCCACCAAACCAAGTAACGGAGCTACGCCGGTTACGATTTCCAGCACGACGATGCCGCGTTCTAGCTTGGCCACTTCAGCTCGGGCACGCGTTTGAATCAGCTCGATATTTTCCTCTCGTGGTAAATGTAAGTGATCTATAGCACAACTCAACAGGCGCCCGTAGGGCGAGGGTAATTGATTGCTGGTCGTCCGAAGCGCCAACAATTCTTCTTGGGTTTGACAGACGCTCTGGGCCTCGACCAATCGACCGGGGATGACCGCTTCGCGTCTCAGCGCTATGCCGCGTTCAACAATCAAAAACAGGCTGACTAATGAGGTCGCGATGAGTACGCCGATAATCGTGGTTTTCATCGCGGACTGCGGCGGCTCCTGTAGAGCGGGTTCGGAATCCGCGGCGTCAAGTGAGTGTGGGGACAGGCTGGTGAAGAGAATCAACAGGCAAACAGAAAACAACTTCATCGGACAAGATAATTGAATGTAATGCGGCAGCGCCGCGGGCCGGGGCCAAGCTGGGTGCGCATCTCATTGCTCCAAGGCTCGAAGGGAGCCGGTTGTTCGATGGCTTCCCGGCAGAAAAATTGCAGTATAGAGGCTGCGCGCGTGTCGTGGATTTGGACGTTATCAATCCGGCCGTCGGCATGGAGATTGAAATCCACCTTGACCGTGCTGGCGACCCAGGAGCGGTCTTTAATCTGATTGCGCCAGGCGATGCTAATCGCGGCGAAGAAGCGGGCATCGTAATCGCCATAACCAGTCAGCCGAACATCCAACGCAGGCGCACCCGTGCGGGCGGTGCCGGCATTATCCGTTTTCATATTGCGACTGCCGAGGCCGGATTTAGCCTGCTGAAGCGTTGGTGCTTTTGGGCCGTCCTGAAATGTCGGAAGCAGGCCGGCCGTACCGCTGGGTTTGGTCGGTGCGGGTAATTGATTGTCGGGGTGGTTGGCAGTCGCCTTTTGGAGTCCTTGCTTTGGGAGATTTGTGGGCGGGCGTGGTGATGCCGGAGTAATCGGGGTGATTGGGATCGGCTTGGTGTGACTGCCGCTGCTTGGACTGGGGGCTGGAGCTGGCGGCCTTGGTTGGCTGGGTTTGCCGGCGCTTGGGCGTGAGGCTGGTTGCGGCTTGGTTTGCAGCGAGGTGGGGTTAGGGATATTGATGGTGCCCGGGGAGGTGGTTGTCTCGCCGTTTAGTTTGGGCTTGTTGTCGGGCGTGGTCGCTGGCTCCGGCTGGGCGGCTTGTGAGTTTTTGTTGGAATAAAACGGCGTTTCCTTTTTGGGCGTTTCCGGGGTGGCTGCTTCAGAGGGAACCGGAACAAAGATGTTTGGTTTTTGGGGTGGCTCCTCTGGGGCAAGAGTAGGTGGCGGTTGGCTGAGATCGAGGGTGACCAATTGGTATTCTTTCTTTGGGGCAGTAGGGAAAGAGACGGTTTTCAACCAACCACCCCAGAGCACCCCGGCGGCGACGGTGGCATGAATCACCAGTGTCGTGATCAACGCGGCCGTGATGGCGTGCGATTGATGTTCCTGGGGGGGATTCATGGGGTGAGATTCTGGTAGTCGTGGGCCGGCGGCAATGCTTACTTGTTAAGACTGCTCCCAACCTATGGGTGTTCCGGTTATATACTGAATAATGCCGCCGAGGTCGAGATTGGATTGAACGGGCGGCCGCTTTCAGGTAAGGGCTGCGTATGGACGATGCGGCGCATGGATTGCGGGTGAACTTGGATCAACTGGTTTATCAGGGTGGGGTGCTCACGCCGCCGGACACGCCGCATTGTTTTGCCTATTACATCACTATTCTAAACGAAGGACAGGAAACAGTCACCGTGCGGGGGCGTAAATGGGTGGTTACTGAGAGTAATGGCGAGGTGATCGCGGTAGAGGGGGACGGCGTGGTTGGGGAGTTTCCAGCCCTCGAGCCGGGCGAACATTTCAGCTACAACAGCTATCACATGATCCGCTCATCACGTGCCATTGCGCAGGGGAGTTATTTGGGGATCACGGCCAATGGTGAGCCGGTGGTGGTCGGTATTCCGTCCTTTGAATTGGTGGTTCCGGGAACGGGCGAGGTGGGTTACTGCTAGGTAACCCTAGCGCGCGCGATAGATAATGCGTGCCTTGGAGAGATCGTAGGGAGACATCTCCACCTTCACCGTGTCGCCTTCAGCAATGCGGATCCAGTTCTTCCGCATCTTGCCCGAAATATGCGCCAGCACTTCATGTCCGTTGGGCAGCTTGACCTTAAACATGGTGCCGGGCATCACCTGCGAGATGGTGCCTTCTAATTGTATGGGCTCTTCCTTTGGCATCGGGAAAGGGCGCACCTTGCCCGCGCGGCAATGGGTTGGCAAGTGCAAAGGGCACAAAAAAGCCCCGTTTTGGGGCATGTGAATTGATGAGAGTGATTGCTGGATTATTCAGCCAGCAGTTTCTCCACCTTGGCATCGAGTCCGCTGCGGGCTTTCATGTCCACCAGGTTGCCATCCTTATCTACCAACCACATGGCGGGGATGCCTTGGATGCCGTACATGACGGCGAACTCATTCTTCCAGCCCAATCCATCAAAGTGCTGCGGCCAAGGCATGTCGTTCTCCTTCACAAAATCTGTGAGTTTATCTTTCGATTGATCGAGTGAAACGCCAACAATTTCAAATCCTTTTTCGTGATATTTGGCGTAGGTCTTCTTCACGTTGGGTAATTCAGCGATGCAGGGACCACACCAAGTGGCCCAGAAGTCGATCAACACAACCTTGCCCTTGAGCTTGCCTAGATCGACCTGGCGTCCGTCCACAGCTTTGAAGGCCATTTTGACGGGCTTGCCCAAGGCATCCATTTTCTTGAGCTTGCCGGCAGCTGCACTGGCCATTTGGGCCGGGCCGTTTTCGATGACGCGTTTGAGGAAATCCTTGGCCTTTTCGGGCTCCGCGGAATCAGCCATGCGCATCAAGACGGCGTTGGCGCCGGAATCCTTGGGGTCTTTCTTGAGAATTCCGAGGATACCTTTCTCGGCCTTTTCGGCGAGCATTTTGGCGAGCTTCTTGTCTTCCACCAGTGTGCTGGCTTCGGACAGCATCATCAGCGGCCGGGCATCCGTTGGAAATTCCTTGGCCAATTCTTGGGCGCCTTCGGCGTATTCTTGGAAAGCCTTGGCTCGGTCTTCAGCGATGAGGCCGCGGACTTTACCGATGAGTTCTTTCGCTGCATCGTCGAATTCCCGTTTGGCCGGCTTGTCTTCGGCACGGAGGGAAGCAGTAAGGGTAAACGCAGCAATCAGCGAAAGATGCACAATGGAGTGAAGTGTGTTGTTCATAAAAACCCCGGGGGTTACGTTTAGCCTAAGGTGATCTAGTGGGTTGGCGAGCTTTTTTAGTCAGTTAATTAACCCAAATCCTTGAGGGTTCTGAGTTCGTCGCCTTTTAAGTGAAGGGTTTGCGTCGGGAAAGCAAACTCCAGGCCCATCTCGGTTAGTTTATCCATGATCTTGAGATTCACACGCTCGCGAGTCTCCAGATATTCCTTCCAGACTGTGCTAGTGCTGAAATAATACAGGAAGACATCCAAAGAGCTCGGGCCGAAGTCCGTGAACTGCACGAGTTTGTAATCCTGATCCACGCCTTCATCCTCAACGAGGATGGTTTCAATGGCCTTGAGCGCTTCGCGCATTTGGTCAGGCGTGGTGTCGTACGTGAGGCCGAGGGTCATTTTGATGCGCCGCTTCGGCATACGGGACCAGTTTTTGATGGTCTCACTGGCTAACTTGCCGTTGGGGACAGTCATTAGTGTCTTATCGAACATCCGGATTTTGGTGGAACGAAATCCAATTTCCTCAACATCACCATCAATGGAGCCACCTACCGTAATCCAATCGCCCACCTTGTAGGGGCGGTCAGTCAGGATGTTGATCGTGCCCACAAGGTTGGCCACTGAGTCCTGCGAGCCCATGGAAAAGGCCAAACCGAGTACGCCGCCCAAAGCCACAAGGCCGGTGATGTTCACACCAATGGTCGCCAGAACGGTGAGTGTGCCGATAATAACAACCACAATCCGCAAGGCTCGACGGATAAGCGGGGTGAATTGGCCGCGTAATCCTTCATCGGCCTTGGCCATTAATTCGTCCAAATAATGTGCGGCTACATCCACCAAGCGATATATCAGCCAAATGATCGTGAACCCAAGGAAGATGGTGTAGCTCTTGCCGATCAGCTCGGTCGGGAAACGTTCTAAATTGAAGATCAGGAGAAACGCCGCCAAATGAACGGCGCCGATCATGACAAACGTGTTGATCGGCTTGATGATTGCCTCAAAAAGTTGATCGTCCCATTCCGCCTCGGTTTGTTTCACGAAATTCTCGATGCGCGTTTGGAGGAAACTGAGGGCGATACGCTTGATAATTAGTCCCGCCAGAATCGCGAGAAAAGCAGCCACCAATTGCCAGGCCAATATGCCGATGCCGAGAATGTCCTGTCCGAGGTATTGCTGAAAGGTCTGAACTGCCGCCGAGTCTTCGAGTTTCTTGGCGAGCGCTTCGGTTTTCTGCTTTGCGGCGTTGTTGGTGTTTACCACAAACGGCGGTGGGTCCGCAGCCAATGCGGAGGTTGAAGTACCAAAACAATATAGGAGGACACTTAAGACAATGGCGGGCCAATGTTGCATACGGGAAAATTGAGTAGTCCACAAGGCGGGGTCAAGCCTATCCGACAACGGTCGGTATCAAGATCCACTTAGCCAAGGCCAGCAGGAAGAAGAAACCGGCTACATCAGTAACCGTTGTGATTAGGATGCTTGAGGCTAACGCAGGATCCAGCCTGAAGAATTTTAAGGCAAACGGAATCAGGACTCCAAATAGCGCAGCCGCCATGAGGTTAAGGATCATGGCCAGACCTACTACCAAGCCCAGTTTCCAGCCGAGGCGGCCATCAAACAGCCCGCCTACAAGATAGCCGACAACACCCACAATCAGGCCTATAATTAGTCCAATTAGGACACTCAGGAGAATCTCTTTGAATAGTGCTTTGCGACCGTCTCCGGGGGATAGTTCTCCGAGCGCCATGTCGCGAATGATAACGGTGACTGTTTGCATGCCGGCATTGCCGCCTTGACCGGCGATGATTGGCAGGAAAATGGCTAGCACAGCAAATGTTTCAATTGTGCTTTCAAAGACGCCTACTACCGCGCCAGCGAGACAGGCGGTGATTAGGTTGATGCACAGCCATGGCAGTCGTTTCCCAAAGGATTGTTTCCAAGGCGTGAGCGCACGTTCTTCGCCGGAGAGGCCCACCATCTTTTGCATGTCCTCCGTCTGCTCTTCAATGGCAACGGACAATGCTTCGTCGCCTCGGATGACGCCAACCAGTCGGCCTTCTTCATCAAGCACAGGGAGGCCTAGGAAGTGGTATTTTTCAAAGCGCCGGACGACCTCCTCTTGGTCGTCAGTGACGCGCACGTACTTGACCTCACGGTTCATGACGTCCGCGGTCTTTACTTCGTCATCAGAGAAAATGAGGTCGCGGATGGAGACGATGCCGACAAGTTTTTCGTCCTTATCGGTGACATACAGATAATTGATATCTGATGGTGAATGTTCACGATGCTTGCGGCGAATGCGGCGGAGACCATCGCCCACGGTGTGGTGGGAGCGCAGCGTCACGAACCGGTCGTTCATGATGCCACCCGCGGTGTCCTCGGGGTATTTCAGGAGATCGCGCGCAGCCTGCGCTTCCTCCTTGCCCATCTTGCGGAGCAGGCGTGCGCGGTCGATCTCTGGGATTTCTCCCAGCACGTCCGCAGCCTCTTCCGCGTACATTTTGTTGAGGAGCGGAACGAGCTTGGACTGGGGGAACTCCTCCAGTAAATCCGCGATCCACTCGTCCTCCAGTTCGGCCAGGGTGGCTGATGCGGTGTCGACGGGGAGCTCGGCTAGGAGGTGGCGGGCTTCCTCGGTAGGCATTCGCTGCAGGCGATCGGCCAGGTCAGCCGGGTGCATTGCCTTAAACTCGTCCAGATAGATGGGGGTTGTGTCCGCCATGGTTGCCTCCGCAGTGCTTGGATTCTAGGACGAAACTGACGTTTTACAAGCCGCGAGTGTTCACCGACAGGAACACTTTAACCGCCGGCGACAATTCGTACGATCTCCAGGCGATCTCCGGCTTGGAGTTGCTGTTCAGTAAAGGAAGACGGCGTAAGGGCTTCGCCATTGAGTTCCACTACAACCGAACGAGGTGGCAGGTCGAGTTGTTGCAGGAATTCGTTCACCGTGCAGGGGAAGTTTACGTCTGTCTCTTTACCGTTGGCAATAACGGCGGCCATCATGAAATTTCGAGCAAACTCACTTCCGGGCGGCAATTGAAACGCAGCCCGTGGAGGTTGCCGACCCCTTTGGTAATGTGAAGCCAACGGTCACCTAAGCGGTGCAGGCCGCGAACATATTTCTTATCTTTCACCGGCGCCAAAGGATCACCCACACCAGGCAGGTAAGCCTGGCCGCCATGAGTATGTCCGCTCAGCATCAGTTGCCACGGGTACGCGGCCAATTCAGTCTTGGTGTCCGGATTGTGCGACAGTAGGACGGTGGGGTATTGGTCATCAAGCTCGGCAAAGGCTTGTTGTGGGTGGCATTCCCGGTTCCAAAGATCGCCTACGCCTACGAGGTTGATTGTATGACCAGCTAGGTCGAGCAGCGTGTGTTCGTTATGTAGAAGGCGGATACCGGCCTTTTTCAGCATTCGCTGAACGGGCAAGCTATGCGCGGCACCAATTTTCATTGTACCGGCCGCCCAGGAACCTCCATCATGATTGCCTAGGCAAGCAAAGGTGGGCGCGGCTTTGGGGAGTGCGCGAAGCACTTCACTGTATTCGTCGTATTGCCGATACTTCCAAGTGATAAAATCACCCGTGAGACAAATTAAATCCGGATTCAGTTCCAAGCCAACTTCCAAAGCGCGGCGCAGGTAACCGAGGCTCACGGCCTTGGAGGCGTGCAGGTCAGATAAGTGCAGCAAACGAAGCGGGCGCTCGGCCTTCATGATGGGGGCGCGGTGGCGATTGACCTCAAGCCAGCCGGATTCCCAAAGGCGCATATAGGCATAGGATCCCGCGCCGACAAAGCCGGAGCCGAGTGATCCCCAGAGAAAGCGTCGCCGGTTTGTACGGTTTTGCCAATAATTGCGGAGGCGCTTGATCACGGCCGAAGAATAACCTCTGTCTTCAAGGGGTCAACGCCGCGTCCCAATCTTTCCAAACAGGTTCATAGCCGAGACTGATTATCTGTTGGGCGATTATTTCTGGAGAGCGCTCATCGGCGATATCAAACTGGCCTGTAGCGCCCGTGGCCCATTCACTGGATTGCTCGGTCAAAGCGATCATTTTGCCGCGTTCGGTCTTATGGAGCTTGTCGCTACCAGCCCCTGTGTAACCTCCTGGCTCGGTATGGCTTCCGGCACTCATCAGGGTAACGCCCAGCGGAATCAGGCCATTGCGCAGGGTGGCCGGTTCACGAGTGGAGAGCACAATGCCAACATCAGGGAGAAACAGGCGCAGGGCGCAAATCAATTGCGTGAGGTCGCGGTCTGAAATCGGATCAATGGGATCAAAGCTTCCGGCGCAAGGTCGGAGACGGGGCAGGGATAGAGTCAGTTGGGCTTTCCAGCAATGTTTCAATAGCCACTCCGCATGCGCCGCAAGAGCGATTGCTTCGGTGCGCCAGTCGCTCAACCCAAAAAGAGCGCCAATGCCGAGGCGGCGGAAACCAGCGGCGTAGGCACGTTCGGGGGTCGCAAGGCGCCAGTCGAAATCCTTCTTTGGGCCGGCTGTGTGATGCACTCGATAAGCATTTCGATCGTAGGTCTCCTGATAGACCACCAAACCCTCTGCCCCTGCAGTTACGAGTGGCTGATAAGCATCGGTTTCCAGTGGGCCTAGCTCCAATGAAAGGCTAGGCAAGGTTTCGTGGAGTATTCGGATGCATTGTTCCACGTAGCCGTTGGAAACGAATTTGGGATGTTCGCCAGCCACAAGAAGTACATTTCTAAAGCCTTGTTCTGCTAGCGCTTGGGCTTCGGCCATCACTTCTTCCGGCTCGAGCGTGACGCGCAAAATTGGGTTGTCCCGCGAGAAGCCACAGTAGGCGCAGTTGTTGATGCATTCGTTAGAAAGATAAAGCGGAGCGAAGAGACGAATGGCCCGGCCGAAACGTTGTTGGGTTAGTGCCTTGGAATGGCCAGCCAACGTCTCCAACTGATCCGCGCCTGCCGGGGAAATCAATTGGGCAAAATCTTCAAGAGAAGGCTGTGCTGCGCCAAGGCTTTTTTGAAATTCCTCTTCGGTAGTTCGCAGCGAATGAGCCCGGAGTGCGCCCAGGGGGAGGGCGGCGAATGAATCAACAAACGATGACTCAACTGGCTGATGATGCGGCACGCGGGCAGTTTGGCTGCATGCCGCGAGCAAGTCCAGTCGAGGTCTTGCACAGGCTATGCTAGCGTTTTCAGCAGAGCGGCTACGAAAACAACCATTATCAGCGAGGCGACCCCGGCCAAGGCGATTTGCTTGGTGAACGGGGCGGATTCCACACTGTTTGCGTGGGAATCACGCTCGGAATCGGCTGTTCCTTCGTGTTTTCCTGAAATTTGTGAGTCAAACTTCATGTTACTTTTTTATTACTGCAAGGAACGTGCCAAAGGCCGTTTCGTGGGGATAAGTTTTGCTCGGAGGGCGCCGGCGGCGATTTAATCTCACGGCATGCCTACCAGTGTGATTGCTGTCGCCAATCAAAAAGGAGGGGTTGGCAAAACGACGACCTCCATCAATCTGGCTGCCAGTTTGGCAAGCCAAGGAAAAAGTGTGTTGTTGGTGGATTTGGATCCGCAAGCCAACGCAACGAGTGGCTTGGGCGTCGAGAAACGAGAAGGAGGCAGTGTGTACGAGGCGCTGGTTGGCGATGCGCTGTTGAGCGATCAAATCGTCCGCACGGTTTATGAGAATCTTTCAATTATCCCCGGTGAAGTAAACTTGTGCGGTGCGGAGATTGATCTGCCGCGCATGGAGGATTGCCTTCACCGTCTGCAGGGAGCGCTGCATTCAGTGCGAATGGCTAATGTGTATGACATCATTATGATCGATTGCCCGCCGTCGCTGGGCTCGCTGACGTTGAATGCGTTTGTAGCGTCGGATTCGCTGGTTGTGCCGATCCAGTGCGAATACTACGCGCTGGAAGGAATCTCCATGGTGCAACGGCTAATCGATCAAGTGCGAAACTCCGGTGATAATCCAGACCTGCACATCATGGGCATCGTGATGACCATGTACGATGGGCGCACACGCCTGTCCCAACAGGTGCTCGACGAGGTGCGCGAGCATTTTTCGAAAATCATTTTCGAAACCACCATTCCACGGGCGACGCGATTAGCTGAAGCTCCGAGTCATGGTCAGCCGTCTTTGGTGTATGATCCGGATGGATTAGGCACTGCCGCCTACGATGTGTTGGCCGCCGAATTGATCCAGCGCCTGGCTGTGGCGAGTGCCGAGCCTGTGGCTGAGGTGCCAACGCCGGACAATGTGGTGGACGCCGCGGCATTGCAAAATCCTGAGCCAGTGCAAAATCAGGCTTGAAGCGTTCGGCTGGTTTATCGAGACTCCCGCCTTAGTTTTCATGAAAACGTATCCTCTATTGCTCGCCGCCAGCATGGCGGTTTCCGTCACGGCCGATGAATGGCCGCAGTACCGTGGACCACATCACACCGGGGCATCCAAGGAATCATTGGCTCCGTGGGGTGCCGGTGGCTTGAAGACCGCCTGGAAGACTGCGACTCCGAATGGGTTTAGCTCCTTTGCTGTTGCCGGTGGGTTTGCAGCGACGCAGTACACGGTGCAAGGCAAAGAAACTGTTGCTGTGCTAAAAGCAGATTCAGGCCGGATGGTTTGGTCTGCGGCGCTGGATGCGGCGGACTACGGCCATGACGGCGGAAACGCCGGGGCGAATGATAACAAAGGTGGGGATGGTCCTCGATCAACGCCTTCGATTGATGGCGGTTCGGTTTATGTACTGTCTGCCGATTTTGTGTTGGGGAGTTTCTCCCTGCAAAACGGCCGGAAGCAATGGTCGCATGATTTACTGGGTGATTTTGGTGGTCAGCAGATCAAATGGAAAAACGCCGCGTCACCGGTAGTAGATGGAGATCTGGTAATCGTCGGCGGTGGCGGTGAAGGTCAGTCATTACTGGCTTTCAATAAAGCCACCGGCAAGCTCGCTTGGAAAACCGGCACCGAAACTGTGACACACGCTACACCGGTGGTGGCGGAGATTCATGGTGTCCGGCAGGTGATCTTTTTCTGTGTGTCGGGCTTGGTTTCCGTTGAGATCAATTCAGGCAAGCTCCTCTGGAAGCAGCCGTTTAAGTTCGCGGTCTCCACCGCGGCCTCGCCGGTTGTGGATGGAGACGTGGTGTTCTGCTCAGCTGGTTACGGTGTGGGTGGTGGCTCGTACAAGGTGGCGCTCAAGGGTGGTCAATGGAGCACGGACGAGATCTGGCGCATTCCCGGCCATAAGCATGTGGCAAACCACTGGAGCACGCCCGTGCTTAAAGATGGCCACTTGTATGGTATGTTTAGCTTCAAGAAATACGGCGATGGTCCGCTCAAGTGCGTGGATATCGCCACCGGTGAAATTAAGTGGGAACAGGAAGGCTTCGGCGCCGGCAATGTGATTCGCGTGGGGGACAATATTCTGGCGCTCACCGATTACGGCAAGCTCGTGCTCGTGGCTGGCTCCCCTGCAGGTTACAAGCAACTGGCGGAGTCCAAGGGCGTGGCTGGAAAATGCTGGAGCACGCCGGTGCTGGCTGACGGTGTTATATATGTTCGCAGCACAACAGAGGGTGCAGCTTACCAAGTGAGATAGGGCTTTTTCAAAATAGTGCACATATAATGGCAAAGCTTAAAGTTGAAATGGAAATAGAGCAGGCGACCATGGAGTTGCCTGATACGAAGACACTGAAATTCAAGTGGCCTGAAGGCTACGATTTGGACTTCAAGACCGGCCAGTTTATTACTGTGTGGTGGCCGCATCATCCGAAGTATAAGCGTGCATATTCGCTGAGTTCCTGCGCGCTGGACCGAGGCAGTTTTGAGGTAACGGTCAAGCGTGACGGCAAGATGGGGACCAGTATTGTCGACTGGGCTGAAGAGGGCGACGTGATGGGAGTGATCGAGCCGGTTGGCAAGTTCCTGCCTGTCTTCGATCCGCCGGGGCGTCATTTGATCTGCATCGCAGGCGGCTCAGGCGTGACGCCATTCCGTGGGTTTGTACGCGAAGCGACTCGCCGCAATTTGGACACCAAAATTACCGTGCTTTATACCGTGCGCACGACCGATGACATTATCTTCAATGAAGAATTCCGTGAGCTGGAGAAGGAGAACTCCAACTTCAAGTTTCTCGTGACCTGTACGCGCCTGGCGGATGACGATCCTTGGGAAGGGCGCCGAGGCCGCATTGATGCGGACTGGATTAAGGAACACATCGATGACCTCGACAGCACGGTCTTTTACGCATGCGGACCGAATGCGCTGGTGGAAATGGCCGAAACGCTGGCTAAGGACGAACTCGGCGCGTCCAAGGAACAGGTGATCCTCGAGAAGTGGGGTTAATGAATGGTGGATCCGCGGCGCACGGCTCTATATGAGACGCATCAGGCTTTAGGGGCTAGCTGCATTGATTTTGGCGGGTGGGAAATGCCCGTTCAATACTCGGGCATCGTTGATGAACACCGCGCTGTACGCGAGGCGTGCGGCCTGTTTGATATCTCCCACATGGGGGAATTGATGGTCGGCGGTGCACGCGCTGCGGAGTTTCTCGATCACGCCCTCACCAACACGGCCTCCAAGCTGGACGTGGGAGACGCCCAGTATTCGCTCATGTGTAATGATCGCGGCGGCGTGTTGGATGATCTCTATGTTTACCGGATTGCCAAAGAAGTCTATTTGTTGGTGGTCAATGCCTCACGCATCGCGGAAGACTTGGCGGAATTGCAGCGGCTGGTTGCAGAGTTCGAATCCACGCGCACAGTCAATGTGGTGGACGAGTCAGACAATCTGTCAGCAGTGGCCGTGCAGGGACCGCACGTGAACCGTTTCGTAAGCCAGCTCTTCACCATGTCCGGGCTCATCGCCGTGGAACGCCCCACGGCGCTGGAGAAAAACCAAATCGATGCGTTTATTTTCGAGGGCAAGGACGTGTACGTGTCGCGCACCGGTTACACCGGCCAGGACGGCTTTGAACTGATCGCGCCGAATGAAATCATCACAATCCTATGGGAGCGGCTCATGGAATTGGGAAGCGACCACGGCATCAAACCAGCCGGGCTGGGTGCGCGCGATACCTTGCGCATGGAAATGGGGTATCCGTTGTACGGTCACGAATTAAGCGAAGGGGTTTCTCCGCTGGAAGCTGGATTGGGATTTTTCGTGGATATGGAAAAATCATTCCGAGGGCGTGGGGAGCTGGGCTTTCAAAAGAAAGAAGGCGTAACCCGCCGCAATATGGCCTTTGCCATGACCGCCAAATCGCCACCGCCTCGCGAGGGCTATACCGTATGGATCGGCGATGAGGAAATTGGCGTCGTGACCAGCGGCACTCAAAGCCCTTCGCTTCAGACGGGCATCGGCATGGCGTACATTAATCAACCCCACGCCAAGCGTGGCACAGAAATCGAAATCGAAATTCGGGGCCGCCGTTTCCCGGCGGAACTCCGCAAGAAACCTTTATACCAAAAAACATGAGCAGCATTCCTGATAACCTTAAATATACCGCCTCACATGAATGGATCCGTATTGAGGGCGATACTGCGGTGGTCGGCATCACCGATCACGCTCAAGCCGAGCTGACTGATATCGTGTATGTGGAGCTGCCGGAAGTGGGCCGCACATTGGCAGTGGGCGAAGGGTGTGGTGTTGTTGAATCGGTCAAAACGGCTAGTGATTTGTACGCGCCAATCGCCGGTGAAATCACCGAGATTAACAGCGCTCTTGAAGATGCCCCCGAACAGGTCAATGAAAGCCCTTACGATGAGGGGTGGTTTTTCAAATTGAAACTCTCCGGTGAACCCGACTTATCCGGCGCACTGGACGCAGCGGGCTACGCTTCGCAGATCGGCGAAAGTTAATCGCATGCACGCTTTTCGAGCGGCGCTTTTTTTCTGCACTTTCAGCCTGCCGCTCGATGCGGCGGTGGACTTAGTGCTACGCAACGGGCTCGTCTACGACGGCACTGGTCGGGAGCCTGTTCAGGCCAATGTTTCCATACATCAGGGGCGCATCGTTGCGGTTGATCAAAATCCTGTTCGTGGCCGACAAATTTTGGATGCCACAGGGCTCGTTGTGGTGCCCGGTTTTATCGACGTTCATACCCATGCGGAAAACATCATCTACCATCCCAAGGCGGAGAATTTCCTGCGCATGGGCGTCACCACGCTCGTGCTTGGGAATTGTGGTTCGTCCAAGCTGGACATCGGCGAGTTCTTTGGGCGCATGAATCAAATAGGGTTTTCGCCTAACATTTCCTCATTGATCGGCCATGGAACAGTTCGCAATCAGGTTATGGGCAAATCCTTTCGTCGACCGCCCACAGCAAGAGAACTTGAGGAAATGCAGTTATATATTACCAAAGGCATGAACGATGGGGCGTTGGGAATGTCCACCGGTTTGATTTATCTTCCTGGTACTTTTGCCAAAACCGATGAGCTGGTTGACTTGTCGAGAACAGTCTCGGAACACGGAGGTATTTACGTCAGCCATATGCGGAGCGAGGGCACTAATATTTTCAAGGCGGTGGATGAGGTGTGTCGCATCGGCCGCGAAGCCAAATTGCCTGTGCATATTTCCCATTTGAAACTTGCTGGGCGACCGATGTGGGGGCGGCATCACGCACTGCTGGCCAGGCTCGATGCCGCCCGGAAGGAAGGGCTCCGGTTGACGCATGATCAGTACGCCTACACAGCTTCCAGCACGAGCCTCAAACAGCTGCTTCCCGATGACCTGTTGGCTGGTGGTGTGGCCGCTTACGCGGAACGTATCCGAGATCGTGAGCGTTATGCGAAAACAGCCGCGTGGATGAAATCTAGGTTAAAGGCCCGCCAACGTGAAGATTACTCGTACGCCGTGATCGCCTGGCACAAAAAAGATCCTCGGTACAACGGATTAAGTGTCGTGCAGGCCGCGCAATTACGTTATGGGGCTGCGACTCTGGATCATCAGATCGCCTTGATTATGGAGGTCGAATTGAATGGCGGTGCGAGCGCTGTTTTTCATGGGATGAGCGAAGAGGATGCGCGCGCGTTTTTGAAGCATCCGAAAACCATGTTTGCCAGCGACAGCAGCGTGCGCGCCTTTAATCAGGGTGTGCCGCATCCGCGAGGCTACGGAAACGCCGCTCGGTTTCTAGGGCATTATGTACGTGAGCACGAGCAACTGCCGCTGACCGAGGGCATTCGCAAACTCACCGACTTGCCGGCGCGCACGTTTCAATTACATGGGCGCGGCCGTTTGCAGGCAGGTTTCGCGGGAGATGTCGTGGTGTTCGATCCGACTATGGTTAAGGATAATGCCACCTTTAAAAAACCGCATGCTTACGCCACTGGGTTTCGTTGGGTGATTGTCAATGGCGTGGTGGTTGTAGAAAATGATCGCCACAATGGCGCCGGGCCGGGGCAAATTATTCGCCGGGCCCAGTGAGAAAATCAGCCCCATTATAACTCGATGACAAAGCAGGCTTTTACTCCGCCCCAACGCACACTCATGGGCCCCGGGCCCAGTGATGTGCCGCCCTCCGTGCTCGAGGCCATGGGGCAATCCTTGGTCGGGCATCTGGATCCATCATTTGTGACGATGATGGAGGAAATCAAAGATATGCTGCGGCAGGTGTTTCTTACAGAAAACGAAATGACATTTCCTATTAGCGGCACAGGCAGTGCCGGCATGGAATTTTGTTTTACCAATCTCATTGAGCCGGGCGACGAGGTGGTGGTTGGGATCAACGGTGTTTTCGGAACCCGCATGGCTGATGTAGCGGCGCGCTGCGGCGCTGAAGTGGTGAAGGTAGAGGCGGAATGGGGCCACATTATAGAGCCGGCGCAGATCGCCGAGGCGCTCAACGGCCGGAGCCCCAAGCTCGTGGCGATTGTGCACGCGGAAACTTCAACCGGCGCGTTGACGCCTTTGAGCGAAATTTCAAAGCTGACCCATGACGCCGGCGCGTTGTTCATGGTGGATTCGGTGACCTCGCTGGGAGGTTGCCCAGTGCGTGTCGATGATTGGGGAGTGGATGCCATTTATAGCGGCACACAAAAATGCCTGAGTTGCCCGCCCGGTTTGGCGCCGGTTTCTCTGAGTCCTCGGGCTATGGAAGCCATTGCGGGTCGAAAAACCGCCGTTCAAAGCTGGTATCTCGACGTCAATCTTCTGGCTAACTACTGGGGTGATGGCGCGCGGGTTTATCACCACACGGCGCCGATCACGATGAACTATGCTCTGCACGAATCGTTGCGGCTGATCCTTGATGAAGGGCTGGAAAATCGCTGGGCCCGTCATGAGGCCAATCATGTCCGGCTGAAAAATGGGTTGTCTGAATTAAGCTTGCGCATCGCCTCACAGAAAGGCCATCAGCTCTGGCAGCTCAACGCCGTCACCGTTCCGGAAGGGGCGGATGAGGCCGGTATTCGCAAGGCGCTCTTGAATGATCACGGTATTGAGATCGGCCCGGGACTGGGGCCATTGGCCGGCAAGGTGTGGCGCATTGGCCTGATGGGCTATTCTTCTAGCGAGGAAAATGTGGACCGCGTGCTGGCGGCGCTCAAGACGCTTTTGTAGCAACCCGTAAAAGAGCGTTGACCCGCGTGAAATGTTCGGGCGGGAAACCCATCGCCTGCTTTGTTTGATAGTCTGCTTGGATGGGGTTGTCGATTTTCCGGATGGCATCCCATTGATCCGAATCAATCAAACCGCGCAGCCATGCAGGGAATGGCGAGGTCGGCACGGGATAATCACTGCCATGAACCAGACGCGAAGCAAGGAGTTCATTTTCTAGGCAAGGACGCAAGCCGTGGCTGCGTGTGAGGACATTTAAGGCGCTACTGTCCGCATATAAATTGGAGTGCTCCGCCATCATTTCAATAAGCTTCGGCACATAATTGGGATCCATCAAGCCGCTGCCGGTGGCGGCGTGAGCGGCGATAACGTTCACGCCGCATTCCAGCGGCAGCCGGAGTATTTCAGGATTGGCGTAATCGGCGTTGATCACCTCCAAGGTATGCTCCCCTCCGGTGTGGGCCAAAAGCGGAAGGCCGGCTTCGGCCATACGATTCCAAAACGGCCTGAATCGGCTATCGCTGCAATTAATGTTCTGGCAGTTCGGTAGACATTTCATCATGACCGCACCGTCTTCCAGACAGCGGTCGAGTTCCTCCATCGCATCCGGGCGGGCAGGGTGGATGGAAACGGCCGGGATGAACTCCTCGTGGTCACGCGCCAGTTGGAGCACGTATTCGTTGGGCACAAAGGCATTCCCTGCATCCGACCAAAGTGAGCCATCCTCGCGGTAAACGGCTTCCTGCGCCAGAAGGCAAACGGCATCAATTTTCGAACCCCGAATAAAACCAAGCAGCCGATCCCGGAACAGGTCATCGAAGTCCGGTGATTGAAGGTGCGAATAGCGAAGCCCCAGTTTACGGAGCATCAAGCTATAGAGCGGCGCCTTGAAGCCGGTGGCGCGCACCCAGCACCCGTTCCCACTGACTGCATTGCCCACCATGTGCACATGCATATCGATGATTTTCATGATGAGCGAAGGCGATCAGGTAATGGCGGAAGGGGTGGGATTCGAACCCACGGAACAGTTTCCCGTTCACTCGATTTCGAATCGAGCGCCTTAAGCCGGACTCAGCCACCCTTCCGTTGGCGTACTCTAGACGTGGGGCATGGGCGGGGCAAATTGATTCTGTTAATAATTGGTAGGACCGATGCTCGACGTCTCTTGGCTCCTCCGGTTTACTGCGCCGCGGTGATTGACCGGGAGGATTTGCTGAGTGCGTTTGTGGCCGACTTGGAAGAGGCTGAATGGACGGCGCTCGATACGGAGGCGGATAGTTTGCATGCTTATCCGGAAAAACTTTGCCTGATTCAAATCACGATTCCCGGCCAGGACGTCCTCGTCGATCCTTTGGCACAGCTGGATCTGAGCGGTTTGTTTGCTGCATTAAATCGGCACACGATCCTCATGCACGGAGCGGATTACGATGTGCGCCTTTTCAAGTTAGGGCATGATTTTGTGCCCAACCGAATTTTCGACACGATGCTGGCTGCACGGCTTACAGGCCGTACTTCCTTTGGGTTATCTCATTTATGTCAGGAAATCCTTGGAGTCGAGCTTGAGAAAACATCCCAGAAAGCAAACTGGGCGCAGCGTCCCTTGACGGAAAAGATGGAGGAATATGCCCGTAATGACACCCGCCATTTACGCCCACTCGTAGATGCTTTGCGCGATGAGTTGCGAGCCAAGGGCCGCACGGATTGGCATGCGCAGGAATGCGACCGATTGGTGCGTGATAACTCTGCCCCTCGTAAAGTAGACCCTGATCAGGTTTGGCGAATCAAAGGCAGCGCCAAATTAGAGCCGCGAGCCTTGGCCGTGCTGCGTGAATTATGGAATTGGCGGGAGAAAGAGGCGCAGCGCAGGAATCGGCCGCCATTCTTTATCCTCACACCGGATGCCATGATCAAGATGTCCGAATCTCTACAAACGGGTAAGGATGCAAATGACTTTATCCCCAAGCGCATGCCCGAGCATCGTCGCCGCGAGGTGCAGCGCTGTATCAAAGCTGGGCGCGCAGTGGCCGAAAATGATTGCCCGGCCAAGCACCGACCACCTCCGCGTAAACACATTTCACCGGCTCAAAAGAAACGCTTTGAAGAAATCCAATCCCGCCGGAACCGGGAGGCGGACAAATTGGAAATCGATCCTACGATTATTGCGAGCCGAGCCACGATGGTGCGGCTGGCTTGTGAGGCAGACGGGGTGTTTGAGGATGTGCTCCCGTGGCAGCGCTCTCTGCTGGGCGTAGATTAGGTGAGATTACGGTAGGCTTTATCCGCTGCCAGCTTGGCCACGAGCTCACGCATTTTTGCGGTGGCTTTTTTATGCGCAACCAAGGTGGTGTCGTCCGTTTGCACAATCACGCAATCCCTTACTCCAACCACGGCAATGGGTTTGCGATTTTTTTTGGAGCGGGCATCAAAGATCACATTGCGGGCGGAATCCACGTGCACAAAATCCGCCTCTGCGCAGTTGCCTTCGCTATCGGCCTTCAGGTGGCGAGCGAGCGCGGGCCATGCTCCAAGATCGTCCCAGTCGAAATCTCCATCGGCCACGAGAACATTATGCGCATGCTCCATGACGCCGTAATCGAATGAAACTTTCTTGAGGCTCGGATAATCCTTGGCCAGCGCCCGCTTGAGCTTGGCGGGGCTTGCGGCGGCGTGAAACCACCGCTCGCAGGCTTCGTGGAGAGGTTTCTGGTGTTTCAACAGGCTTTCGGCAATGGTGGCGAAAGAGAAAATGAACATGCCGGCATTCCAACGGTAGCCGCCGTCATTCAGATATTCCACCGCCCGATCGTAATTGGGCTTCTCCACGAAACGCTGGACGACACGAAACGTGCTCTTGTAGGCCTTGCGATCTTTGGGCGGGGGTAGCGGGTCGCCCATTTTAATATAGCCATAACCCGTCTCCGGGGAGGTCGGTTTGATGCCGATGGTGATTATGGCCTGGCCGCGCTCAGCCAGATCAAAGCTTTCCTCAAGGTTGCGTTGAAATTTTTTGACGCTCTTTTCAGGGATGACATGGTCCGCCGGTAGTATCGCCATGGTGCCCGTGGTGCAGCGTGCCCCCACAAGGGCTGCGGCCAGTGCCACAGCCGGGCAGGTGTCGCGCCCACATGGTTCGGCTACTACATTATCTTTTGGTAAACGCGGTAGCTGCTTGCGCACGGCGGCGGCCTGCGCCTGATTGGTGATCACAAAAATATTCTTCAGCGGAACGATGGGCTTGATGCGCTCGACTGTGTGTTGGAGAAACGATTGTTTGTCGAACAACGCCAGCAATTGCTTCGGAGTGGCTTCACGGCTGAGCGGCCAGAATCGCTCGCCTTTGCCGCCGGCGAGGATGACTGCAAACCGGTTCTTGTTGGGAGCGTTTTTCTTGGCGGGCATAATTAAAGGGCTTCGGTGAGTTCCTGGACAAAACCACCGACTCGTTCCGGGAGATCGGGGGCGTTTCCGTGTTCGGCGATTTGGTTTACAATGGCACTACCGACGACCACCGCGTCGCAGTCCGCGGCGACTTGCCGGACTTGTTCGGCATTTGAAATGCCAAACCCAACCGCGATGGGCAAATCCGTATGGCGGCGTATGGCGGCGATCCGTTCATCCAGGCTCGAAACAATATCCTGCCGCATACCGGTAACTCCTTCCCGGGAAATGTAATAGATAAACCCGCTGCCGCGCGCCGCAATCGCAGCAATGCGTTCCTCAGGAGTCGTGGGAGCAATAAGCCAAATGCTGCACAAGCCCGCCTCTTTCATCAACTGCTCGTATTCATCCGCCTCCTCCGGCGGCAGATCGAGCGCGAGCAGGCCATCCACGCCGGCGGCGGCGGCGGCATCAATGAACTCTTTCAGGCCTCGGCGATGCATGATGTTGAAGTAAATGTACAAAACAATCGGCACATTCGATTGCTTGCGAATGGCAGCAACTGTTTCGAGCAGGCGTTCGGGCGTGGTGCCGCTGGCCAAGCCCCGCTGGGCGGCAAGTTGATTGACCAAGCCGTCGGCCAATGGATCGCTGAAGGGGACGCCAAGCTCGAGGATATCCACGCCGGAATCCGCCAGCCGCACGGCAAGCGCTTCGGTAGATGCGAGATCGGGATCGCCCGCGCCTATGTAGGCCACAAATCCCTTGCGGTTTTGTTCGCGTAGATTTTGGAAACGTTGATCAATGCGGTTCACCGGGCGGAGCATGTCAATTCCAGTCATTGGAGGCAAGTCGCAGTCCATCGAGAGTCAGTCGCGGCCGGATGGCGTTCACCTCAGGAATCTTGCGGCCAATCAATCGCGCACAACCGCCTGTAGCGATCACGGAAAGTTTTTTGGTGCCGAGTGATTGCCGAATCTCCCTGATCAATCCTTGCACCAATCCCCGGTAACCGTGCACAGCACCAATCTGCATGGCCTGTACGGTTGTCTTGCCGATGGCCGTTCGATGATCCTTCAATGTAATAGCGGGAAGCAGGGCGGTTTTCTCATGGAGATAATCGGTCATGGCCGAGAGCCCTGGAGCAATGACGCCTCCGACGTAAGCGCCTGTACCATCGATAATATCAAACGTGACAGCCGTACCGAAATCCACGACCAAAACCGGGCCTCCAAATTCATCCAGCGCAGCCCTGGCGTTGGCGAGTCGGTCCGGGCCAATGGTGGCCGGTTTTGGGTAGCGCAGGTCGATTCCACAATTGGCGTGTGTGAGGGTTGAAAATGGTGCCGGGCATAAGGCTTTGGCCAGCTTGGTTGCTGCGGGTACCACGCTGCAACAGGCCGTGTCGGTGAGCTTGTGTTTGCCAATTATTTTCTGGAGAATGCGTGTTGTTGGCCATTTGTCGGTTGAGAACTCCAAAACCTTACCAACCCGCCCGCGCGTGGACAGGGCAGCCGTGGTGTGTGTGTTGCCGATGTCGAGCAGTAGTTTCATTTGGTTAATGTGACATCGCCGCCAATAACGCGCTCCATACGGCCATGCTGGGTGCGCACCAGGAGAGCACCGCTTTCATCTAATGCCTCCGCCCGGCCGGAGATGCGGCGTGGTCCGATATCGACGATTACCTCCTTACCGATGGTGGTGCAATGTGCGGCCCATTCCTCGGCGATCACGGGGAACTGGCGATTAAGGATGCGTTCATAGTCGGCATCGAGTTCGCGGAGAATTTGTTCGGCCAGTTGCGCGCGGTCCACAGCCTTGCCGAAGGCGAGCTTTAGCGAGGTGGCGATGCTTGACAATTCTCCAGTGAAATCGCTGGCGGTCTGGTTTACATCGATGCCAATTCCCAGGATTACGTGTCGGACATGGTCGATCTCAGCGCTCATTTCGGTGAGAATTCCAGCGACTTTGCGCCCCTTAATCTGAATGTCATTCGGCCATTTAATTCCGGCGCGAATCCCAGTGGATTGACGGATTGCACGAACGAGACTGACGGCGGCTGCAGCCGTTAACTGAGTGCATTCGTTGGCGGTGAGGGCAGGGCGCAGCAGAACCGAAAACCAAAGACCACGCCCGGTTGGGGAAGACCATTTGCGTCCCAGTCGGCCTCGTCCCTGGTTTTGGGATTCAGCAAACACAACAAGCCCTTCGGCTTCACCGGCTTGAGCGGCTTTCTCGATTTCGTCGTTGGTCGAAGAGGTTGTTTGCAGCGTTTGAATGCGGCGCCCGATGAGTGTTTTGCCGGCCAAGCGTGATTGCAGATCTTCGGCAATTAGTTGTTCGGGCGAGGAAATCAGCTGGTAGCCTAGGTGCGGGCTGGCGATGATTTCAAAGCCGGCATCGCGCAATGACTCGATGTGTGACCAAACCGCCGCGCGGCTGATCTTGAGCTTTTGGCACAAGTCACTGCTGGACACCCCGTGCTCAGCGGCGCGAAGTGTAGTGAGGATTTGGGCCGCGGGGGTCACAGTGAAAAATCTAGGGCGATATCCACGGAAGTCGCCGAATGCGTCAGGGCTCCCACGGAAATATAGTGCACGCCGGTCTGCGCGATGTCGCGAATGGTGTCCAGAGTCACGCCGCCGCTGGCTTCGATTTGCGAGCGGTTGTCGATTAAGGCAACGGATTCGCGGAGTTCATCAAGCGTCATGTTGTCGAGTAGGATAATATCAGCGCGGGATTCTGCGGCCTGTCGGGCTTGAATCGGGGTATCTGCTTCCACTTCGATCTTGAGATTTGGATGAGCTTCACGGCAGCGCTCGATGGCCGAGGCAATACGGTTGTTGCCTTGCAGGGCGGCTAAGTGGTTATCTTTGATCATCACCATGTCATCTAGTCCGTAGCGATGGTTTCGGGCACCACCGCATTGAACGGCGTATTTTTCTAGATCACGCCAGCCCGGGGTGGTTTTGCGCGTATCGAGCAACAGCACGCCAGTCCCGCTTACAGCGGCGACATAGCGGGCGGCTTGAGTGGCCACGCCGGAAAGGCGTTGGGCGTAGTTTAGTGCGGTTCGTTCACCGGTAAGTAATGCGCGAGCGGAGGCATCAATAGTTGCGATTATGGCGCCCGCAGGCACTTCGTCGCCATCAGAATGGAAATGAGTGATGACTGCTTCCGCATCGAGCTGTTGGAAAACGGTTTCGATCAAATCCCGCCCACAATAGTTGAGTGGCTCACGGGAGACAATGTGACCTTGGCATCGGCGTTGGGCGTCGACTAGAGCATTGGTAGTGACGTCGCCTTCGCCGATATCCTCAGCCAAGGCCGCCGCAACATGAGCCTGAATGTGTTCGCCGGAAAGATCTGGCACGCGGCATTCTTGGGAGGCATTGAGCTGGTTGGCAACGCATTTATCTTTTCAATAGAAAAGGCGTGCTTTTTCGCGAGGCTGAGGGCATATTGGAGTCATGGCGAACGTCATCATCCGACCGGACTGGCACCTCCCGGAATCTTCAATTACTCCAATCAACGAATACCACAATCGGCGTGCATTCGTGAAGCAGCTTGGCTTGGGGGCGGGCGTCGCCGGACTGAGCCTTGCCGATACACTCCAGGCCGCGGCAGCTCCCAAATTATACCCCGCCAAACGGAACGCGAAGTATAACCCGAAGATCGTTCTTACCAACAAAGCTTGGGCTACCGGCTATAATAATTTTTATGAATTCACCACCAGCAAAGAGCACGTACGTTTTCTGGTGGATAAATTCAAAATCAACCCATGGCAGGTGGAAGTTTCCGGCCTGTGCGACAAGCCCTTTAAATTTGATGCCTTGGATATGGCCAAAAAACTGGGCTTGGAAGAGCGCGTGTACCGATTCCGGTGCGTAGAGGCGTGGTCCATGATTGTGCCTTGGACCGGCTACACGCTTTCAAAACTCTTGAAACAGGCTGAACCCAAGGCCAGCGCAAAGTACGTGAAGTTTTATACTGCCATGAAACCGGCTGAAATGCCTGGATTAGCACGTCTGCCACAATACCCATGGCCCTACACGGAAGGTCTGCGACTCGATGAGGCCATGCATGATTTGACCTTTATGGCTACCGGCATTTACGGGGAGCCTTTGCCAAAGCAGAACGGCGCACCGCTTCGGCTCGTGGTGCCGTGGAAGTATGGTTATAAGAGCATTAAGAGCATCGTGAAAATTGAATTCACTGATCGCCAGCCAAAGACGTTGTGGAACGCGCTTGCTCCGCGTGAATATCCTTTCGAATCCAATGTCGACCCTGGGGTGCCGCATCCGCGCTGGTCACAAGCCAGCGAACGACTCATCGGGCCCAATCCCGTTCGCATTAAGACGATCAAGTTCAACGGCTATCCGCAAGTCGCCGGCCTCTACAAATAATTCATGCCGCTCCCGATTCTTTCCGTAGCCCAAGTGCGCGACTGGGAGAAGCGCACTTGGGATGCAGGAATTGCCGTAGAGTCCGTGATCGAACAGGCCGGACAAGCAGTCGGCCGACTGGCTACTCAAGTCACGCAAAGTGCGGATTCCATACTACTGCTAATAGGTAAAGGGAATAACGGTAGCGACGCGCGAGTTGCCGCTCGGCATTTGGGAGACCGGAAAGTTGCCGTGTTAGAGGTTGCAGATCCGGTTGAAGACTTGGACGCCCTGAAACATCATCTCGGAGAGAACCCCGTGCTCGTTGTGGATGGCCTATTCGGGATTGGGCTGAATCGGGATTTGGATAAGCACTGGCAGCAATTCATCCAATGCATCAATGAATCGGATGCACCTGTACTGTCGGTCGATTGTCCCTCTGGATTGGATGCTGACAATGGTCAGGCACGAGGAGCGGTAATTGAGGCTGCCATCACACTGTGCCTTGGGTGCTTGAAACCGGGGCTTTTGGCGAACTCAGCGGCTCATTGTGTGGGGCGTTTGCGCATTGCTTCGCGCATTGGCTTGAAAGATCCAGCGCCCGAGGCGGGTTCGTATTGGGTTACAGAGCAAGACATGCGCGGTTTAAGTCCCCAACGAGATCCGGTTTCTCACAAAGGTATTCACGGCCATGTAGGAATCATTGGAGGTTCTACGGGCTATCATGGCGCACCGATTCTTGCAGGATGCGCCGGCCTTAGGGCTCAGCCGGGCTTGGTTAGTATTTTTACGCCGGCTTACCAACCAGTTTCCGCTCAGTGCCAGAGCATTATGGTACACCCATGGGACCGAGACTGCGTGGAGACATTGAGTCGCACCACGGCGCTGGTGGCTGGGCCGGGCTTGGCTGGGGGTGATGTTGAAGATTCTTTACGTCAAACTGTTCTGAATCTTTGGAATGAATCCAGTAAACCGATGGTCGTGGATGCCTCCGCGTTGGATTGGTTGCCTAAGGGGGCGCCGGATAGTGAGGCCTTTCGTTTGCTGACACCACATCCGGGTGAAGCTGCTCGATTGCTTGGTTGTTCTCCGGAGAAGGTGGAATCCGGCCGAGTGCGCGCAGCTCGTACTTTGGCCGAACAATTTGGGGCGACGGTTTTACTTAAAGGGAAGCACTCGGTTCTGGCACAGTCAACTGGCCCGGCTTTGGTAAATTCCACGGGTAATGCAGGCTTAGCACAAGGCGGAAGCGGCGACGTTCTGGCAGGGTTCGTTGGCGGTCTGCTTGCGCAACCCGTTTTCCATGGTAGAGAGATCCAGGCTGCAATGTACGCAACCTGGAAGCACGGCTGGGCGGCGGATCAACTGGCTTCAGGTAGCGAATACTGGGGAATGGATGACTTGATTAATACGCTCGGCAAACGGGAATTTCATTGAAGAATCGGCAATCCTGTGTCAAAAGTCACATGCTTTGGGGAGGCGTTTTCTCATTTTGGCGATCGGGCTGTGCCATGCTTTTGGGGCATGGGCTGCCTTTCAGGTGTCCCTGCTAAATTCTCCGGAACCGATCATGGTAAACCGAGTGGCGTCGGTAAATGAAGGTGGTTTGGTTTTTAGTCGAGTCTTAGGCAAATCAGATTTCAAACGCTACCACTGGGGAGAGTTTTCTCTAAAGGGCACGCAAACCCTTATTGCTGAGTTGCCGGGGCAATCGGTTTTTCGCCAAAAGAGCAGGGCGGATCAAAGCCGGTTCATGGATGCTCTGCGCAACCAAATGCTCAAGCTCATGCCTCCGCCTGCGGTGGAGGAGGCGGTGCCCCCGCCGGTGATCGCCCTCCAGCCACCGCGCAAACCGATTGCTCAACCACTCTCCCCGCCAGAGCCTGCGCCTGTTTTGCCTTTGCCTTCACCTCCAGTGTTGGCAAAGCCTGAAAAGGAACCTCGAGTAGTTCCACCTCGAAATGTGAACGCCAAGCCTGCGGTTGTTGCAGAAGGCTCATTTAAACCTGCTGCCTCTCAGCAAAAGCTGCCAAGGAGAACGCAACCGAAAAATAAGAGCATAAAGCCGTTTAATCTGATTCCCGGCCCAAATATTTTGCCGCCAGACACTGAATCTACCACGGAGGGTAAAGCTGGCTTGTGGCTTATTGCGTTCATTGTAATGAGCCTCAGCGCTTGGGCTGGGCGCGAAGTTGCCGTTTTCCGAAATCGGCCAGTAAGATTGCTGTGCCTGCTTTCCGCCTTATGCCCTGTGATTGTTCCTGTAGTGTTTCTGATTTTGCCAGAACCGCGTGATGAGATTGAGGAAAGGCAGCTGCCTGCTTATACCCCGGCTCCAGATATGGCGAATATCGAAGATGCTACTCACATAACAGAACTCGATACGCGTATGGAACCTGAAGTCGAGCCTTCGGCTCAAGTGCATGAATGTTATCGTGCCAGCGAAACTCGATTCAGCGGTAAGTTTTTCGCCGATTATTTGGCGCGATTTTACAAGGAGCCGCCCGAGGACGGGCGCGCTTTGGTTTTAACAACCGAAGAAGGTGCGTACCCCGTTCATCACATCAGCGATCTTTCGCCGGAGAGCATGACCATTGTTTACCCCTCACAAGAGGGGCTAGCTGAAACCTCCATTCCTTATCGTCACCTGCAGGAAGTGCGGGTTCAGACAGCCCAAATTTTATGAGCAATAAAATACGAGCCATCCTGTTATTCGGGGCCCCCGGTTCGGGCAAGGGTACGCAGGGCCGCATTCTCGAGCAAATTCCGAACTGGTATTACTTTGCCAGCGGTGATGCGTTCCGCACTTTACGGCCGGAGGATCCCCTTGGGAAAACTTTCCTCGAATATTCCAGTCGCGGCGAACTGGTGCCCGATGAATTTACGGTGACCTTATGGCAAAAGAAAATCGAGAGCGCCATTGTGAAAGGAACGTTTCAGCCGGATCATGACATCCTGTTGCTCGATGGCATCCCCCGCAACGAGCATCAGGTCGAGATGATGCGCGAACACATTGATGTGCTGGCTATGTTGCATCTCACGAGCAAGGATAAGCAACAGATGATCGAGCGCATCCAACGCCGTGCACTCATTGAAAGCCGGCTGGATGATGCAAACCTGGATGTGATTCATCAACGCTTCGAGACATACGAAGAAGAGACAAAGAGCGTCATGGAATGTTATTCCGACGAAATCATCCATCACATTGATTCCGGACAAACGCCCGTGCACGTGTTGCGGGATATTCTGGAGGCCGTGGCCGATATTCAAGTGGGCGCAGTATGACCTGGCGCGTGGTCTACATGGGCACGGCCGAAATCGCCTGTCCACCGTTGCAGGCCTTGGCCGTAATGCCGCAAATAGAGCTTGCGGCCGTTTATACTCAACCAGACCGGCCAAAAGGGCGCGGCCAATCCGTTCAGTTTTCACCCGTAAAGAAACTCGCCCTAGAAATGGGAGAGGCGGTTCTCCAGCCAGAATCCCTGAAATCAAGCTTAGCGTTTAAGGAGCTGGCCTCACTGAAGCCTGATGTTTTGGTGGTGATGGCCTATGGGCAGATCCTTTCCCAACAGGTTTTGGATTTACCGCCGCACGGCGCGGTGAACCTTCATGCTTCACTCCTACCACGCCACCGCGGTGCCTCCCCGATTCAGCAAGCCATTCTTGCTGGGGATACCGAGACTGGGGTGACCCTCATGCAAATGGAGGCTGGTCTTGATACCGGCCCCATGATTGCAAAGGCTAGCATTCCTATTGGCAGAGAGGATACCGCCGCAACCGTTCATGATCAGCTAGCCCAGCTGAGCGCCAATCTTACCGTGGAAAGCCTCCCTGATTACCTTAGTGGAAACTTGTCCGTGACGCCACAAGATGACAGCAAAGCCACTTACGCCGCCAAGATTTCAAAAAAGGACGGTCAAATTGATTGGCGTAAATCAGCTGATGAATTGGATCGTCAAATCCGCGCATTCACACCTTGGCCTGGCAGTTACACGCGCTTGTCGACCACACAAAAATCTCTTCTGAAAATCCTCGGCGCTCAAGTAGCTGATGGCGCAGGATCTCCCGGGCAAATTTTGGCCAGTGAAAATGGCCAATTCGAGGTCGCCACTGGGCAGGGGAGTTTGATTTTAACTTCTGTTCAACGCGAAGGCGCTCGACCAATGGCTGGAGCCGATTTCCTAAATGGTTGCCCATTGCCGCTCGGCGCGGGCTTGAAATAACCCCAAGCACTTGACAAGAGCTTCAATTCCGGCAATTTAATTCAAACGTTTGTTTGAACATTCGCTCGACCATGACTAAACGCTCGACTAAGGACAGGATATTAGATGCGTCCGAGGCATTATTTGCCCGAGACGGTTCCAGTGGGGCTTCATTGCGTGCAATTACTCAGAGGGCTAAAGTCAATCTGGCGGCTGTTCATTATCATTTCGGTAGCAAGGATTACTTGCTTGAGGCTGTTTTGGCACGTCGACTACTCCCGTTAAACGCCGAGCGAATCCGGAGTTTGGAAGCGTATCAGCAGAAGGCTGGCAGGAAAAAGGTGCGCTTGGAGAATGTCATTGAAGCTATGGTGGGGCCCGCGCTTCGTTTGAGTCGAGACGAAACCAAGGGGGGGCGAATATTCATGAGGTTGCTCGGCAGATTGGTGCTTGAGCCGGACGCGCGTGTCCAGAAGCTGTTGACTGGTCAATTTGAGACCGTCCTCAAGAAATTTGAGCCAGCCCTTACGGCTGCTCTGCCTCATTTGGAACCCCAAGATTTCTTTTGGCGGTTGCATTTTTTGGTCGGATCCATGGCTCATACCATGGCGGATTCCGAGCGCATTCGGCTGATCTCCGGTGGGATCTGCGATCCGGATGACACAGAGGGCACTATCCAGTGTCTGGTTACCTTTTTGTGCGGGGGGCTTCGGGCAAAATGAATGGGTACATGGTCTTCGTGTTGATTGCTTGTCTGGCTGGTTGCCATCAATCAACACCGTTAAGCACACAGCGCATCGAACTGGAACTTCCTGCAGTCTGGAGCGTTGGAGCGAGTTCTCAGCCTGCAAATAAGGAATGGTGGCGCTCTTTTGGGTCTCATGAAATCGAGCAGTGGGTTCAGGATGCCATGAGTCACAATCACGATCTGCAAATAGCCGCCATCCGACTTGAACGGGCACGTACAGAGGCCCGTATGGCTGCTTTTGTATCACGGCCAAAATTGGATGTGTCGGTTTCCGGAGAGAAAAGGCAGAGCAGCTTTATTGGCCTGCCGTTTGGCGGCAGTGGGATTTCCCGGTCTCGTTATGAAAGTTACGGAACATCGGCGGGAATGAATTGGGAAATGGATTTATGGGGGCGGATTCGTGCCGGCCACTCGATTGCACGGACCGAAGCCAAGGCCGCAAAATATGAACTCGAAGCGGCCCGGTTATCAATCGTTGCTCAGGCTGTGCGGCTATGGGTGCAATTGGCCGAGGCTCAAATCCAGGAACGTTTGGCGGGAGAATCCGTTCTGCTTCTAGAGCAAACATTATCGCAGGTGGAGCTGCGTTTGAACGCCGGTCGTGGCAATGCCCTGAATGTACAGCAAGCAAGGGTGAGCTTGTCGGAAGCCAAATCAACAGTCGTCCAATGGAGGGTGCGATCAGAAAAACTGGCGCGATCCATGGAGTTGCTGGCAGGACGAAACCCATCGGGAACCAAACTGGCGGTAACTGAGTTGAGCCGCCTGCCTTCACCTCCGTCCGTTATTCCCGCTGGAATTCCAGCCGAACTTTTAACGCGTCGCGCTGATATCGTCGCCGGATTGGCCCGCATTCATGCCGCCAACCTGAGCATTGCCGAGGCGGATGCGGGCTTGTTGCCGCGTGTGGGACTGACATCTTCCGTCGGGACTTCCAGCGACGAATTGAAGGGGTTGTTGAATGGCGATTCGCTGATCTGGTCAATTGGGGGCAGTCTTTCACAGACCATTTTGTTTCCAGACGAGCAACAAGCCCGGCTTAACAGTCGAAGCCTTAAGGCTAAAGAGGCTGTGTTGAGTTATCGCCAGAAAATCATGGCCGCCCTGCACGAGGTGGAAACGGCCCTCAACGCGGGTAGCCTGCTGAGTGTTCAACGGAGGCACAATAAGGTGGCCGTTGAAAATGCTCAACAGATTTTGGCGTTAACTGATCAACGTTTTGAATTGGGTTTGGCCAACGCGGCGACGTTGCTTGATGCTCAACGCCGGTTATTGATTTCGCACTCCGCATTGATATCTGTTCGGCGAGCAGAGCTTGAAAACCGCATTGATCTTCATCTAGCTCTTGGGGGTGAAATTTCCGTGGAGGACGCGCCGTGAGACTTGCCCTGAGAATTGGTCTGCCACTGTTAGCACTCACCTTCGGAGTGGGTGGGGCAGTATGGTTGGTGGCCCATAAAAAATCTATCGAGCCCGTGCCTCAAAAAAAAATACCACCGCTAATTGAAGTGGTTGAGGTGACGCTGAATAATCACCAGCCGGTTATTCGTTCTCAAGGTCGTGTTTTGCCGCGTCGGGAAGTGTCTGTTATGCCGCGAGTTGGAGGGGAGGTTATCGAGGTGTCGGCAAAATTGAATGAGGGTTTTCTGGTTGATGCTGGTGAGATTCTGGTGCGAATTGATGAAGAGGATCATCGTTTAAACCTTCGGCAGGCAGAGGCGGATATTCTATCTGCTAAAGCTTCTATAACCAGCGGACTGGCGCAAATAGCCAATGCTCAGGCGCAAACGCGTCAGGCGGAGGCCCGTCTAGCTACAGAACAGGCTGAGGCTGATGCTGCGAACGAGGAATGGCGATTACTTGGCAAAACTGGTAATCCGCCCGCATTGCTGTCGCGACAGCCTCAAATTCGCGAAGCACGTTCAGCTATTGCAGCTGCCGAGGCATTGGTGGATTCTGCTACTGCAGGAATTGAATCCGGAAAGGCGTCGTTGGCTGCGGCCGAAGCAGCGAAGGAGCGGGCGTTGTTAGATTTGAAACGTTGTATTATTCGGGCGCCATTTGATGCCCGTGTTGTACGCAGTATGGTAGATTTGGCTTCCACGGTTTCACCGGGCGGCGCAGTCGCTGTATTACAGCGAATTGATTTCGCGGAAGTTAGGTTACCCTTATCACGTCGGCAAATGGTCCTGCTTGGCTCCATTTCTGAAGCCAAAAAGTACCCCATACATTTAACAAATGGCACTCAGAAATGGTCAGCAAAATTCGAACGCATGCTGGGTGAAGTTGATCCAACCACTCACACGCAAAGCGTCATCGCACTGGTGCCAAACCCGTACACTTCAGGGAATGCAACGCTGGAATTTGGAGCTTTTGTATCTGCGGAAATGCATGGGGAAATGCTAAAGAATGTAACGGTTATCCCGGAACTGGCATTGCAGCAAAATGAGGAAGTGTATTTGTTGAATGATGGAAAGCTTACCGCGAAACCTGTTCGTATCATTGAACGCAACCAGGGCGAAGTTTTCGTGACCGGCCTCAATGCCAGAGAATATGTGTGTGTGACTCAATTGGACTCTTTTGTGAGTGAGATGAGTGTGCGCATACAAAAGGAGGACTGATGGGGCGACTTGTTGAATGGTTTGCAAGGAATGGAGTTGCGGCAAATCTCGTGGCAGCCCTCATTCTGGTATCCGGTTTGATGACGATACCTCAAATAAAACGGGAGGTATTCCCGGAATTTGATTCCGATTGGGTCATGGTGAAGATGCTTTACCCTGGCGCGGCCCCAGAAGAAACCGAAGAACAGATTTGTGCGCGTGTAGAACAGGCAGTGGAGGGACTGGCAGGGATAAAACAGGTTGTGTCATCCGCCGCTGAAAATGCCGGAGTAGTGTCCATTGAATTGCTGCCAGGCACAGATGCAGGGCGTTTTTTGGATCAAGTAAAGTCTCGCGTGGATGCGGTGGATACTTTCCCCAAGGATGCCGATAAGCCTGTGAGCACGGAGATTATCATCCGGAAACAGGTCATCAATGTGGCCGTGTTTGGGGCAGCCAATGAACTCGCATTGAAGCGCGCCGCTGAACGGGTTCGAGATGAGTTACTTGCACGGCCGGAAATTTCACAAGTACAACTGGCAAATGTGCGTCCATATGAGATAGCCGTGGATGTGCGCGAGGTAGACTTGCGTCAGTACGAGCTGAGCTTTGAAGAAGTGGCTCAGGCAATACGTTCCAGTTCGCTAAACCTCCCTGGAGGCACTGTTCGCACGGGCAGGGGGGAAGTGTTGATCCGATCCAACACCCAAGCGTATTCCGCGCACGACTTTGAGCAACTTGTACTCAGAACGTCATCGCACGGGGCTATTTTAACTTTGGGGGACGTAGCGACAGTACGAGATTCTTTTGAGGAAGTCGAAAGTTCCTCTGAATTTGACGGGCAACCGGCGGCGCTCGTACGTGTTTTTCGAGTAGGAGATCAAAGCGCTCTGGAAATTGCTGAAGTCGTTAAAAATTATGTCACAACCACACAACACACGATGCCGGTCGGAGTGAGCTTGGAAACATGGCAAGACGATGCGAGTTATCTGCGTGGACGATTGAATCTTCTTTATCGCAATGGTCAAGCTGGGTTGATTTTAGTATTTGCCATTTTGGCATTGTTTCTTCGGTTTCGTCTGGCCATTTGGGTTACCTTCGGGATTCCGATTTCATTTCTAGGCACTCTTTGGTTTATGCCCGCGATGGATGTTTCGATTAGTCTGATAAGCCTTTTCGCCTTCATTGTGGTCCTGGGTATTGTGGTGGATGATGCCATTGTTATGGGGGAGAACATTTACACACACCAGCAGCAGCACGGACCCGGCATCGCAAGTACGGTGGCTGGGGCGAAGGAGGTTGCTCGACCGGTGGTTTTTGGTGTGCTAACAACAGTAGCGGCGTTCTACCCACTACTTCAGGTGGAGGGCAATACGGGGAAAATTCTGAGATTTATTCCGCTTATTGTAATTCCAACGCTCTTGTTTTCATTGATTGAATGCCTGGTGATTTTGCCGGCGCACCTAAAGGGCTTGCCTAACGCCACAAAAAACAAAAGAGAATCTCGATGGGGCTGGACCCGTTTTCAGAAGGGTTTTGCTAAGGCCGCAGAATCGTTTGCGCAACGCATCTATAAACCGGTGTTGGAATTCTGTCTAAATTGGCGATACCTCACCGTATGCAGTGGGATTGCCATCCTGCTGCTTACGCTCGCAGGTTATGCGGGAGGACATTTTCGGTTTACTTTCTTTCCGCCGGTCGAAGGTGATAATGTTGCCGCTTGGGTAACGTATCCGCGAGGGTCTCCTGTGGAGACAACCGAAGCTGCGGTGGTCCGACTGAATAACGCGGCTAAAACTCTTCAATCGGAATTCTCCAAAAGCAATGATGCTCGACAGGTGATCTTGCATTCTCTGGCTAGCGTTGGGCAGCAGCCTTTCCGGACAGAATCCGAGCAAGCCGGAGGAAATCTTGGATCGAACCACGAAGGCAGTCACAAAGGCGAGGTGCACCTAGAAGTAGCCCCATCGGAGGAGCGTACTATTTCCAGCCAACAAATAGCTGATAAATGGCGGGAATTAGCCGGTGATTTTCCCGGGGCGGTGGAGGTAGGGTTTAGTGCAAATATCTTTTCAGCAGGCAAGCCGGTTAATATTCGTTTAACCGGACCAGATATGGACGCCCTTCAAGCTGCGGCTGCCCGGCTTAAATCGCAATTAGCAGATATTGATGGAGTGCGAGATATCAATGATAGTTTTCGGTTAGGCAAACAGGAGTTTCTTATTCGCCTGAGTCCTGAGGGCGAAGCATTAGGATTACGGCAAGCTCAATTGGCAACACAAGTCCGGCAGGCGTTTTACGGGGAAGAAGCGCAACGTCTTCAGCGTAACAGGGATGATGTGAAGGTGATGGTTCGCTATCCGTTGAATGAAAGGAAGTCAGTTCGTGATCTTCAGGAAATGCGCATTCGTGTTCGGGAGGGCGACACATTGCGAGAAATACCATTATCCACAGTGGCCATTATTGAAAATGGCCGTGGCTATTCAGAAATCCGGCGTGTGGATGGTCGCCGCGCAGTGAATATTACAGCCGATGTGGATATCGCCAAGGTAGAATCGAATAAGATTATCGAACGCCTTGAGGCCGAGGAATTACCCGCATTGCTCGCTGCCTTTCCTGGAGTGCAGTATTCCCTGGAAGGCGATCAGGCTGAGCAGTCGCAAACTATGGAAAGTATGAAGAGAGCTTATCTAGTCGCAATGGTCATCATTTATGGCCTGCTGGCAATTCCGTTTCGTTCATATTTACAGCCATTCATTGTGATGGGCGCGATCCCGTTCGGTTTAATCGGCGCAGTGCTGGGGCATTTGATAATGGGAATAGACCTGACTATTATGTCCCTTTTCGGCGTGGTGGCCCTTACAGGCGTGGTCGTGAATGACAGCTTGGTGATGGTAGATTTTGTGAACCGTAACCGGCCAAAATACTCAAACCTTATGGAGGCAGTTCGAGCCAGCGGCATACAACGCTTCCGCGCCATCTTGCTGACATCGCTCACTACATTTGCAGGCCTCGCACCTCTGGTGTTTTTTGAAAAGAGTGTGCAAGCCCAGTTTCTGGTGCCAATGGCCATCTCATTGAGCTTCGGTGTCATGTTCGCCACGGTAGTGACTTTGGTGTTGGTGCCGGCAGGATACATGATCCTGGAGGATATCAAGAGGGCGTGGTTCTGGCTTTATGGTAGTCGGCCTGACGACGGTGAAATAGCCAACCGCGCTATTCAGGTGAATCATCTTTAGCGGGTTTGTTCTTTCACCGAACGGGTAGGAAGGCTAGGTTTCGCGTTTTCCTAGATGGCCAAAAAAGCTTCATTGCTGATTATCTTTCTGACGGTGTTCATTGACCTCGTTGGGTTCGGTATTGTGTTGCCGATGCTCCCGCTTTACAGCAAGGAATTTGGCGCATCCGGAATGATCGCGGGCGGGATCGTCGCGGCATATTCACTGATGCAGTTCATTTTCTCGCCGATGTGGGGGCGCCTCAGTGATCGCATAGGTCGTCGGCCGGTTCTATTGGTGAGCACCGCGGGCGCGTGCCTATCTTATGTGGTCTTCGCGTACGCCTGTCTGGAGCAATCAGTTCTACTGCTTTTAATTTCCCGCCTAACCGCTGGCATTTGTGGCGCAAACCTATCAGTGGCAAGTGCTTACATTGCCGATATTTCACCCCCTGAAGATCGCTCGAAACGCATGGGGCTCATTGGCATGGCCTTTGGGTTTGGATTTATCTTGGGCCCTGTCCTGGGTGCCTTGAGCGCAGGCTGGTTTGGTGTTACCGGGCCAGGATGGGTGGCCGCTGGGATTTGCGGTTTTAACCTGATCCTTGCATTTTTCATCTTAGGTGAGAGCCGGAAGCCGGAGTCTGACCCAGCACCGCCTTCCCCGCGATTGGGTCAAATGATGGGAGTACTGAAACGCCCGCAACTTGGTACATTGGTTTGCGTGTTCTTTTTGGCCACATTCTGCTTCACCTGTTTTGAGTCCACCTTTGCCGTGTTGTTTGCTGGCACGCACGATGACCCGGGGAAGTTTGCTTTCCGAGAACCGGCTATCTCGGAAACGAGTGAAGGAGTAAATTGGTCGGCAGCAAGTGGCGCTGAAGTTCAGGAAGGTGACGTGCTGGGGCGGCGCGAAGACGAATCCGCTGTCACGGCAGCAACCACTGGTCGGTTTGTTCTGAATGAAAATGAAGCGTCCATTAATACCACAAAGACCATGGCGTATTGGTTAATGGCTTTCTGCGGTCTTATCGGAGCAATTGTACAAGGAGGCTGCATTGGGCCGCTGGTGAAAAAATTGGGCGAGAAAAAGTTGATTGTATTCGGGTTGGCAATGGTAGGCGTGAGCTTGGCGGTCCTGCCGTTTTGCAGCGGCCAACTGGGTTTATGGAGCATCATGTTGGGATTAAGTTTGTTTGCAATCAGTTCGAGCGTATATCGCGCCCCTACGTTTGGCTTAATTTCTCTAAACGCCTCCTCGGATGAACAGGGCGAAGTAATGGGTGTCACTCAAAGCGTGGGCAGCTTAGCCCGTATTATCGGACCGCTTTTCGCGTTGGGACTTATGGATGTGTGGAAAGAATTGCCTTACCTGATTTGTGCAGTTATCGCCGTGATAGGCTCTTTTGTGGCTGCCTCTAAGATTGAATCACCACAAGCAGAACCGGGCAAAGCAGCGGAGAAGTGATGATTCGTAATGTTATTTTCGATTGGTCGGGTACGTTAGTGGACGATCTTGAGGCTGTTTGGAGGTCCACAAATTATACTCTAAAGAAATCGGGCGTCCCTGAAATGAGCCTCTCAGAATTTCGGGATGAATTCAGTTTGCCTTTTGATGAATTTTACGCCCGTGTCACACCCGGTGTTTCACTGGATCAATTGGAGGTTTGGTATAAGGAGAGCTTTGTGAAGGAGCAACGATCGGTCCAAGCTCTACCCCATTCAGAAGCGTTTTTTGAATTCTGCCGCAACGAGGGCATGCGAACATTTTTACTAAGCACGATCCATCCGGATCATTACCGGGTTCAATCGCAAAAGGTAAATTTTACATTCGATCGGGAATATGTGCGAGTGATGGACAAGCGGCTTAAGATTCGTGACATTTTAGAGGAAAATGATCTCTCGGCCGGTGAAACCGTTTTCATAGGCGACATGCAGCATGATGTGGAGACAGCAAAAGCAGGAGGGGTTTTTTCCTGTGCAGTTCTGACCGGTTACAATACACGCCGCCAGCTTGCTGCTGCCCAGCCGGATTGGATCGTTGAGGACTTATCCGTGTTGCATCAGCAATGGGAGACCCATGGAGCCAGCCTGAAAATATGTTATGATGAATGACCGAATTGTCATCCGTGAAATGGAAATCCAATGCCGCATTGGTGTGCCAGAAGAAGAACGCGCAGAGCCGCAATCGCTCCGTGTAACTATCGAAATGGATGTCGACACGGCGCCTTCTGCGCAGGCTGACGACATTGGGCAAACGGTGGATTATTTTTTGGTGTATCAAAGAGTACACACCCTGAGTGGAGCGAGGCCCCGGAAATTGATTGAAACGTTGGCGGAAGAGATCTCGCAAATGGTACTAGGTGAATTCCAAGTGAAAACTGTGTTGGTCCGAATTGATAAATTTATCCTACCCAACACCCGTGCTGTATCAGTGGAAATCCAACGTCATCAAATTTGACCTTATTCACAAAAAGCCTACTAAGACTTGCGTGGAGCTCCTAGTATTCAAATTTTTTGACTTGTTTTTAGTTGTTTTTACGTGGAAATGGACTTGTTTGGACTTGCCAACAGTGGGTAATCATTGTTAATAAACTTGGCCTCATGGCTGCCATTGGACGCTTCCAAAAAGGCGACGACACCTTTTACGCCAAAGTTGTTGACGGCAAACTTTACAAGCTCAAGGGCGATGTCTTTGGGTCTCCCTCATATGCCAAGCGAGCAGTGACTCCCACACGCGGGATACGCACACTCACGCCGGTAGAGCCTTCTAAGATAATTGCTGTAGGCTTAAACTACGCGGATCACGCTCGTGAATCCAACCTCAAGCCGCCTACGCAACCGCTCTTTTGGCTGAAAGCGCCTACTTCGCTGCTGCCGGATGGCGGCAAGATTGATCTGCCGTTCCCAAGTCACCGTAATGATTTTGAAGCTGAACTGGCCATTGTGATTGGTCGTCGGATTCGTAATGTGTCCCCACAGGCTGCCAGCCGATACATTTTTGGCTACACAGCGGCGCAGGATATTAGCGATCGCGACATCCAACGCGGTGAAAGCCAATGGGCACGCGCCAAGAGCTTTGACAGTTTCACGCCTATTGGGCCGTATATCGAAACGAAAATTGATCCGCAGGAGCAAACCATTCAGCTCTTCCAGAATGGGCAACTCCGGCAAAACTCCCACACCAGTCAGATGATCTTCAGCTGCGCTCAGTTGGTGAGTTTTATTTCCACCAATATGACGCTGCTGCCCGGCGACATTATTCTCACCGGAACACCCAGTGGGGTGGGGCCAATTGAGAGTGGTGATCGCCTTGAAGTGCGCATTGGCGACATGCAACCTTTGTGCAATACGGTGAAGTAATCTTTACCGCCGCCCCCTTCATCCGGTAAAGCTACGGCCATGCGCTGGAGCGAGACGTTTATTCCCACGCTGAAAGAGGCCCCTGCCGAGGCGGAGATCCTTTCGCATCAACTCCTATTGCGAGCCGGACTGGTTCGCAAACTTGCCGGGGGCCTGTATACTTTTTTACCAGCCGGCGTGCGGGTGCTGCACAAGATCGAGGCAATCGTGCGTGAGGAAATGGAACGGGCAGGCGCACTTGAAGTTCTTATGCCTGCGGTCCAACCACCGGAGATCTGGCAGGCCAGCGGACGTTACGAGCAGGCCGCGGATGTTCTTTTCAAGGTCGCTGACAGCAAGGGGCGCGAATGGCTACTGGGGCCCACGCACGAGGAGGTTGTCACTTCCATGGCTGCCGTAGAACTTAATTCTTACCGGCAATTGCCCATCAATTTTTATCAGGTGCAAACGAAGTTTCGTGATGAAATCCGCCCCCGCTTCGGCCTCATGCGGGCGCGCGAATTCATTATGAAGGATGCTTATAGCTTCGACGCCACTGACGAGGCGGCTCTGATTAGTTACCAGAAAATGTACGATGCCTATGTGCGCATTTTTGAGCGATGCGGGGTTCAGGCGTTTCCGGTGGAGGCGGATACCGGCGTCATGGGTGGAAATCATTCGCATGAATTCATGATTCCGGCGCAGACCGGTGAAAGTGAAGTGGCGTACACCGAGGACGGCAATTACAGTGCCAATGTGGAAAAGGCCGGCAGCCAAGGGCCGTTGGCCGCCACTCCCAACCAATGCACTGGTGCTGTGGAAGAATTTGCCACGCCGGATGTTAAGACGATTGAAGATCTCGCTGGCGAGCCCTACGAAGTCCCTGCTGAGGCGCAAATTAAAACGCTGGTTTTCATTGCCGAAGACAAGCCGGTGATCGCCTTGATGCGCGGTGATGACGAGGCGAATGAGGCAAAGCTGGCAGTGGCGTTTGGGACGGCAATCTTCCGGCCCGCTGAAGCAGAGGAAATTCATGCAGCACTGGGCGCGCATCCTGGCAGCCTGGGCGCAGTGGGAGTGAATGGAATTCCTGTTTACGCTGACAGCCAGCTCAAACAGGCCGCCGGCATGACTACCGGGGCGAATAAGGACGGCTTTCACATTCGGAATGTGAACGTGGCTCGCGACTTGTCGCAGGTTCAGTTTCTGGATTTACGCACAGTCCGGGAAGGCGAGCTGAGCGCTGAAGGTCAGCCGCTGAAAATTCGGCGGGCAATTGAAGTGGGGCACGTTTTTAAGCTCGGCACAAAATACAGTGAGGCGCTTGGGGCCAGTTTTCTGGACGAAGACGGTAAGGCGCAGGCGCCGGTAATGGGCTGCTACGGGCTAGGCGTCACCCGCACCTTGCAGGCCATTATCGAATACAGCAACGATGACAATGGAATCGTGTGGCCCGCAGCCGTATCGCCCTGGCAGGTATGCATCACTGCTCTGGATGTGGAAGCCGATGGCGAAGTGATGCAGGTGGCCACGCAAATCCATGAAGAATTGAATACGGCTGGCATCGACACAATTTTGGACGACCGCGAATTACGACCAGGCATTAAGTTCAAGGATTCCGAGCTAGTTGGCTTCCCTGTGCGTCTTGGTATTGGTGCCCGATCCCTTAAGGAAGGGAACGTGGAATTCACTCTACGTTCAGAAGGTGGGCGTGAAGCAGTGCCTGTTTCCGAAGCGGTGGCCCGCGTGAAGGCCGTTTTGGCCTAATGTTTGAGCTTCTCCAAACCGATTCCGCTACCTCCGCCCGTCGCGGGCGCCTGCAAACGGCGCATGGCATCGTGGAAACGCCGATCTTCATGCCAGTGGGCACGCGTGCCACCGTGAAGACCTTGGATGGTGCCGATCTGAAGGCCCTGCAATCCCAGATCATTTTAGGCAATACCTATCACCTTAATCTCCGGCCCGGCATGGAAACTATTCGGGCTGCTGGTGGCTTGCACGCTTTCATGGGCTGGGATTTGCCTATCCTGACCGATAGCGGAGGCTTTCAGGTGTTTAGTTTGGCAAAGATGGCAAAAATCCAGGAGGACGGCGTCGCCTTTCAATCACACATTGATGGTGCGCCGCTGTTTCTGGGCCCGCGCGAGGTCATGGCAATCCAAAGGGATCTGGCCAGTGATATTGCGATGGTCTTTGATGACTGCCCGCCGTATCCGGCTGATCGTGATCAGGTTCTAGGTGCGGTGGAACGCACAGCACGCTGGGCTCGAGAATGCCGCGATCAACCCAGAGCCGAAGGTCAGTTAGTTTTCGGGATCGTACAGGGCGGGTGTTATGAGGATTTACGTGAGCAAAGTGCGCGAGAAATTACTGCTATTGATTTCGACGGTTACGCCATTGGCGGTCTTAGCGTCGGCGAGCCGGAGCCGGAGATGCTACTGCTGGCTGGGCCCTGGCTGCTGGCGCTGAGTCGGAGCTAGCGCATAGACCTG
>CAJWVY010000004.1 GCA_913048135.1 uncultured Verrucomicrobiales bacterium
ACAGCCGCGCCCAGTAGATAAAAGACAACGGTGCAAAATGTGTACACCACCATCGACAACCAGGCGTCCCATTGCATCACCCGAATCCAGCCCCGAGCCCGCGCGAACCAGCCTTCTTTCTCCTCGCGTTTCCCGGTCCAGCGTCCATACCCCTTTTCCAAACACCAATACGGATATGCCACGATCTCTGCCGCGCCCACGCCAATAATCCCAAAAGTCGCTAAAGCGAGACCGATTTTCTCTGAACCGGAAGACAAAAAGCCCAAACCCAAACCCGCCTTCAGATCGGCCGCTCGCACGGCCCATTCCGGTTGTGTTTGTAGCACGAACAAATTTACGATCGTCACCAGCGTGAAGGCACCCACCAAAATCGCGGCAAACGCTTCAATAAACCCGAACCCGCCTCGCACCAGCATCACCGCTGTTAACAGCGCAAGGATCAGCGCCCATACCCGGTCATCCACCGGTTTGCTGTCGAAATCAAATCCGTCAACACGCCCCGCCAACACATCGCGTTTCTCGACGGATTCCGGGTTCGCCCCAACCACGTTTTGTTGATCGATTACCTGAAGCTTCGCCCGCGCCGAAGCAGCTTCGTTGTAGCGTTGCCCCTTTTCGGTGATCGGCATGGCGATTGCCATAGCTTGCCCAACACCGCCCACAATCCCACCCAACTGCCCAAATCCGAAGATCATGGTAAAAGCCCAAAACAGCACGATCCAATTGGCCTTAAACCGCCCCACTCTCAGGCGAGGTCCCGGCAGACGATTCAACAATCCTAACGTGGTTTCGCCTTTGACTATGGCGTGACGCGCCATTTCGACCTGCGTGAAGCATTTAATCACACAACCGAAAATAATTAGCCCGAGAAAAACAAATCCCGCCTTGGCCCCGGTATGCGTAGCCGCGATCAGCTCCCCGGAACCCACAATACCGCCGGCCATGATCAGGCCCGGGCCCAGCATGCGGAGTATCCCGGCGATCTTCTCCGGCGGCTGCCGCACCTCCGGCTCCGGTTCGCTCAACGCCAATCCTCCGCCCACTTGGCCGTTCGCACCTGGCTGCGAATGTGCCATTCCCGCAGCTCAGCCAACAACCGCGCCTTGGCCTCCGCGCCTGCCGGCGAATCCCAAAGATTATGCATCTCCTCGGGGTCGGCCCGCAGATCGAACAGTTGGCCGTACGGTTCATCCAGAAAATGCACGAGCTTCCAGTCGTGGTCGCGGATCATGGTCATGAACGGTCCGTCCGTGTAATTGCCATCCGTCATTTGCTCGGCATACACGTAATCGCGTCCGGCCCAATCCTCGCCGCGCAGCGCAGGCAACACACTCACGGCCTCGCTACCTTCTGGTTCGGCAGCCCCGGCCATTTCCAGAATCGCCGCGCCGATATCCATGCTCTGCATGAGACCGTCCATCTCCCGGCCTCCAGTAAATTGACCCGGCGCCCAAACCAACATCGGCACACGGACGATTTGATCGTACATCGTCCATTTTTGGCTGTGCCCATGGTCTGTCAAACAATCACCGTGATCGCTAGTGAAGATGACAATCGAATTATCGAGAATCCCCTTTGCCTCCAGACCTGCCATTAATTCGCCGAGCTTTTCATCGATCATGGTCACGTTGGCCAGATAATGCCGGCGCTGACGCAGGCGCTGTTCCTCAGTCGGGTTCAACGAATGCACCACGGAATCGTGATCCACGTCCACGTTATGCTGACGCATAGCCTTGAAAGGCGGTGGTTGACTTTCCAAATCCATCTCGGTGACCGGCTGTAATTCCAGCTCCCGATCCGCATACGCATCCAAATGCCGCGGCACTGGATCATACGGCGGATGCGGCCCGGGAAACCCGATCTGCAGAAACAACGGCTTATCCACCGGCTTTGTGCGCAGCCACCACTGCGCGAAATCGCCCACAAAGAAATCCGAATGCGTCTCTTCCGGCAGATCCCACGTAAAGGCCCCCAGCGCATCGCGGTAGTTTTCGTATTCGCGGTAGAGCTCCCGCTGTTGCTTCACCAACCCGCGCGCTGCCAAGGCCTTGTCCCATTCATCGAAATAATAACGCCCCTCTAGGTAACGATCCTTGTTCTCAACCACATACCGCTCATGAAATCCACAAGGCGTCTGGAACGGCCATGTGTGCATCTTGCCCACATTCACGCAATGATATCCGGCATCAGCCAACTGATTCACCCAACTCCGCCGCCACGCATCAGCATTTTTCAGAATGCCCGTTGTGTGCGGGAAATATCCGGTAAACAGACTCGCCCGCGAACTCGCGCAGGACGGCGCGGCCACATGGCAATTGGAAAACGAAACCCCCTCACGCACCAGCCGGTCCATGTGCGGCGTGTCCACAAACGGAAATCCCAACGCATTGATGGTGTCGTACCGTTGTTGGTCGGTGATAACGAAAATGATGTTCGGCTGATCCGCCATGCGCGCGCAGTCTAGGGTTAACCGAAAGGGATTGCAAACGCCCGCCACCCCGCCACAATCGCAGCATGAAATCCAATTCGCTGTCCCGACGCAATTTCCTGGCCACCTCTGCCCTCGCCTTTCCGTATGTGGCGACACGCTCCTGGGCGCTCTCGCCGAACTCCACCGTTCGCCACGTAACCTTCGGTGCCAACGGCATGGCCTTTTCCGATGTAAACTCCATTTCCGGTGTGAAAAACGTTGAGGTGGCGGCCTGTGCGGAGATCGATCCAGCACGTCAGGATCGCTTTGCCCGTAAATTCCCCAGGGGGAAACGTTACACCGACTGGCGTGAGCTCCTCGACAAGGAAGCCAAGAATTTCGACACCGCCAATGTGTCCACCCCCGATCACATGCACGCGCCGATCGCAATGGCCGCCATGCAACTCGGTAAACACGTTTATGTACAGAAACCGCTTACTCACGACGTGTTCGAGAGCCGCAAACTCCGAGAATTTGCCACCGCTAACAAACTCACCACCCAGATGGGTATCCAAGTGCATTCCAGCCAAGTCTATCGGGAAGCCGTAGCGCTTGTGCATCAGGGGGCGATTGGCAAAGTCACCGAGGTGCATACCTGGAGCAGCAAGAAATGGGGCGACACCGCCCAGCGGCCCGACCGCAAAGACAAGGTGCCCGCCGGGCTCGACTGGGATGCCTGGTGCGGTGTGGCGCCGAAGAACGATTACATCGGTGGCTACTACCACCCCGGCAACTGGCGCAAACGCCTCGACTACGGCACCGGCACGTTTGGCGATATGGGCTGCCATATTTATGATCCCATGTACGGTGCCGTCGGCCTCACCGCGCCGCTCAGTGTCCGCAGCGAAGGCCCCGCACCGGTGGAGGGCTCGCACAGCTGGAACGTCAACGCCAAGATCCATTACGTCTATCCCGGCACCAAATACACCGCCGGCGAAACGGTCGATGTAACCTGGTACGACGGCGATCAGCGCCCGCCGGCAAATGTGCAGGAACGCATCGGCCGCGCCCTGCCCGGACAAGGTTCCGTATTGTTTGGCACCAAGGGTCACATGATCATTCCTCACGTAGGGAAAGCCATCTTGTTGCCTGAAGACAAATACAAGGAATACAAGCGGCCCGAAATCGGCGGCGTGAACCACTGGGAATCTTTCATCAACGCCGCGCGGGGCGAAGGTAAGACCTCTGCGAATTTCGATTACTCCGGTCCGCTGACCGAAGCCATCCTGCTCGGCGGGATTGCGACGCGATTCCCCAAACAGCAACTGAACTGGGACGAGAAGAAACTCGCCTTCAGCAACAGCAAGGCGGCCACCGCCTTTGTGAAGCGCGAGTACCGGAAGAGCTGGGAAGTCAAAGGCCTTTAAGGCCGGCGACACTCCAGAACTTTGAAGGAATGTCCGAGGTGTTCCGGGTGCACCAGCGTCTGGAATTGCCGTGTGCGGTCCGGCGTCCATTCCGGGAACAGCTCCGGCCGCTGAAGCGTCTGTTCAAAGAGACTCACCAAATATTGGGATTGCCGTGTTAGCGGAACCATCTCTAACCCAATCGCCTCGGCTATCCGTTCCACTCTGGTGAAATTCACCGAGGCCGTGATGTCTACCTCCCCGGGATTGGCCAGCACATCGTCCACCATTCGGTGGCGGTGATATCCGCGCAATGTCCCGTTCTCTCTGGGCGGATCGAAAAACTCCCGCTCAGTCATTCCGTAATCCACCACCAACGCCTGGCCGCGCTTCAGGGAATTGCAAACCGCCTGCCACACCCCGTAATCGCCCACCGTAAAGATCGCCCCTTCCTCGGGCGTTAGCTGATCGCCCAGTTCAGCCTTCCCTCCCGGGCGCATTCCCCACCCAAACGATTGCCCATCCGATTCCACCAAACTCAGCCACCACGCATCATCTTTCCAGATGAGTCGCTCCGCCGGACAGGCATCCAGCAACTCATTGCAATAAAACACGCCATTGAATGATTCCAGCTCGGCAACCCATTTCACCTTATCGACAAATTCAGCTAACACACTCCCCTGCCATTGGCGGTGGATTTCGGAAGGTTCCCAGAGAACCAATTCGCATCGCTCAAATAGTTCCGGCCGCCAATCACGCAAATACGCCATCACATCCTTGGCCAACCGGCCATCATGAGCCCCAGCTTCAACCAATTGCACGGGCCCATCAATCTCCGCCAACCAATCGGCAAACTGAAACGCCAGCAGTTCCCCGTACAAACTCCCCACACTCACGCTGGTGTAAAAGTCGCCACTGCGCCCCACCTCGCGTTGCGTTTCGTAATAGCCCAGCCCAGGTTCGTACAAGGCCCGTTCCATGAAACGACTAAAGGGTATACCGCCTTTCTCGGCGATTTCCGCGTGGATTCGTTGCTCCAGTTCGTTCATGGCTTGAGGCGAGCGCTGGTTTTCTCTACAAACGCCGGCACATCCTGCGCTCATGTCACCCGCCGCATCAACCCGCAAACGCCTGGACCAGGCGATGTTCGACGATCAACTCACGGAGAGTCGCGAAAAAGCCAAGCGTTTGATCATGGCCGGCAAAGTGCGCGTGAACGATCAGGTGGCCCGCAAACCCAGTGATCAGGTGAAGCCCGAGGACCGCATTGAGGTCGAGGAACCGGAAAAATTCGTCAGCCGCGGCGGCTTCAAGCTGGAAAAGGCGTTGGAGACGTTCCCGATTGAAATCAAAGGCACGGTCGCCATCGATCTGGGTGCCTCCACTGGCGGGTTCACGGATTGTCTCCTGCAAAACGGCGCGGAAAAGATTTTCTCCGTGGATGTCGGCCGCGGCCAGCTCGCGTGGCATCTCCGCAAGAGTCATCGCGTGCATGTGATGGATAAAACCAATGCCCGCCACCTTACCCGCGCCGATTTCCCGAAGAGTTTTGAAGGTGCCGATGTGGTGACCATTGATTGTTCGTTTATTTCCCTGCGCAAAATCCTCCCCGCTGCCTTGGCGGTCGCCCGTCGGGGTGGTAACATTATCGCGCTGATCAAACCGCAGTTCGAAGCCGGCAAGGCCGAGGTCGATAAAGGCGCCGGCGTGATCAAGGATCCTGAGATCCACGCTCGCGTCATCCGCGAACTGCAGGCGTTTGTAAGTGAAACCGATGGGTTAACCTGGCGCGGCGATACCGATTCGCCAATCACTGGCCCGAAAGGAAACAAAGAATTTCTCGCTTGGATTGAAAAAGAATAAAGCCATCCGGTCCGTGGGACTGATCGGCAACACCGGTCAGGCCATCAAGTCGGGCGTTGTGCGCAAGACGGCCAAGCTCATTGAGCAATCCGGCCGGAAAGTCTTTCTTGATCCCTCAGTCTCCAAAGCCGCCAAAGGAAACGGCATCGTGCTGGCGGATTCCGGGGAACTTGCGCGCATGTGCGATTTACTAATGGTCATCGGCGGCGACGGCACCGTCCTCAAGGTGGCGCGCGATACCGCCGGTAGCAACACGCCCCTGCTCGGCGTCAACGCCGGCCGCCTCGGCTTTCTCACCACCGCCTCCACCGGTGAACTCAAGCTTGCTCTGGATAATCTATGGGCGGGTAAATTCACTATCGACCCTATGCCGCTGGTCGAAGCCAGCGGCACATTCAGTGGCAAAAAAATCAAGGCGCTGGCTTTGAACGATATTTTGATTAGCCGCGGCGCCAACCCGCGACTGATCGAGATGGAAGTAACCATCGACGGCGAACCGCTCACCACCTACCGCAGTGATGGGTTAATTGTCGCCACGCCCGCCGGATCCACCGCCTATTCACTGGCCGCTGGCGGTACTGTGGTGACACCTCACTCCGAAGTGCTCACGCTCAACCCCGTTTGCCCGCAGGCCCTCTCCAATCGCCCTCTGATCGTCAGCTTTTCCTCCACCATTGAGGTCACCATCTTGAAGCACCGCGCCGAAAGCTATCTCTCTGCCGATGGCCAGATGCTCACAGAACTGGTGGTTAGCGATCAGGTGACCATCCGGCGCAGCCGCCAAAAGGCCCGACTGGTACGCCTAGAGGGCCATTCCTTTTTTGAGACCTTGCGGCACAAACTGCACTGGACCGGCTCGCACGCATGATCCGCCTCAAGGACATTGCCGAGAGCGCAGGGGTTTCCGTGATGACCGTCTCCAAGGCGTTGCGGAATGAACCGGATATCTCCGAAGCTACCAAGGCGCGCATTCGCGGCATCGCCGACCGCACCGGATACGTCCCAAACAATTCCGCCCGCGGCCTACGCACACGCCGCACGCAGCAGTTTGGCCTGATCATTTCCGCGCTCAGCAATCCTATGTACACGCGCACGTTCATGGCGATTGAAGAGCAGGCGCATGAAATGGGTTACGAAATCATCGTCGCGCAAACCCTTAACAACGCCGAGCGCGAGGCGGATTGCATTCGCCGTTTGCTGGCCAGGCAGGTGGATGGCTTGTTTATCCGGCCTGTGTATCGACCGGACCCATCGGCCGGCATTTACGAGGAACTCAAAAAACGAAAAACCCCAACCGTAATCCTCGGTCATCGCGCCCTGTTCTGCAGTGATTTCCCCAATGTGGAGACCGACGATCTCGCCGCCGCCAAGGCTGTGACGGAACACCTACTGGATCTCGGCCATCGCCGTATCGCCTGCCTCACTGGCCCCATTTTCGCCCCTTGGGCACAGGAACGATACGAAGGCTACCGCCGCGCCCTGATGGAGCATGGTCTGGAGGTGGATGAGAAACTCGTATTTCAGGCCGGGGCCACCATCGAGGAAGGCGCCGCCGCGGCACTGCAGTTTATCAACGAACAACCGAAAGCCACCGCCATGATCGCCGCCAACGATCTGGTGGCATTCGGCGCGGCCAATACATTGCTCGATCAGGGCATTTCCATCCCGCAGGATCTTTCCGTCGCTGGTTTTGGTAATGTGTTGTCGGCTGAATATTTCCGGGTTCCACTGACCACGGTGCGGCAACCCAAATATCGCCGAGGCCTCGCCGCAATGGAATCCATGAAGAGCCTGCTGACGGGCGAATCCGTCAGCCCCAAGCGGTTGCCGGCCGAATTGGCCATCCGCAAAAGCACTACCGCCCCCGCCGTTTAGCGCGCCGCAAAACGCTCGACGTATTTGCCGAGAATATCCGACTCCAAATTCACGGCATCCCCCACCGCGCGCTCTTTCAACGCGGTTTCTTCAAACGTGTGCGGAATGATCCAGATGGTGAACGTTTCCTTTTCTACCGCCGCCACCGTCAAACTGATGCCATCCACAGCCACCGACCCCTTGTGCACGATATAGCGCATCACTTCATCGGGCGCGGCGATCTCCAGCTGATGATCCTCACCCTTCTGTTCCCAAGAAACAATCTTCCCCATGCCGTCGATATGGCCCGTAACAAAATGACCGCCCAACCGGCCACCCGCCTCAAGACTGCGTTCCAGATTAACTGACGATCCCGCGCGACAATCCTGAAGATTCGTCAGCCGCCAGGTTTCCTGCAGAAGATCGAATTGGGCCGTTTTGGTCCGCCCCTTGGCCGCCAGTTCAGCCACCGTGAGGCAGCAGCCGTTCACCGACAGACTATCGCCCACCTTGAGTCCCGTGCCGGTCTTTCGAAGAGACAATGTCAGGCGAATGGATTGATCGCCCGGATGAACCGACTCCACCGTCCCTGTTTCCTCGACAATCCCCGTAAACATCGCGCGCACTCAAGCCTTCACCACGCGGGCCGTCAACATCAAATCCGACCCCAAGCGCTCCCAAGCCACTTCCTGTAATCGCAACGAATCCTCTAACCGCTTGACGCCCTCGCCTCCAACCGCCGCCCGAGAACGGATTCCTCCGAGGATTTTCGGCGCATAAAAAAACGCGATCCGCTGCGCAAAACCGCCTTGCAGGAAACTTCCATTTACTTCACCACCACCCTCCACCAACAGGCTAGTGACTGATTCTTTGCCTAGGCGCTTGAGCAGCCACCGTAAATCAATCCGACCATTCCGTGCCGGCGCCTCGAGCACGTTAACCCGCCGCCTTAGTGCCGCCACTCGCTTGGCTGGTGCTCCCCGCAACACCACCACCGTGGTGTGTTGCTCGTGGCCATCGGAAACCACCTGCGCATCCAAGGGTGTTCTCGCTTGAGAATCCAAAACCACCCGGCGCAGCGCAACTCCACCCCGCTTCCCTCGCGCCAGCAGACTGGGGTTGTCGGCCAGCACAGTTTCCACCCCCACCAAAATTGCATCACTGCCTTTCCGCAGGTAAATGCCTTTGCGCCGTGCCGCCTCGCCGGTGATCCATTTGGATTCCCCGCTTTCAGTGGCGATCTTTCCATCCAGCGTCATCGCAGCCTTCACTGTCACCCACGGCAGTCCGGTCGTAACCCAGTGATTAAACGCCTCGTTCATTGCCTGCGCCTCCCGCTGAAGTACCTTATGTCGCACTTCAATCCCCGCTTTGCGCAGTATGCGAAATGCGCGTCCAGCGTGTTTGGGATTCGGATCAGTGGCACCCACCACCACACGTTTAATTCCTGCCCCCTGAATCGCGTCCGTACAAGGCGGCGTGCGACCGGTGGTGCAACAGGGTTCCAGCGTAACGTATAACGTGGCACCTTTGACGTTGTAATCATGCCGTTCCGCGTCACGAATCGCCTCCACCTCGGCGTGCGGTCCACCGGCGCGCCGATGCCAACCCTTACCGATCACTGCGCGCCCCTTCACCAACACAGCACCCACCATTGGGTTTGGGGACGTCCGACCATAGCCCTTGCGCGCCAGATCCAGCGCTGTCTGCATGTGCTTTTCGTCGTCCGCTTTCATGCGGGAAATTATTCGGAAAATAGGGCCTCGGCGAATTGCCCGGGATCAAACGGCTGCAAATCATCCGCCTGTTCGCCAAGCCCAATAAACTTGATAGGCAGATTCAATTCATCATGAATCGCCACCACCATGCCGCCTTTGCTGGTACCGTCGAGCTTGGTGATGACCAATCCCGTCAACGGCACGGCCTTGTGAAATTCACGGGCCTGGTTCAGCGCGTTCATACCGGTCGTTGCGTCCACCACCAACAAGACCTCGTGCGGCGCCCCTTTTTCCTGACGGTCAATGATCCGGTGCAGCTTTTCCAATTCCTGCATCAGGTTGCTTTTGGTGTGCAAGCGACCAGCGGTATCCACAAACAAAAAATCGGCCTTGCGGGCATGCGCAGCGGTCACGGCGTCATGGGCCACCGCCGCAGGATCCGCTCCATAGCTGCCGGCGATGACCGGCACATCCAGCCGCCCACCCCACTCCTTGAGCTGTTCCACCGCCGCCGCTCGAAAGGTATCGCAGGCTGCCAGCACGGAAGTTTTCCCGGCGGCGTGCATTCGATTGGCTAGCTTGGCCGTGGTGGTGGTTTTCCCCGTACCGTTCACGCCCACCATGGACACCACAGTCAAACCGTCTTGCTCCTGCAGGTCCTGTACGCCTCCGGTAAAAGAAGCCGCAATCTCACGGCGCGCCACTCCCAACACGTCCAGCCCATCCTTGCCCTGAGATTCGTATGAGTCGCGGACTGCGCTGAGAATTCGCTGGGTCATTGGCATGCCCAAGTCGGCTCCGATCAGGGTAAATTCAATTTCCTCCAGCGTGTCTTCATCAAGCTTGGGCGAACCAGTGACGATTCGAGTAATCTCATGCGACAGCTTTTCCTTTGTCCGCTGCAGGCCCGCCTTGAATTTGTCGAACAACCCCATCTTACGCCGCCAACGCCGTTTTCATTGCCGCCACATACGAGTACGGCAGCTTCACGCCGCCGATCAGCGGCCGCCCCTTGTTTTCGCCGTGGCAATCCGAGCCGCCGGTCACCAGCAATCCATGTTGCTCAGCCAACATGAGGTAATGCTCGGTCATGGGCGTGGAATGTCGTGTGTAAAAGCATTCAATCCCATCCAGTCCCGCGTCCACCAAGGGGCCGATCACCTTGTCCCGATGATACAAACCGGGATGCGCGATCACCGCCAGACCGCCGGCTTCATGAATGAGCTCGATCGCGTGCGCCGCGGTCATCTTCGCCTTAGGCACCCAAGCCGGTTTGCCTTTCTTGAGGTATTTTTGAAATGACTCATCGAGCGTGCGGCAATGTCCCTTAGCCACCATGGCCCGGCCGATATGCGGGCGCCCCGGTGAATTGCAATTGGCCAGCTCCAGCACATCTTCACTAGCAAGCTCAAAGCCCAATTCATTCAGCTTAGCCACCATCTCGTGGATGCGATTTTGGCGAACCGATTGGTACTTGCTCAGTTCCTCTCGCAATCGGCTGCATTTCAGATCGAGAAAATATCCCAGTAGATGCAGCTCAAAGCCATCCAGCTCCACCGTAAATTCACAACCTGTGATGAATTCAATACGGCGTTCCTCGCAAGCCGCGACCATGCGTTCGCATCCATCGACGGTATCGTGATCGGTGAGAGCCATCACTTTCAGCCCCCGTTGATGACCTTGCTCCGCCAACTCCTCTGGCGTGTAGGTGCCGTCTGAATAATTGGTGTGCAGATGCAGATCAGCGTACATCAACCGGCCTCCGTTGCTGTGCGGGCCGGGCGATCAAGTTGCGCCGCAAGTTTATCCAGAATGCCGTTAACGAATTTACCGCTGTCGTCGGTTGAAAAGCGTTTTGCTATATCAACCGCTTCATTGATGGCCACCACCGGCGGGATATCCTCGCGATGCATCATTTCAAAGGTGGCCAAACGAAGAATGTTGCGATCCACCCCAGCCATACGGTGCAGATCCCAGTTGGCTGCCAATTGCTGAAGTCGTGCGTCGATTTCCTCGCGATGCTCCAGCACGCCGCGCACTAGCGGTTCGGCAAATTCGCGGATGGCCACGTCATCGACCGTGGGAGGTGGAAGTTCCTTTTCCTCGCCCCAAGTGCTCTTGCCCTCAATTACCTCAATCACCGCCGGCCGTTGATGCACCCAGAAATGCTCCAGCGTCCCGGCCAAATCCTCCGGCGGATTATGGTCGTGCTGAAACAGAAATTGAACCGCGCGTTCGCGCGCCTGACGGCGAGTGCCCATGGCTTTAGAATGCGCCAGTGACGCATCCAGCAAAAGGAAATTAAATCGACCTCAATTTTTCGTGATGTCTAATACCGCGGAACGGAGGAATCAATATCATCACTCCACGCATTGATGCCACCGGCCACACTCTTGCAGTACTTGAATCCTTGTTGCTTTAGGAATTCCACCGCCTTCAACGAACGCCCCCCCACTTTGCAGTGAATATAGATCGTCTGGTTTGGGTCCAGCTCCATGAATCGCTGCGGCAATTCGCCCAGCGGAATCAGTGGCACACCTTCAATCTTGGCTATTTCCACTTCGTCATATTCGCGCACATCGAGGAAGGCGATGTCGCTAGAGGAATCGTCCATGGCCTTCTTCATGTCCTGCACGCTCACCTCGTCCGGATGTGCCTGCGGTTCATCCGGCTCATCGCCAATCCCGCAAAACTCCTGATAATCGATCAACTCGGTGATCGTTGGATTTTCACCGCAAATGGGACATTTGGGATCGCGTCGCAATTTTAGCTCGCGAAAGCTCATGTCCAGAGCACTATAAAGCATCAAGCGATTGATCAAGGGCTCCCCCTTGCCCAGCGCCAGCTTGATGATTTCCGTAGCCTGAATGCATCCAATGATGCCCGGCAACACGCCCAACACGCCGCCCTCAGCACAACTCGGCACCATACCCGGAGGCGGCGGTTCGGGGTATAGGCAACGATAACAGGGCCCGCCCAATTCCGGTGCAAACACACTCGCCTGCCCTTCGAAACGGAAAATGGAGCCGTAAACATTCGGCTTCTTCAACAATACACAGGCGTCGTTGGTGAGATAACGCGTCGGAAAATTGTCCGTCCCATCCACCACGATGTCGTATGGCTCAATGATGTCCAGAGCGTTCTCTGAGGTCAGCATCGTTTCGTGAATTACCACCTCCACCTCCGGATTGATGGAATTAAGAGTCTCCTTGCCCGACTGCACCTTCGGTCGGTCTACATCAGCGGTGCCGTGAATGATTTGGCGTTGGAGGTTGGAATAATCAACCACATCAAAATCAACGATGCCAATCTTGCCAATACCGGCGGCTGCCAAATACATGGCGATCGGCGACCCCAACCCGCCTGTGCCAATGCACAGCACACTGGTGCCCTTCAGTTTCTTCTGCCCTGCCATGCCCACTTCAGGCAAAATCAGGTGCCGTGAATACCGGCTAATTTCTTCGTTGCTTAGTTCCACGCTCATGGGATCAATAAAACATGGACAGCCGCACGGCCATCCGGAAAGAATGAATCCGCCTAAAGTGAGAGGCAAAGTCAATCCGAAAACAGCCGCCAGCACGTTACGACGCGCCTCTTCACTGCGCCCCAAGCTCGCCCTCGTGCTGGGCAGCGGCTTCCACAACGCTGCCGAGCAAGCCACCGTTGCGGCGACCGTGCCCTACACAAAACTGGCCGGTTTCCTCGCGCCGAGTGTTCCCGGCCATGCCGGCCAAGCCCTGATCGGCCACCTGGGTGAGACCGAAATAATCATCCTCCAAGGCCGGGCGCATTATTACGAAGGCCATTCGATGGCGGAGATCACCTTCCCCATCCGTGTGCTTGCAGAATACGGCATTGAATCGCTTTTGCTCACCAACGCCGCCGGGGGAATCAATCGTAAATATCAACCCGGCGAGTTCATGGCGTTCAAGGATCATCTGAATTTCATGGGCGACAATCCGCTGCGCGGCCCGGCACACCGCGGCCCGGAACGTTTTGTGGACCTTACCCAAACTTACGATCCAGTTCTCACTAAAACCTTAAAATTAGCAGCCCGCAAAGCCAAAGCTAAACTGCACACGGGCGTGTATTGCGCGGTGAGCGGCCCCAATTACGAAACACCGGCCGAAGTCCATGCCTACGACAAACTCGGTGCCGGCGCTGTGGGCATGAGCACCGTACCCGAGGCCATCGTGGGCCGACAATGCGGCCTGCGGGTCGCTGGCCTCTCCTGCATTACCAACGCCGCTGCCGGACTGTCTGGTAATGCCCTCACCCATGAAGAGGTGCTTTCGACCGGTGCCACCGCCAGCCAAACCGCAGCCAAACTACTCACCGAATTCGCCCGACATTATGAATGATCCAATCAACATCATCTCCGAAGCCATGAAGGCACGCGAACACGCGCAAGCGCCATATTCCAAATTCAAAGTCGGCGCTGCGCTCCTGACCGATACTAACGCGGTCATTCACGGCGCCAACGTTGAGAGTGCCAGCTACGGTCTAAGTTGCTGCGCCGAACGCGTCGCCATTTTCAAGGCGCTCACCTCTGGCCACCATACGTTTAAAAAAATGGCTATCGCCACAGAAGGTGGCGCCGCCCCATGTGGTGCCTGCCGACAAATCATCGCCGAATATGCGTCGGACATAGAATTGATCCTTGTGGATATCAATCAGCCGGAAACTCCAAAACATACTACCATCCAGAAACTTCTACCTAATTCGTTTACCGGCGAAAACCTCCCTTCTAATTGACTTAATAAGTTAAACTGATTTACTTCAGCCGTGCAGATCGAGAGCCTAAAGCTTTTTTGCGACTTGGCGGAAACTACGAGTTTTACCAAGGCCGCCAAGATCAACGGTGTCACTCAATCGGCCGTCAGCCAGCAGATATCCTCGCTGGAGACCAAATTCGAGGCCGTGCTTATTGAGAGGAGCAAAAAAAAATTCACCCTCACCAAGGAAGGCAATACTCTCTACAAATACAGCAAGCAGATCGTCCAAACCTACGACGAGCTGCGCCACAAGATTCAGGAAATTCAAAATGTCGTCACCGGGACCATCAAGGTGGTGACAATCTACAGCATCGGCCTTCACGAACTGCCGCCGTATCTCAAAAAATTTCTAAAGAAACACCCCACCGTCAATGTTTCCGTGGAATACCGACGGGCCACGCAATTGTACGAGGACATCGTCACCGGCATGGCAGATATCGGCCTGGTGGCCTATCCGCAAAAAGATCCGCGCCTGCAGGTCACCTCATTGGCCGAGGATATGTTGGTGCTCATTTGCCATCCCGACCATCCCCTAGCGCAGCAGCCAAAAGTGAAACTCTCGGAAATCGCCTCGCACAAATTCATCGCTTTTGAGCCGGACATTCCCACGCGCCGTGCGATTGATAAGATTTTGAGGGATCGCAATGTGGAGGTGGATCACGCCATGGAGTTCGACAACATTGAGACGGTCAAACGTGCCGTGGAAATCGACGCTGGAATTTCCATTGTCCCGCGCAGCCCAGTGGCCCAGGAAGTCGCCAAGAAAACCATCGCCATGGTGGAAATTGAGGACGAACAGTTTTACCGACCGTTGGCGGCCGTCCACAAAAAGAGTAAGGTCCTCTCGCCCGCGATGAAGGAATTCCTCGCCTTGCTAAAAAAGAGCTAGGCCTTTTTCAGATTCTTTGGATTCAGCGGCTGCAGATCTTTCGGCAGGAACATACCGTCCTTGCGGATGAGATCGCCATCGAACCACACCTCGCCTCCACCCCATTCCTTGCGCTGGATCAGCACCATGTCCCAATGCACGGCCGAGCGATTGCCGTTATCACATTCTTCATACGCCTGTCCCGGTGTGAAGTGCAGCGAACCGCCAATCTTCTCATCGAACAAAATATCGCACATTGGGTTCATCACAAACGGATTCACGCCCAACGAAAACTCGCCGATATACCGCGCTCCCGCATCCGTATCCAGAATCTCATTCAGCCGCTTCGTGTTATTACTGGTCGCCTCGACCACTTTGCCGTCCTTCAGCGTCAGCTTCACATTCTCAAACTTCGTGCCCGCATACAATGTGGGCGTATTAAACTGAATCGTGCCGTTGCAGGATTTCTTGGCGGGACAGGAAAACACCTCCCCATCGGGAATATTCCGATCGCCCGCACAGGGGATCGCCGGCATCCCCGCAATGCTGAACGTGAGGTCCGTGCCCGGCCCCACTAACCGCACCTCCTTCGCCTTGGTCATCCGCTTGGCCAGCGGCTTCATCGCCTTGGCCATACGACGGTAGTCGAACGTGCATACATCGAAATAAAAATCCTCGAACGCTTCCGTGCTCATGTTCGCCGCCTGCGCCATGCTCGGCGTCGGCCAGCGCAGGACGACCCAGCGCGTCTTGTTCACGCGATAATTGAGCACCGGCCGCATCGTCTTCGAATAGGCCTGCATCACCTTAGGCGGCACGTCGCTCAATTCGCTGGTGTTTTCCGCACCGCGAATGGCGATGTACGCCTGTACTTTTTTCATCCGATGCAGCTCCACATCGCGCGTCAGCTTCGCGTGCGAATCCGTCGTGCCCTTCACCAGCTCCCGCACTACTCGCGATTGGCGCGTTTCCACGATTGGATTTGCCCCCACCTTGCGCGCCGCCCGCACCAGCGCAATGGTCATTCGATCGGGAATATCCGCCACATCAATAAACACGCTCTCCCCTTTTTTCAGGGCGCAGGAATATTCCACCAACAACTTGGCCAACTTATCGTATCGTGGGTCACTCATAAATTCTGTCGTCAAATTAAGCCCGCTTACCGCGTTGTCCAGCCTTCTCCTTTTTGCGCAGCGCCTTTTCGCGACGCTCCGTCTCCGCCCGCAGCAACGCCTCAGCCTGCCAGCCATTCGCCTGGGCCTTTTGCGCCAGCCGAAACAATTCCTCCCCCAAAGCCCGTTTGGCGCCGCCTCGCCGGCCTTTCGCCAACAACCCGTGCTTGCGCCCCTTCTTCGCCACCTCATGCGCCCGCATCAAGGCCGGTAAATGGCGTGGGATTCCGTCAAAGGCCGACTTCCGTTCGTTCGCCGTGCCCGCCTTTTCCGTTTGCTTAATGGCATCCCACTGATTCCAAACCCCGTCCACATCCTTCACTTTCGCATCCCCGAACACATGTGGATGCCGGCGAATCAACTTATCTTTGATCGTCCGGGCAACATCATCAAAATTAAACGCTCCGCGTTCATCCGCCATTTGCGCATGGAACACCACCTGCAACAGGAGGTCCCCCAATTCCTCCAACATCTCGCCGTCATCGCCCGCCTCGATGGCGTCGACGAGTTCATACACTTCCTCCACCGCGTTCAACCGGATGCTTTGATGATCCTGTTCCTGATCCCAAGGGCATCCATCCGGCGCGCGCAAACGCGTCATGACCGCGCGCAATTCCTCAATCGGCTGTTTCTTTTTACGTGCCATTAGAGCACCACCAAATGATCCCGGTGCACCACGACCTTGCCGGGATTTTCTTCCATTGCCGCCCGCGAATACTTCGCCACGCCTTGGGCAAACTCCGTCCCGTGCCGGTCACAAATCTTCACCACATCCCCCGCCTCAAAATCACCCTCACAATCCACGATGCCGGGAGCCAGCAAACTCATACCCTGCTCTCTCAGCGCAGCCTTGGCCCCGTCATCCACCACCAGAGCGCCTTGAGGGTGATGGAAAAAGGCAATCCACCGCTTGCGTCCCTTCAACTTCGCTTCACCCGGCAAAAACAAAGTCCCCACCGATTCGGCCGCCAACATTTTGGTCAACACCCCGCGTTGCGCCCCATTGCCGATCAGCATCGGAATCCCCGCACGCATCACAATCTCTGCCGCTTTCAACTTGCTAGCCATGCCGCCCACGCTGGTCGAACTCTGCGTACCACCGGCCAATTTACGCGTGGCGTCATCGATTTTCTTCACCGTTGCCACCAGTTTAGAATTAGCCTTCCCAAAATTACGCACCAACCCCTCGGCCGTCGTGAGTAATACCAGTAAATCAGCCGGCAACAACGCGGTCACCAAGGCGGAGAGTTTATCGTTATCCCCCACGGTCAATTCAGTGTAGGATACGGCGTCATTCTCGTTAATCACCGGCACGACCCCACGCGCTAACAAAGCCATCAGCGTGTTGCGGGCATTGAGATGACGGTCGTGATCCTGAAGGTCAGCATGGGTCAACAATACCTGCGCCGCTTGAATCTCATGCGCGGCAAATAGCTCCTGATACACTGCCATAAGGCGCGATTGCCCCACCGCCGCGCAGGCCTGGAGTTCCTCTAGGCGTGTGGGACGCTTCTTGTAACCCAACACCTCCATGCCTGCGGCCACTGCTCCCGAAGAAACGAGCACCACCTCCCGACCCGTCTTTCGCGCCCGGGCCACCTGCGCCACGATCTGCTTGATGCGCGACGAAGCAAGCCGGTTCCGGCGATCCGTCAAAATGCCGGTCCCGAGCTTCACGACCACCAGTTTGGCATCGGCAATCAGCTTGGCACGCACGGCGCGTTGGTAACAAAACCCCATGCCAGCGTCGAGCATTGACGCCGCCCCGTCCCGCATGCACGCTTCGCACATGCGCAAGGAATCGCTCGCCTTTCTGGAGGAACTCGTCAACACCCCCAGCCCCACCAGCTACGAAACCCGCGGCCAACGCGTGTGGCTTGATTACGTTTCCCAGTTCGCCGATGAGACCCATCACGACGAATACGGCAACTGCGTCGCCACGCTCAACAAAGGCGGCGGACCGCGCATTATGCTCGCCGGCCACGCTGACGAGATTGCCCTTTCGGTCAATTACATCGACGACAACGGCTTTATTTTCGTGAAACGGATGGGCGGCGTGGACGCCATTGTCAGCAAGGCCCAGCGGGTAACCGTGCATAGCGCCAAAGGCCCCGTACTCGGCGTGGTGGGTAATCCGCCACCGCACATGCAACGCGTGGACGGCGAGCCCAAGGCGCCCAAGATCACCGATTTGTACATCGATATCGGCTGCGATTCCCGCAAAACCGCCGAAAAGCGTGTGCGCATTGGAGACCCCATCACGGTGAACCAAAATTTCGAGATCCTGCACAAGGACATCGCCGTAGCTCGCGCCTTCGACAACCGCATCGGCACCTGGTCCGTCGCCGAAGCCCTGCGACTCCTCGCCAGCTCAAAAAAGAAACTCAACGCCGAAATCTGCGCCGTCTCCAACACCATGGAGGAAGTCGGTTTATTCGGAGCACGGCAGATTGCTTACTCTCTAAAACCCGATGCAGCTCTCGTCGTGGATGTCACCCACGCCACCGATTATCCCGGCATTAGCAAACAAACTCACGGCGACATTCAAATGGGCGAGGGCCCAACAATTACCCATGGCATTTGCAATCACCCTGAAGTGGTTAAACGCCTAGAACAAGTCGCCTCCAAGGCGAAGATTTCGTTACAGCACGAAACTGTCAGCGCCACCAGCGGCACGGATACCGACGCCGTGTTCTGGACGCGAGGTGGCATTCCCAGCGCCCTCATCAGCCTACCGAACCGCTACATGCATTCGCCCGTGGAAGTGGTGAACCTCAAGGATCTCGAGAAAATCCCACAACTCATGGCCGGCTTTGCCGAGAGCATTAAGAAGAACGAAAAGTTCGCGGTGAAAATTTAGTAACCCGACCGCCGCTTGGCTTCGGACACTATCCCAATCAGTTGCAGGAAAACGCCCAACGCGTAATCCTTGGGGTTGTTTTCAACTTTGATCGTTCGATTCATCGGGATCACCTTGGGCCCGGCGCCGGTCGATAAATCCTGAAAGGCGATATCGCCAATCCGAATGGTGAGTTGATCCACCGTCGGCGATTCGTCATCCTTCCGAATCGTCTCCTGTGCCTTGGAAGACAAATCGGTCAACCAAAGCCCCTGCTTGTTCTTCACGATGTTTAACCGAGCGACATCAATGAGCACGGTCTCGAAGTGTTCCCGCCCCTTGACCTTTGGATCGCCGTAATGCAGTTGGATTTCCTTAAAGTTCAGCAATGGGCCGCCACCAAATTCCGCGGGATTATTCAAAACAAACCCTTTGACCGAAATGCTTTTCTCGGGCACCAGCATCATCTCATCAAGTTGCCCAAACCGCGCCTTGGCCCCGCGTAGCTCCAACTCACCCAGCTTATCTTCCCGCGAATTATCAAACCTCACACGCGCATGCTCCACCTGCACTTCCCCTACTTCCTTTAATTGCCTGGCGTCCATCGGCACACCGGTAAAATTTCGAATCTCCACTTCCTTGTTGGCGATGGAATAATCGAAATCCCCCACCTCCGCGCTCCAACCTTGCGCTTCCATACCTGATTCGATTTTACCCACGACCAGCCGCTTCACTCCCCAATTCAGCAGAAGCGCACCAACTAACACCAACGCGATCAGGCTTCCGCAGCCAACCCCCAGCCACTTGGTCCATTTCGATCCACCACTCGCCGCAGGCGCGCCCGCTTGTGTTTCTATCGGTGCATTCATGTGATGATATCCTCCGGCCTCACCTGGAGGCATTCGTCCTGATCCTCCCAAATAACTGCCGGGAAAAACTCCACCAGCGCCGGCGCCAATTCGACACCTTGGTAGGCGAGCAGTTGTTCGCTTTGCTGAGCGGCATCCTCAAAAGCTTGTTCGTAATTCGCGTGACTGTTCCGGCGTGTTTCGTCCCAGTGCGCCACGCCATGGATGCTTGAATAATCTTCAGCCCATTGAGCCAACCCTTCCCGCAGGGATTCGTCTTCCAAATCCTCAAGCGGCACGGCCGTGCCATTGCAGTGAAGGCAAATCAATCCGTTTTCCAAGACATCCCGCGTCACCATCGGGAGCAACGGTGCCCGACAGCATTCGGCTGTGGGAAAATCAATCGGCGGCTTCACCAAACGTTGATGCCAGATTTGGCGGTCGTGCCCCACCATCGCCGCCAGCCGATAAGAAGCGACCAAGGGATGCGACATGCGCCACAGTTTGCCCTGCAGCTGACTCAAGGTTTGCGCCATCCAACGCGCCAGCGTGAGGTCATCAAACCCACGAAACAGCCCGGCATAATCCTGCCACAAACGCTCCACCGTATCCGTTTCATGAGCCACTCGCGGAGCATGGCGGGAAAGGTGCGCGGGGCAAAGTGTAAAAAAGTTCGCCTTGGGCCGGCTCTCAGCCTTGCCTATAAACCCATCGTGTCCGAGGAGATGCCGCCAGAAAATCCGCTGGAGATGCCTGTTGTTTACTTGAAAGGCGTCAACACCGAACGTTGCCAGCAGCTGGCACGGCTCAAATGCAAGACTCTTGGCGATCTTTTGCTTCTGCGGCCGCGGCGTTATGAGGATCGGCGTAACATACGGCCAATTCGGGAACTTTCCAGTGACGAACCTGCCCTAGCCCGTGGCCGCATTGCCGTGGCCGGCACCAAACGCCTTCGAGGCGGCCGCACTTTATTCGAGTTTGTACTCGAGGACGATTCCGGCCAGGTCTCCTGTCGCTGGTGGAATATCACCTACATCTCCCACTACTTCAAAGTGGGCAACGATGTGCTGATCTACGGTAAATTGTCCAAAGGCAAAAGTCCGGCCGTCGATCATCCCGAAACGGAGATCATCGAAAACGACGAGGACGCCACCATTCATGTGAACCGGATCGTGCCGGTCTACCCACTTACTGAAGGCTTATCCCAACGCTGGCTGCGGCGTTTCATGCACGGCATTGTGGAGGAGCATTTAGGACTGATTGAATCCCCCGCATATCACGCCGCCGGCTTGCCTGATCGACCTGAGGCCATCCGTTCACTGCACTTCCCCGCCGAACTCGATGATGCTGCCGCCGCGCGGCGGCGTTTGGCTTTGGATGAATTTGTCGTCCTTCAACGCCAACTCCGTAGACGACGAAATAATCTCCAATCTAAGGCCCAAGCCCTGCCCTGTGGCGGCGACGCCTCCTACACGCAACCGTTTCTTAAAGCAGTCGGCTTTCAACTTACCGACGCGCAACGCACCGTTTCGATGGAGATCGAGGCCGACCTCGCCGGCAAGCATCCCATGCGCCGCCTGCTGCAGGGCGATGTAGGCTCGGGCAAAACCGTAGTCTCCGGTCTCGCTATCCTTCGCGCCCTGGAGAGCGGCTATAACGCCCTCCTCATGGCGCCCACGGAAATTCTCGCCGAGCAACATCATCGCAATTTCACGCAATGGCTACGCCATCTGCCTGTTCGCATTCGCCTCCACACCGGCAGCCATAAGGAATCCGATACCCCACTGTTTGCCTCCGGCGAACGCACGCTGGCCATCGGCACACATGCGTTGTTTCAGGATTCATTTTCTCTGGAGGACCTCGGGCTGGTGGTGATTGATGAGCAGCACAAATTTGGCGTCAGCCAACGCGACCAGCTCCTGCGCAAAGGCAATTTCCCGCATTTGCTAGTCATGACCGCCACCCCCATCCCGCGTACGCTGGGCCTCACGTTGTATGGCGATCTTGATTGCTCAGTGATTGACGAACTTCCTCAAGGTCGCGGCACGATCCGCACGCACATTCGCACACCGGATCGATGGCCAAAAATCCTCGAGTTTATGAAGGAACAACTGAACGCCGGTCGACAAGCCTATGTGGTGTTTCCGCGCGTTGACAACGAGGACACGGCCACAGGCATCAAGGCTGTGACCAAGGAAGCGCGCAAGCTCGCCAAGGAGTTCACGCCGCATCAGGTCGGCGTCCTTCACGGGCGCATGAAGCCCGAGGAAAAAGAACAGGCCATGCAGGCGTTTAATGAAAATCGCCTGCAGGTCTTGCTTTCCACGACCGTGGTGGAAGTGGGCGTCGATGTCCCGAATGCCACCCTGATGCTCATCCAGAACGCCGATCAATTCGGGCTCGCCCAGCTGCATCAGTTGCGTGGCCGCATTGGGCGGGGCAAGCATGACAGCCACTGCATTCTTCTCACTACCGGCACATCCGACGAGGCCAATGACCGCCTCAAAGTGCTGGAAGAAACCACCGACGGCTTTCAGGTCGCCGAGGCCGACCTGAAGCTCCGCGGCCCTGGCGAACTCACTGGCCACGATCAAAGCGGCCTTCCTGCCTTCAAGTTCGGCGACCTACGCCATGACCTCGACCTCATCGAATTGGCCCGGCACATTGCCTTGGAGATCGAAGCTGGCAACTAGCCCCGTTTTTGTGATAGGCTTCGCGAATGCCCGAATACGGGGAAGACACCGATGTTCTGGACGCACTGCATGAGGAACCTTCCTCAGACCAGGGTTATGTCACGGCCATGTCGCACTTTTACCGGGGCGAGATCGGCCGAATGATGGTTTGGCGTCAACGACTCGACACCACGACCACTTGGGCCATCACCTCTACCGGCACAATTTTTACCGTCGCATTTTCGTTTGAAACCGTGCCGCATCTAATCTTCTTTTTTAACCTCGCCATTGTGGCGATCATGCTTTGGATCGAGGCGCGGCGCTATCGCTTCTACGACGCCTTTCGCGCCCGTGTTCGTATGCTCGAGGCACACTTCCTAACGCCTGTCCTCCTTCGCGAGGAACCCAAACTCGAAGGTAACTGGCGCAAACTCGTTGCCGAAGACTTGCTCGTGCCCGCGTTCAAAGTGAGCATGTTCGAGTCCATCGGCCGGCGTCTAAAACGCAACTACGCCTTTATCGCGACCATTATTCTCTCCGCCTGGATCACCAAAATTTTTATGCATCCGCCCAACGGTAACGAAATCAATTCTGCCGGAACACTATACGAGGCCCTTGCTGTGGGCGCGTTCCCGAGTTGGTTTGTGGCAGCCATCATGATTGGTACATTTGTAACCGCCGCCAGCATCACAATTTACATCGCCAAAAATTCCACAGGCGAAATTACCGAGATCGGCAAAAGCAGTCGAACAAACTGGATGGGGTAATGCAACTCAACCCGCAACTGGCTAATTTGCCTGTCTATCAACCCGGCCGCCCTCTCGAGGAAGTCGCACGCGAACTCGGTCTGCCATTGGGAGGTCTCATTAAACTGGCCTCCAACGAAAACCCCCTCGGCCCATCGCCCAAGGCCGTGGAGGCCATGCACCAAACGGCTACCGAAATCCACCTTTACCCAGATGGTAACGCCTTCTACCTACGCAACGCCATGGCCGAACGGCTTGGCGTGGACGCCAACCAGTTGATCTTCGGCAACGGCTCCAACGAGATCATCGAATTCGTCGCGCACGCCCTCCTCGGCCCCGGCACAAATATTGTGGTCTCCCAATACTGCTTTGCCATTTACCCGATCGTGGCCCACCTCACCGGAGCCGATTGCATCGCGGTGGCGGCCAAGGATTACGGTCACAATTTGCCAGCCATGAGGGAGGCCATTACGCCAGATACCCGCATTGTTTTTGTCGCCAACCCGAACAACCCTACCGGCACCCTCGCCTCGCACGAGGATGTCTTGGCGCTCGTCGATGCTGTCCCGGAACATACGTTACTGGTGATGGATGAGGCCTATTTCGAGTTTCTAGAATCACCCCTCGACCTCATTCCGCGCTTGCAGGAGAAGCCCAACCTCCTCCTCATGCGTACATTCTCCAAGATCTATGGCTTAGCAGGACTGCGTATCGGATACGGCATTGGTCATCCGGAGTTTATCGCAGCTCTGGAGAAGGTCCGCCAACCATTTAACCTGAACGCAATGGCTCAAGCTGCCGCATTGGCCGCTATTGATGACAACGACCACCTCGAAGCCACCTGCGCCAACAACGCCGCAGGCTTAGAGTTTTTCGAGCAGACCCTCAGCGAACTGAATATCGAAACGGTGGCCTCGCACGCCAATTTCATTTTAGCAAATGTCGGCGATGGCGCCAGCACGTTCCAGAAATTGCAAGAACGCGGCGTCATTACGCGCCCCATGGCCGGCTACCAATTACCAGAGTGGATACGGATTTCCATTGGCACTCCGGCAGAAAACGAGCGCTGTTTGGCCGCCCTGCGAGAATTGCGTTGAACCCGTGCCCCTTTCTCCTGATATTCCCGACCCGATATTGGCGACGTGAAACCGACTGACCTCAGAGGCATCCTGCAGTACATTCCGCGCTTTCGCGAAAAGACTTTCGTGATCGCGGCCGATGGTGCTGTCGTCTCGCACATTAACTTCGCCAATCTCCTGCTCGACATCGCCGTTCTGCGTTCCCTAAACATCCGGGTCGTCCTAGTCCACGGTGCCGCCGAACAAATTGCCCAGCTCGCCGAGGAGCAATCACTCACCCCCAGCAATCTCGACGGCACCGGTATTACCGATGACGCCACCCTGAAGCTGGCTCTCACCGCAGCCAATGGGCTCACACACGAAATCCTCGAGGGCTTTGCCACGAACGATCTGCGCGCCGCCAATGCCAACGCTGTGGCTGCTCACCCCCTCGGCATTCTCGCCGGCACGGATCACCAAAACAGCGGCCAAGTGGAACGCATCGACACGGAACTTCTGCAAACCCTCTTGGCTCAAGGTATCACCCCCGTAATCCCGCCGCTTGGTTTTGATGGCGAGGGCAACACCTTTCGACTGAACAGTGATTCGGTCGCTCATTGCGTGGCCGAAGCATTGCAGGCCACGAAACTGATTTTCATTTCCACCACAGACGGCCTGCAGCGAGACGGCGCTATCGTCCGCCAAATTCTCTCCACCGAATTACAAGCCACTCTCGCCGATGAGCCCGATCGCATTCCCAAAGATCATCGCTCCAAAGCCCGACACGCCGCTGAAGCCTGTACCGCCGGAGTGCCACGTGTACATCTGATCAATGGCCTCGTCACTGAAGGCCTTTTGGCTGAAGTATTCTCCAATGAAGGCATCGGCACGCTGGTGTATGCCAACGAGTACCGTCAAATCCGGGCGGCGAAAAAGAAAGATGCCGCCAGCATCCACCGGCTTTCCCGTGAAGCCATGGCCGAAGAGCGGTTGGTAGCCCGCAGCGAAGAAGCCATTGAAGAAATGTTGGAAGATTATTTCCTGTTCGAGATCGACGACAACCCCGTTGCCTGTGTCGCCCTGCATGCGCACCCGAAGGAGGGCATCGGTGAACTGGCCCATCTGTTCGTAAATCCCTCGCACGGCAATCAGGGCATTGGCCAAAGACTCGTTCAATATGTTGAGGATAAAGCCCGCGAGTCCGGCCTCACGAAATTGGTCACCCTTTCCACTCAATCCATTGCTTTTTTCACCAACAAATCAGGCTTCACCGAGGGCGAACTGAGCGATTTGCCAGCGACTCGGCAAGCTGCCTATCAGGAGCAGGGCCGTAACTCCAAGATCCTGATCAAGGAACTCATCTGATGGCGCTCCCCCAAAAGTTGCCGGAATTCGTTTTAGTAGCGCTCGTCTGCCTGATGATCGGTTATGGCACCGGCTCTGTGCTCACTGAACGAAAAAAAATGGTAACCCTCGAACATAGTGTCACGCTCCGCTGGAGCGACGGCGTGTTCGATGAGCCAGTCCTGGGGGCTCACGTTTTTTTGGAGCCGCATATGAATGGCAAATCCGTACGACTGCGCGTGTATATTGGCCGCAGCCAACCCAAATTTTTCATGCCTGGCCGCATTGGCGAAATCGATGTCGTCCGCACGCCGGAAGATGCCGCAACTAAATGGAGCCGAATCGAATGGCGCGAAGACGGCCTGCACGTGGGCGTCGACGGCAACCGCACGCGCCTATTTGTTCCACAGGAAGATATTAAACCGGTCCTCCAATGAATCTGCCAACGGCATTTCTGGAGGCTTGCGAGCAGCACGGCCACACGCCCACCGAACACTGCCTCCATGTTCAGGTAACCGCCCAAACGCTGACCCATTATCATGGCGACCAATCCAACACCTTGACCGCATCCACCGCGGTCAACGGCACCGGTCAACAGGCGGGGTCCTTCCAAACACCGCTCGGACTGCATCGAGTCTGCGAAAAAATTGGCGACAACGAACCCGTCGGCACGGTCTTCAAGGGACGCCAACCCGTTCGCCATAATGGCAAAGGCGACCCCACAGCCCTGATCACCGATCGAATTCTTTGGCTGGAAGGATTGGAGCCCGGTTTCAATTCGGGCTGCAAGGTCGATAGCCGCCAGCGTTACATTTACATCCACGGAATTGGAGACGAATCCCGCCTGGGCCAACCCAATTCGCAGGGCTGCATCCATCTTGGTGCAGCTGATCTACTCCCTCTGTTCGATACCATTCCAGAAGGCACGTTGGTGTTAATTACCGAAAACTGACTTTTGCCCACCTCGACCACAGGCTATCCTGCCCTTCCCGATGAGTTTAGCTGAAGACATGACTGCGCTGGCATTGGCCGCCAAGAACGCAGCCCGCCTCATGCCCCGCTTGAGCACAGATGAAAAGAACCGTTGTCTCAACGCGATGGCAAATGCCTTGGAGGCCCAATCTCAAGCCATCCAGGACGCCAACGCGAAAGATTTGGAAACGGCACGGGAAATGGATCTGTCCCAAGCCATGATCGATCGCCTGCTGCTTGATGAACAACGGGTTGCCGGAATGGCCCAAGGATTGCGCGAGGTCGCCGAGCTGCCAGATCCCGTGGGGCGCGTATTGGAAGAAACGGATCGTCCCAGCGGCTTAAAGCTTAAAAAGGTCACTTGCCCGATTGGCGTGGTGGTAATGATTTACGAATCGCGTCCCAACGTCACCGCTGATGCCGCCGGACTTTGCTTCAAATCCGGCAATGCGACTATTTTACGGGGCGGCAAAGAAGCGCTCAACTCAAACCAAATCATTGCCCGACTGATGGTTGAGGCGGGCCAATCAGCGTGCGAACACTTTCCGTCGGAGGCGATCCAAGTCGTTCCCACTACCGACCGCGCTGCCATTCCCGAACTGCTGGCACTCACCGAACTCGTAGATCTCTGCATCCCCCGTGGTGGCGAAGGCCTGATTCGTGCCGTCGCCGAATGCTCGCGCGTTCCCGTCATCAAACATTACAAGGGCATCTGCAGCGTCTACCTCGATGGCTCCGCCGATGGCGACAAGGCCGTGGCCATCACAGTGAACTCCAAAACCCATCGCACCGGTGTTTGCAATGCCATGGAAACTCTGTTGGTGGATAGCCGGTCCGCCGAGCAACTACTGCCCGCCGTCGGACAAGCCTTGGCAGAAAAAGGCGTGGAAATGCGCAGCTGCCCGCAAGCGAAAGCCATTCTCGGTGATCTTGCCGTCGAAGCCACCAACGAGGATTGGGACACGGAATATCTGGATCTCATCTGTTCAGTACGTGTGGTTGACGGGGTGGATGGCGCCTTGGAACATATCAATAGGCATGGCTCCGGCCACACCGAATCCATCGTTACTGAAGACGAAGCCACCGCCCGTCGGTTCCAGCTCGAAGCCGATACCTCAACCGTGTTTTGGAATGCCTCCACGCGGTTCTCTGATGGCGGTGAATTCGGTATGGGCGCGGAGATTGGGATCAGCACCGACAAGATCGGCGCGCGCGGCCCCATGGGCTTGGCTGAACTCACCACCTACAAATGGCTCGGCGAAGGCGCCGGCCTCACCCGCGCCTAATGCAGGCCGCCGACCAAGCCAAGGCCATCCGGGATCAACTCCCCCCAGACGGCCTGTTCGCCGGCCACGAATGGCGAATGCCGGTGGAGCCGTTTCCGCTGGAGGAAAAATTCGTCCGCGATCTGAAACAACTGGGCCGCGTACTGCATCAGTTTTATCGCGCAGCCGATTTACTTTACCGACACAGCGTGGCGGGCAAACAACCGGCGTGGATCGCCGAATGGCTGGAACGTGGCAAACCCGAAAGCGTCATTCAGCGACAACGTGATGAGGCGTTCAAGACCGCTTTACCCCGGGTCATTCGACCGGATATTTTGTTCACCGAAAACGGCTGGCACATCACCGAACTGGACAGTGTGCCCGGCGGCATTGGCCTGACTGGCTGGCTGAATGCCACCTATCCCAATGCCCTTGGCGGATGCAGAGGTATCACGGAAGGATTCGCGGGGATCTTTGCCAAAACCGGCTCAGTGCATCTGATGGTTTCCGAGGAATCCGCCACGTATCGGCCGGAAATGGAATGGCTCGCGAAGCAGCTGGGCGAACGGTTTTCCGTGTGTGCCCCACGAGAAAGTCATCTTGCTGATGGAGATTCGGCGTATCGTTTTTTCGAGCTGTTTGATTTACCGAACATCCCCGAAGCGGATGCGTTACTGGATCGTGCGGCAACGGGCGACATTCATCTCACCGCTCCGCCCAAAACCCATCTCGAAGAGAAGATGCTGTTCGCCCTGTTCTGTAACCGGAACCTGCGCGATTTTTGGCAGCGCGAATTGGGCGGTAAGTTCATGCGTTTACTGGAAAAAGTGATTCCACAAACGTGGCTCATTGATCCGGCTCCGCTTCCTCCGCACGCGGCTATTCCCGGGCTCGAACTAACGGACTGGCGTCAACTTGCCGATTTGTCCCAAAAAGATCGCCAGCTAATCCTGAAACTCTCGGGCTTCAACGAACGCGCCTGGGGTGCCCGCAGTGTGCGGCTCGGAGCGGATCTCCCGCGCGACGAATGGGCCGCCGCCGTCCACGAAGCCATCGACCACTTTGACACCACTCCATGGATTTTACAGCGGTATGAGAAACCGCGTACGGTTCAACACGATTGGTTTGATTTTGACCGTAATGAATTGATCCCCATGACTGGCCGCGCTCGATTGTGCCCGTATTACTTTGCGCAGGGAGAAAACGAAGTGAAGCTGAGCGGCGTGCTCGCGACGATTTGTCCAGCCGACAAGAAAATCATTCACGGAATGAAAGATGCCATCCTCGCACCGTGCAGCATGGCCGAGCGGTACTAATCAACGCTCGTGTTTCGGAATATCCGTTGGCGACTCCGAGGACACCTGACCGCGAACTATTTCACGCTGCGTCGATAGACTGGCCGGATCCGTAAGATGCTTTTGCAAGCGCTGATCGAATTGAGGCGGCTCAAAGCGACCAGCTCCAAACGGCGCAGGGTATTCAAAGCTAGGCTGGATCGGGGAAGGAGACCGCGTGGGGACTGGCTTGAGCCCATTCCCCGGTGGTGGTTTGGGGTTGTCCCCGGCTTTACTCGGCTTTTCGGCTTCCCCACCAATGCCGGGCCGATAATTGGAGCCGGACGGACGGACCACCGAAACTGTACTGCCATTACCGGCATCACTTTTTTTATCCAACTCCAGCGGAAACGTCTGACCGCGCACAAGCACTTCCACCAAACCTTGGCTAAGATCAATTTTCGTAACCTCCACCCCGTGCAACTCGTCGCCCACCGCCAGAAAAACATACTCGGCCTTCCCTCCTCGCGGAGGACTGATGCGCAGAACAGCTCGTTGATTTCCACGCAAGGTAGAAATGCCCGCCAATTGAGGCACGCCGACAGTTCTGGGCGCCACGATCTCCGGCTCGGCTTCCTCTGGTTCCGGCTTGGTCAAGCGAAAGGGATCTTTGCGTGGGATCACAGAAAAAGCTCCCAAATTGGCTGGGATTTCCTGCTTCACCTCGGCAACGGAATTCGTGCCTGAGGCAACTGGCGGCGCATTGGTCGAACCAACGACTTCCGGCACAAGAACGGTGTTGGTGGTGACTGATGGGGAATTGGTCGAACCAACGACTTCCGGCACAAGAACGGTGTTGGTAGTGACTGATGGGGAATTGGTTGTAATGGAGACCGCATTAGTCACGGTCGTGGTCGCATTGGTGGTCACGGCAGGTATGGCTACTCCATCAGCCCACAGTTCAACCGTTGAAGCTAATATCAGAAGAAATACTCTGAATGCCCCCGCATCCATGGAGGTAGACATAGTAGGGAATCGCTCGTTTTGCGAGCGTTTTTTATGAGCACCGCCTGACCGCATCATTTGTTAGACGCAATCAGGCGGCAAAAGTTACCCCTTAATAGGAGGCTTGCGAGCCGCCCATCCGACGTTTTTTCATCCAAGGCATCATACCGCGCAAGCGAGCACCTACCTTTTCGATGCCATGCTTTTCACCGGCTTTGAGCAGTTTATTATACTGCTTATAGCCAGTCTCGTATTCCTTGATCCAGCCCTTGGCAAATTTGCCGTTCTGGATTTCCTTGAGCGCAGTCTTCATGCGGCGCTTCACGCTGGCGTCAACAATCTTCGGCCCCACGCTCACATCACCCCACTTGGCTGTCTCGGAAATGGAGAAACGCATGCCGCTGATGCCGGACTCGTTCATGAGATCGACAATCAGCTTCAGCTCGTGCAAGCACTCGAAGTACGCCATCTCAGGCTGGTACCCCGCTTCCACGAGCACCTCGAATCCCGCCTGCACCAACGCGCTCGCGCCGCCACAAAGAACAGTTTGCTCGCCGAACAGATCGGTCTCGGTCTCTTCCTTGAAGGTCGTTTGAATCACGCCGGCACGGGTGCCTCCCACGCCCTTGGCCCAAGCCAAGGCGATCTTCTTGGCCTTGCGCGAGGCATTCTGATAAATGGCGATCAACGCCGGCACACCTTTGCCTTCAGTGAACTGCCGGCGCACAATGTGGCCAGGCCCTTTCGGGGCCACCATGATGACGTCCACATCCTTCGGCGGCACAATCGCGCCAAAGTGAATGGCAAACCCATGCGAGAACAGGAGCGCCTTGCCCTTGGTCAGGTTGGGCTCGATGTCTTCCTTGTAGCACTTGGCTTGTTTGGTGTCCGGCAAGCCCACCATGATCACGTCTGCGCGGCGTACTGCCTCGGCGGTGTCATAGACCTCGAAGCCTTTTTGCTTGGCTACGCGGCGCGACTTGCTGCCCTTGTAGAGACCGATGATGACCTTGCACCCGCTTTCCTTGAGGTTAAGCGCGTGCGCGTGGCCTTGGCTACCGAATCCGAGCACGGCCAAGGTTTTACCCTTGAGGTCCTTCAGGTTCGCGTCTTTATCAGTGTATACTTTTGCTGCCATTGTCTTTAGCGATAAATAAAATTAAGAACGCGGCAGGGCCACCTTGCCCGTGCGCGTGAGATCCAATACCCCGAAATTATCCATCAAGGCCACGAACTTGTTAACCTTACTTTCGTTACCGGTCACCTCAATGGTCATGGTCTTCGACTGCACATCCACAATCTTGGCGCGGAAAATATCCGTGATCTGCATAACCTCCGAACGGTTCTTGGCGGTGGCCTTAACCCGCACCATAACCAGCTCGCGATCAATGTACTCATGCTCGCGGAAATCGGTGATCTCCAACACGTTGACCAGTTTATAAAGTTGCCGAACAATCTGCTCCACCGTGGCGTCATCCCCACGCGTCACAATCGTCATGCGGGATTTTTTAGGATCATGCGTTGGAGCCACGTTCAGCGAATCGATGTTGTAGCCGCGGCCACTGAACATCCCCGCCACTCGTGTGAGCACGCCAAAGGTGTTTTCCACCAAAACTGAAATCGTATGTCGCATGATTCCGGATTTCCGGGCCGCGCAACCTAGCAATGCCCCAAGAGGGGGTCAATGTTATTCACAGGAAAAACCGGGGCAAAACATTAAAAAAACGGATTGTGCGCCCGCTCCTCACCCACGGTTGTCAATGGTCCATGCCCCGGGCAAATCAGCGTGTCTTCCGGCAGAGCCAGAATTTCCGTCCGCACCTTTTCCTGAGCCAAAGCCGGTGTCTCGAAATCTTTCCCCATGGACCCCGCAAAAACAGCATCGCCCACCACCGCCACTGCCGGTGCAGCATTGGCCCAGCCCTCAACCACATACGTTACTCCATCAGCTGCATGACCCGGTGTCAGGCGCGGTGTTATTTTCAAAGTCCCGACTTCAATCACGCCCCCTTCCTGCACACGGCTCTTCTCCGGAGCGCCCTCATTATTTGTGTGCAGCCGAATGTCGGGCCATCGTTTGCGCACATCCCCCATCGCCGCCACATGATCTCCGTGCATGTGAGTGATCATGAGATGTTCGACCTTCAAATCCTCTAGCTCAACCAACGCAAAAATATCATCCGCATACCAACCCGTATCGAACACTGTCGCCTGACGAGTCACCGGATCCCACACCACAAAGCTGTTCACCTCAAATCCTTCAGACGTCGTGATCAACCGCAACTCCGCCCATCTGGATAAATCAACCTCGGCCGGCACCCAGCCATCAGCCACCTTCACAGCTTTCCCGGCATCCAATCCCACCAATTCAGCCAAGGCCACCACGTTGACCTCCCGATCAATCAGCCCTTCAGTTTCCCAAGCCTGCAATTCCTCTACCGCAAGACCGGCCACCTCGGCACATTGGGCCAAGTCCGTCTTGGTTTGCAAACGCGCCTTGCGACAGATGTCGCCGATATGATCTTCCAGCGGCATGGGCAAACCCTAGTGCGCGCAACAGAAGATTGCCAGCCTCATCCCGCGCGCTATCATCCGCCTGTGCCCCATTTTCTTTTTTTCATTGCGTTTAGCGTCGTGAGTCTTCGTCTTGTTGCCGCTGATGCCGAAAAGGAATTCGCCCAAATCCTTCAGGCCGACAACGCCGCCATCACCCAAATCACTTCCTGGATTCACAACAACCTCGACCGAATCCAAGAAAATGAAACCGAACGCGATGCCTTGGCGCTACGCATCCGTGACAGACTGGCGCCGATTCGCCAGCAGTACCTAGATTTCCTGAAGCGCCACCCGCAGCACGCTCGAGCGCGCGTTGCCTACGGCAGTTTCCTCACGCACATCGACCACCGTCAGGGGGCTATTGATCAATGGAAACAAGCTCTCAAAACCGATCCCAAGAATGCCGCCGCCCTCAATAACCTCGCCATTCATCTCGGCACCATTGCCCTGCAAACCCGACAAACCCGAGGCATTCAGGAAGCCTTCCGCGCACTCGACAAAGCCATCCAGCTCAACCCCAAGGAACCGCTTTACCGACATAACTTCGCCACGCTCCTTTGCTCCTTCCGGCAACCTGCCGCGCGGTATTACAAAATTAAGCCCCAGCAAATCACCCAGAAAGCCATTGGCGAATATGACGCAGCCATCAAACTGTCTCCCAAAAAATTCGAGTACGCCGCCGATCGGGCGGAAGCATTTTTAGATCTCATCCCCTTCCCTCACGCCGAAGCCATACGCGCTTGGCAGGCGACACTGGCCATTGCAGAAACTCCTGATGAACGAGACTGGGCCTACCTGCAAACCGCCATCGCCCATTTCAAAGGCGAACAATGGAACCACGTTACTAGCACTCTGAAACGAATGACCGGCGAACATCATCAGGCCCTCGCCGGCCAACTCCGGCAAGCCACCGAGGCGAAACTCGATGAGCCTAAGCCTTAAGGCCGGCCATCAGTTTTTCGTGCAACCCGCCAAAGCCCCCGTTGCTCAGCACACAAATAATATCACCCGGCTTCGCTGCTGCCGTCACATGGGCCGCAATGGAATTAGCATCCGGCAAGTAAGCGGATTCTGTTCCGTTTGCCTGCAAGGCCTCCATGAGAGCACCGGGATCCAAGCGATCATCCTCGGGCAATTGATCCAAGCGAGCCACCTCGGCCACCACCACCGCATCCGCCTCAGACAAGGCCTCCACTAAATAATCCTGAAACACAGCCCGGCGCGTGGTGTTGCTCCGCGGCTCGAAAATCGCCCAAACGCGTCGCCCCGGAAACCGCACACGCACAGCCCTCAACGTCTCGGCGATGGCGGTGGGATGGTGCGCAAAATCGTCAATTACCATGACGCCACTCACTTCTCCCCGCACTTCCATGCGGCGCTTAATTCCTTGAAACGTCTCAAAGGCCGATTGGATTTGCGCCGCACTCAATCCGCAATGGCGCGCCACGGCAATCACCGCCAATGCATTCCGCACATTAAGCTCACCGGCCATCGGCAAGGTGAAAACCGCCTCACCAACCTCGAAGCACGCACCCTTTTCGGAAAATTTCAAAGCCTCGCCACGAACCTCGTTGCCCGCCCCTAAGCCGAACCGCTGCACGGGGCAATGATCGATCTCCAACAGCTCTGCCACGTTTAGGTCATCCCCATTGGCCACCAACAAGCCGTTGCCCGGAATAAGATTCACCATGCGTCGAAAGCTGGTTTGGATTTGTGCAAGGTCATCGAAAATATCGGCGTGATCGAATTCGAGATTATTGATCACCGCCACCTCCGGCAGGTAATGGACAAACTTGCTCCGCTTATCAAAAAACGCTGTGTCGTATTCGTCGCCTTCAATGATGAACCACTCGCTATCCGTGAAGCGCGCGCCCTGTGAAAAGTTATTGGGAATGCCGCCAATCAGATAACTTGGATTCAGGCCATTGTGTTCAAACACCCACGTCAACAGCGAGGTGGTGGTCGTCTTGCCGTGAGTGCCGGCCAACACAATCGAGCGTTTACCCCGAATAAACGCCTCTTTCAACAACTCCGGCAAGGCACAATACCGGAGCTTGCGCTCCAACACAGCCTCCGCCTCGGGATTACCGCGACTGATGGCGTTGCCGATCACCACGAGGTCCGGTGCATCAGCGAGATTTTCCTCACGATACCCCTCGCGCACTTTGATGCCTCGACTCTCGAGAAACGTGGACATCGGTGGGTACACGTTATGATCCGAACCCGTCACACGCACGCCGCGTTCCTTCAGGGCCGCAGCCACCGAAGCCATCGCCGTGCCGCAAACGCCGATGAAGTGAACGGATTGAAATTGCGGCAACATCAGCCGTTCAGAATTTTTGCCAACAGTTCACCCACCATCTGTGGGTTTGCCTTACCGCGGCTGGCCTTCATCACTTGGCCTTTAAGAAAATTCAGTGCAGCCTCTTTGCCATTACGAAAATCATCCGCCGGCCCGGGGTTAGCCTCAATCGCTTCGCGGCAAAACGCCTCCAGCTCCCCGGAATCACTCACCTGGGAAAGCCCCTTCTCCTCAACTATAATCGCGGGCGATTTTCCGCTTGCGAACATTTCGGCAAAGACTTCCTGCGCAATCTTGCTGCTGATTTGCCCTCCTTCCACGAGCCCAATCAATTCACCTATTGCCACAGCGGGAAATTTCAGGTCCGCCACCGATGTCTCGGTTTCCACCAGCTTGGCTTGCAGATTATTAATCACCCAATTCGCCGCTTGCTTGGGATTCTTCAAACCTTTCGCAGCTTCCTCAAAATAATTCCCTAACGCAGCATCCCCCACGAACACGTCGGCGTCGCCTGCAGGCAATTCATACTGCTCCATCAACCGGCGCTCGCGGGCGAGCGGCAGTTCCACCACCTCTTCGCGGATCGCCTCCAGCCATTCTTTGGATGGCCTATGCGGCATGAGGTCCGGGTCCGGAAAATATCGGTAATCATGCGCGTCTTCTTTCGTGCGCATGCTGTCCGTAATGCCGGCGTCATCATCCCAACGCCGTGTTTCCTGCACGAGCTGGCCGCCCTCCTCCAGCACTTCAATTTGCCGGGCAATTTCGTATTCCGCCGCGCGCCGCACGCCGCTGAAGGAATTCATGTTTTTGATCTCAATCTTTTCGCCCAACTCCTGCTGTCCTATGGGCCGAACGCTAATGTTCACGTCGCATCGCACCTGGCCCTTTTCCATGTCACAGTCACTCACACCGCCGTACTCAAGAATGCTCTTGAGGGCGTTCAGATATTCATAAGCCATGTCCCCGCTGGTGATGTCCGGCTCGGTCACAATCTCCAGCAACGGCACTCCCGCCCGGTTGAAATCAACCCCACTGTAATCGGCAAAATGAAAACTCTTGCCCACATCCTCCTCCAAGTGGGCGCGATTGATCCGCACGGATTCCAGCTCCCCACCCAACTCGAATTCCACAAAGCCGGTGATGGTGGATGGAAAATCCAACTGGGTAAGCTGATAATTCTTGGGGTTGTCCGGGTAAAAATAATTTTTCCGGTCCCATTTGGCATAGCTCGGCACATCGCAATTCAGGAGAAAACCGGTCAGTGCCGTTAAGCGCAACGCCTCGGCATTGGGCACTGGCAATACGCCGGGCAGACCAAGACAAACCGGGCAAACATTGGTGTTGGCGTCTGCTCCGTATTCATTGGCGCAGCCGCACCACATCTTCGTGCGCGTCTTCAACTGCACGTGCGTTTCCAGACCGATGACAGCTTCGTATTCCATTAGTCCAGATTTGGTCGATGCGTATGCCAATCCGTGGCTTGTTCATAGGCATGCGCCGCCCGCAGTAGATCCGGTTCCCCAAACGGTTTCCCCAGGAGTTGCAACCCAATCGGCAATCCGGCTTTAGAAAAACCACAAGGCACACTGATGCCGCACAAGCCGGCAAGGTTGCAGGAAATAGTGTAAATATCGGAAAGATACATCTGCAACGGATCGCCCGTCTTTTCCCCGATCTTGAACGCCGGCGTAGGCGTGGTGGGGCTGGCAATCAAATCCACCTCCTCAAACGCCTTCAGGAAATCTTGCCGAATCAGAGTGCGGACCTTTTGCGCCCGCAAATAATAGGCATCGTAATATCCACTGCTCAACACATAGGTGCCCAGAATAATCCGGCGCTTCACTTCCTCCCCAAAGCCAGCTCCGCGTGTTTTGCGATTCATCTCCTCTGGATCAGCCCCATCCAGGCGCGCCCCATAACGCACGCCTTCGAATCGCGCTAAATTCGCCGAGGCCTCGGCTGTGGCTATAATGTAATAGGTGGCAATGGCATACTCCGTGTGCGGCAACGAAATCTCCTTCACCTCCGCGCCGAGCGCCTCCAATTGTTTCACCGCCGCATCAGTGGCCGCCTTGACCTCCGGATCCAATCCTTCCACCTGATATTCACGCGGCAACCCTATGCGCAGGCCTTTGACATCGCCGGACAGGGCCGCACTGTAATCCGGCACAGGCTCGGGGACATTCGTGGAATCCTGCTCATCGGCGCCGGCGATCACCTGCAACAACGTCGCTGCGTCACGTACATCCTTGGTGAAGGGCCCCACTTGATCGAGCGAAGAGGCAAACGCTACCAGCCCGTAACGCGAAACACGCCCGTAAGTCGGCTTCAATCCCACGCAACCACACAAAGCCGCGGGCTGGCGTATGGACCCGCCAGTATCACTGCCCAGCGAAGCAATGCATTCATCGGCCGCCACCGCCACCGCACTGCCGCCACTAGAACCCCCGGGAATGCAATCGGTGTTCCAAGGATTGCGGGCCGGACCGAATGCGGAATTTTCATTGGAACTGCCCATGGCAAACTCGTCCATGTTCAGGCGGCCAAAAACGACAGCCCCCGCGGCGCGCAATTTCTGAATCACCGTGGCATCATAAGGGCTATTGAATTCGCCCAGAATTTTGCTGGCACAATTGAGCGGCTGATCCTTCACCGCCAATACATCCTTGATCGCCACCGGCACGCCGAGCATTGGCAGGTCTTCGCCCGCGGCGCGCGACTGATCCGCGGCATCCGCCTGCGCCAGAGCATCAGTAGCATCAACGCTGATAAATGCATTGAGCCGGCCATCCACTTTTTCTACACGATCCAAACAAGCCTGCGTGGCCTCCCGGGAACTCAGCTCGCCGGCGCGCAGTTGCTCAAGCAACTGATGAATCGTTAGGAAGTGCACCATGATTACTCGACGATCTTGGGAACCACAAAAAGGCCATTGGCTGTCTTCGGCGCATTCCGAAGGGCATCTTCCTGGGAAAGGGATTCGCGAGGCTCATCCTCACGCATCACATTGCTCAACGGCGTGGCATGCGCAGTGGGTTCCACACCGGAAACATCCAGCCCATTGAGCTTCTCGACATATTGCAGTACCTCGCCCAACTGCGGGGCCAGTCGCTGTTCCTCCTCGGGCGTCAATTCAATGCGGGCCAATTTGACCGCGCGGGACAAATCCATCTCCATTCTAGGCCTCGTTGAATTTGCTTTCCACAAGCGTCTGAATGGCATCGGCAGCCTTCTCGGCATCGTCGCCTTGCGCCTCGACCACCAGAGTTGTCCCCTGCCCAGCCGCCAAGGTCATCAGGCCCATAATGCTCTTTCCGTTCACGGAGTCTTCGCCCTTGGTCACAATTATTTCGGACGAAAAGGTGTTAGCCGTGCGGACGAACGCCGCGGCGGGACGGGCATGCAAGCCGGTTTGGTTTTGAATCACCAATTCTCGAACCACACTCTGATCATTACTGCCTGCCATTGTCATGCGAGGGGGCGATTGTCCGGAAATCAGCCTTTGATGGCGAGAATTTATTCCGACGCCTCGCGCGCCATCTGGGCGATCAGGCGTTTATTCAGTTCTTCAGCAGGATTATGCCCCGATCGCTTGAGTTTATTTTGAAAGGCAGCCACCTCCACCAAACGCGCAATATCACGCCCCGGACGAACCGGAATGGTGATGTGCGGAACTCGCACACCCAAAACCTCGGTGGTTTCATCCTCCATTCCCAGACGATCCACCTCATCCACATCGCCCCATTCGCGCAGAGTCACAATAAGGTCCAGCTGTTTTTCGCGACGAATACTTTTCACGCCGAACATGGCCCCCACATCAATGATACCAATGCCGCGCACTTCCATGTGGTCACGCGTCACGCCAGCACTGGTACCAATTACCACGCGGCCATCAATGAGCTTTAGCTTGGTGACATCATCGGCCACGAGACTATATCCCCGCTCCACCAGCGCCAACACACATTCACTTTTCCCGATGCCGCTTTCGCCCTTCACAATCACTCCCACGCCGAGAATATCCACCATACTGCCGTGTTCCTGTCCGCGCGGCGCAAACAGATCCTCCAGCGCGAGCGTGGCGCGGTTGATAAACTTCATGGTGATCAACGGACTGCGGAAGACCGGAATCGAAAGTTTGTCCGCCAAGGCCAGAAACTCCTTGTCCGGACGAAGGTTTCTAGAAAACACCACCCCGGGAATCTTACAACGGCACACCTGCTCGAAGCGCTCCAGGCGTTCTTCCTTGGTGAGCGATTTCAGATAAGTCGCCTCAGCCGAGCCGATGGTTTGAATGCGTTTGTTCGCAAAATATTTGGTGAATCCCGCCAAAGCCAAGCCGGGGCGGTTGACCGTCGGCTCCTTGATGATGCGCTTCAAGCCATCCGCTCCTGCCAATAAATGCAGTCCCAGCGACGATGCATTTTCCACGTAGAACTGTTCAACGGATATTTTCGGCGTTTTCATTAGATGTTGAATTCCGGCCCGAGGTAAATCTCGCGCGCCTTGGGATCTTCCACAAGCTTTTCTGCATCACCCTCCAATATCACCCGGCCCTGATGAATCAGATAAGCGCGATCGACCATCTTGAGCGTTTCGCGCACGTTATGGTCCGTGATCAAAATCCCGAGACCCCGTTCCCGCAAACGCCGGACAATTTTTTGCACTTCATAAACCGCAATGGGATCAATGCCGGCAAACGGTTCATCCAAGAGCAGTAGCTTCGGATTTGTCACCAAAGCACGGGTAATCTCCAGCCGGCGCTTTTCGCCGCCACTCAACTGGTACGCTTTGCTTTCTGACAAACTGCTCAGATCCAATTCATCCAGAAGACTCTTCAGGCGCAATTGCCGTTCCGCCGTGCCAATGTCGCAAGTCTCGAGAATCGCGAGGATATTCTCCTTCACCGTCAGCTTGCGAAACACCGAAGGCTCCTGGGTGAGATAGCCAATCCCCGCCCGCGCCCGTTCGTGCATGGGCAAATCCGTGATCTCTTCCTGCTCGAAAAGCACACCCCCCTCGTCCGGCCGCACGATGCCCACCACCATGTTAAAGGTGGTGGTTTTCCCAGCGCCATTCGGCCCGAGCAAGCCGACAATCTCACCGGGGTTCACATGAATGGACACACCATCGACCACCCGGCGTTGGGCGTATTCCTTGGCGAGACCCTCCGTGGAGAGAAAATTCATTTATCCGAAGGCGGCTTGGCGGGCGGCTTGGGTTTCCCATCATTTTCCAGCACTGCCTGCTTGGCCGAAAGCGCCCCAGTAGTCCGGTTATATTCGATCACCTTAGCTATCAACACTCCCTGCTTGGTAAATAGCTTGGGATTGACCGTCAATAACAACACCTCAGTTTGAGCAGTATATAACGCATGCCCTCCTACAGCGCGCGTTTTGTCCTTCTTATTTATAATTTCAACATTACCTTCAGCAACAATCCGATCCATATTCCCACCCAGGCCAACCATCGGAGCAACCTCCGGCTTCGCCTTAGGTTCGCCCACCTTTGTAGGTGGAGGTGTTGCTGGTTTTTTAGGAGCTTTGTCTTTATCCGCAAAATGAACAGTTAATTTATCACACAATAAATCCATCTGCGCATCGATCACCACCACATCGCCCTCATAAACTGCAATGTTTTTCAATGGGTTAAAAATAAAGTTCTCCGCAGAAATTACAGTCTTCCCAGGCTCTTTGGCCTTTTCGTCTGCCATGCCCGCACTCGCGGTCATAAGCCCAAGAAGCGCCCAGTATTTGATTACATTATTCATTCAGTGAAAACCCCTGTTTCGTTATGGTTCGCACGTTGTTGCTGATCACCAGCAGCGATGGATTTTGCCGCCAAAAAAACCCGCGGCCTTCCAGCACCGCGCCGCCATCGGCACGATACACCCGCATTGGCCCTGACGAAGATGCCACGCGCGTACGAAATTCAAAAAGACACGTTGGAGCCTCCATAATCAAGTCAACTTTTCGCTGCACCCCATCGTATTTGTAGGTCTCCAGCCGCGCCCCCTTCACCAACACCGTGCCGTTCTTCTGTGGAATTGCCTGATCCCCAGTCAGCAACGAGGTAATCCGACCCTTGGTCCGGTCGTATTCGGGAAATTTTATCCGCTTTTGAACCCCTTGCCCGGGAATCACTTGAGCCATAGCCCATCCGCCCAAAAGCAAGGCCAGCCCAATTCCAATGTTTCTATCGATCACGATATCCCTCCGGATCCTTCAACCGGCTGATAATAGCACTCCACTTGCCCTGTGCACGGATAATCTTATCACAAACCTCCCGCACGGCCCCTTCCCCGCCATTGGCTTTGGTGGTGTATTTGGCCGCGGTTTTTACATCTGTCCGCGCGTTGGCCACTGCGATGGGAAGCCCCACGCGCTGGAGCACCGCCAGATCATTGATGTCGTCACTCATGAAACAGGCGTCAGCCCAAGTGAGCTTGGCTTTCTTCAGAATCGTCTCAACCGCCGCGACTTTGGGCAGGGATTTCTGCCAAAGATAATCCACCTTCAGTTCCTTAGCCCGAGCCGTGGTCGCCGCTGATTTGCGGTTGGAAACCCATCCCACCGGAATGCCCACATGTTGCAGCAACCGCAGCCCCATTCCGTCTTGAATATTAAACTGCTTGAACTCGGTTTTGCCATTCAACATGACCGTGGCATTGGTCAGCACCCCATCCACATCCGTCAGGAATATCTTCACGCGCTTGAACTGCGCCGCTGTCGCTTTCCGGCTCATTGAACTGCCTTGTGCACTTTTACCAACTGCTCTAACACTTTGGGCATTTGTTTGAGCAGCACCATATTTGGCCCGTCACTCCAGGCCTTGGCGGGATCGGGATGCGTTTCAATGAAAACACCATTCGCCCCAGCCGCCACTGCGGCGCGTGCCAGCACGGGCGCGTATTCCCCATTCCCGCTGGACTTATCGCCGCCACCACCGGGCATCTGCACCGAATGCGTGGCATCGAAAACCACCGGCCAGCCAAACTCCCGCATGATCGGCATGGAACGCATGTCAGACACCAGATTGTTGTAGCCGAAGGTCGTCCCGCGGTCGGTTACAAACAACATCTTCCCTCCAGCCGCTTCGGCCTTCTTCACCACTTGCCCCATTTCCTGTGGCGAAAGGAATTGGCCTTTTTTCAAATTTACAATCACCGAGGTGCGCGCGGCCACCTCGATCAAATCTGTTTGGCGACAGAGAAACGCCGGAATCTGGATCACGTCCACCACCTCCGCTGCAGCGCGTGCCTGCGCTTCGTCATGAATATCCGTCAACACCGGCACATTCACTTTTTCACGGACGGTTTTCAAAATTTGCAGCCCCTTTTCCAATCCCGGCCCCCGGCGACTTTTACCGGAAGTCCGGTTCGCCTTATCATAGCTGGCCTTAAAAATATAGGTTACCCCCAGCCGCTCGCAGGTTTTGCGCAAGGAACGCGCCACCCTCAGGCATAACGCCTCGCTTTCAATCACGCAGGGGCCTGCGATGAGAAACAGGGATTTACCGTTGCTGAGCTTCCTCCAAAGTTGCCGGGTCGAAAGCGCCACGCGCATTCCCTAGCAGTCCACAGCCTAAATGTAAACGCCTGACCATCCCCAAGGATAACTCAACCGTGAGATTGCCCGAAACACGCTGTTCAGCTAGGCTCAATACTTATGCGAGCCGCCTTGCTCATCTTATTGGCCCTCACGTTGCACACCTTCGCAGCCCCAAGCCATTGGGCTTACACCGCGCCTGAGCGCCCTGCTCTACCCAAGACCGATTCGGACTGGCCACGCAATCCCATCGATTACTTCATTCTGGCCAAGCAAAAGGAAAACCAACTGGCTCCCTCACCCACCGCCTCGCCCGGCCAAATCCTACGACGGGTACATCTCGATCTGACCGGCCTGCCACCAACGCCTGATATCGTGGCCCAGTTTCTGGAAAATCCCAGCGATACCGCATACGAAAAAATTGTCGACGATCTCCTGTACTCAAAACACTACGGCGAACGGTGGGCACGCCCGTGGCTCGACCTCGCCCGTTACGCCGATAGCAACGGATTCCAGGCCGACCAATTACGGGATAGCTGGGCCTATCGCGACTGGGTAATTGATGCGTTCAATAGCGGCATGCCCTTCAATCAATTTGTTATCGAACAAATCGCCGGCGACCTACTTCCCAATGCCACGCCCAGTCAACGCATCGCCACCGGCTTTCACCGCACGCCCACCTGCAATGTGGAAGCCGGAGTGCATCCCGAGGAAAACCGCGTCAACCAAGTTTTCGACCGCGTCAACACCACCGGCACCGTTTTCCTTGGCACCACCCTCGAATGCGCCCAATGCCACGACCACAAATACGATCCTTTCTCCATTAAGGATTACTATTCCCTCTTCGCTTTCTTCAACAACACCCCGCTTGAGGTAAAGCAAAACGGCACCAGCGTGACCTTTGAGTTTTACGGCCCCACCATGGACCTCCCCATTTCCACCGAACAACAAAAGGCAATCGACACACTCAACGCCCAGAAGAAGCGGCTCGATCAACAACTCGCAAAATTGAAAACCGATTCCGCTGCGCAACAAGCCAATTGGGAGAAAGCAACGCTAGCAGCCCTCCAAAACGCGCCCGAATGGAGCGTCCTCGGCATCAAGCAATTCAGCGCCAGCGGCAATCCCCAGCACGAACTGCAACCCGACGGCAGCGTGGTCGTCACCGGCCCCAACCCTGACAAGAGTACCTATACCTTACGCACCGACACAACCCTCCCACAGATCACCGCCATACGACTGGAAGCACTCACTCACCCCTCAATGCATAAAGGCGGACCGGGCCGCAATAAGTCCCCCAAGGAAAACCCCAATTTCATTGTCAACGAATTCGAACTCAAGGTTGACGGCCAAAAAATTACATTCGCCAGCGTCACCGCGTCCTTCAGCCAAACGCGCTGGCACGTCAACGGCAGCATCGATGGCATCCCCGCCACCGGCTGG
>CAJWVY010000005.1 GCA_913048135.1 uncultured Verrucomicrobiales bacterium
GGGCGGGGACCTTCTTGATGTCGCGCTCGCCCACGGCCTTAAACTCGCGCGCGGTGTCGAGCACGGCGGTCAGTTCCTCGGCTGTGAGGCTTTCGATATCCAGCAGATGTTTGCGATGCCAGCTCATGGGGTTTGGATTACGACCGTCTCAGGCGCGCCGCGACCGTCGCAGCGCACTTCCACGCGTTCATCCGGGTGGGTGGGTAAATTCTTGCCAACGAAATCCGGCCGGATGGGCAGCTCGCGATGGCCGCGATCAATCAACACGGCGAGACGGATGCACTTGGGCCGGCCGAACCCGAGCAGGGCATCGATGGAGGCGCGCACCGTGCGACCGGTGGATAGCACGTCATCAACCAGCACAACCGTTTGGCCGGCCAGATCGCCGGGCAGCTCAGTGGGGCGCAGCTCGCTCATGCCGCGCTGGGAAAGATCATCGCGATGCAGACCGGGCTCCACCGAGCCGGTGGCCACAGGATGACCGTACAAGCCGGCGAGCGTTTCACTGAGTTGTTGCGCAAGCGCGACGCCGCCGCGTTGAATGCCCACGAGCATGAGCGAGGAACCCTCGGTGTGGGCTTCGGCAATCTCATGCGCCACCCGGCGCCAGGCGCGCCCGAGATCGGCAGCTTCCAGTACAATGCGTTCGTCAGTCATGGTGGCGGGCACAAAAAAAGCCGCGCGGCCGCGCTTGCGCGCGAATCCAACGCGGAGTTGATCCGTTTCGTGTCATCGACCTTGGCGGCCTCGCAGGACCGCATTAAAGGGCGTTCAAAATATTACGCCGTGGCGCGTTCGGCTTGGCGGCGTTTGCGCCACTGCGACCGGTGGTTCACCATCCAGTCCGTGAGCGCTTCCTCAAACCCAATATCTACGCCGGCTTTTTCGGATTCTAGCCATTTATGCCGCATGATTTCCTCACGCTCCGCCAGAAACTCCCGGTAAAGCGTGGAATTCTTTAGCAAATCACTAGATGTCGCCGAATCCGCCATAAGCGTGTTCCAATAGGACGTGTTGCGTACACGAACCCTTCATTGAAAACAATACATTATTGGCGAAAAAACGCAAATTGACGGCCGATTTTTCGGCAAACAGCCGTGAATAACCGGTGAATAGCGGGAATAATCCTAATCCAACACCTCGCGCAGAGTCGCCGCCACTTTCCCAAATGCCTCCGCCGGAGCACTTTCGGGCGCACTGACTACCACCGGTACACCGGCATCGCCGCCTTCGCGGATTTCAGTGAAGATCGGCACCTCGCCCAGAAAGGTCGTGCCCTGATTCTGCGCCTCGGCCGCACCACCGCCGTGGCCGAAAATCTCCACGCGCTCACCACCCGGGGCGGTGAAGTAGCTCATGTTTTCCACGATGCCCAGCAACGGCACGTTCACGCGCTCAAACATCGCGATGCCTTTGCGCACCACGCCGAGCGACGCCTCCTGCGGTGTGGTGACCACCACGCCGCCATCGAGCGGCACCGTTTGGCAAAGGGACAACTGCGCGTCGCCTGTGCCCGGCGGCAGATCCACCAGCAAATAATCCAGCGTGCCCCAATCTACCTGCAGCACAAATTGCTGGATGGTTTTCATGATCATCGGCCCGCGCCAAATCACCGGCTGATCGCCCTCCAGCAGGAAGCCCATGCTCATCAGCTTCACGCCGTGGTTCATTAACGGGACGAGTTTTTCTTCCGGACTCACCAAGGGCCGTTCGTTCACGCCCATCATCAGCGGCACGCTGGGGCCGTAGATGTCGCAATCGAGCAGGCCCACTTCGGCACCGGTTTGCGCTAGCGCGCAGGCGAGGTTTACCGAGCAGGTGCTCTTGCCCACGCCGCCTTTGCCGGAGGCTACGGCGATCACCTTGTTGATGCCGGGAATCCTGTTGGGCTTGGCCTGCCCCCCGCCTGCGGGTGCCTGACCGGCCGGCGGCATCTTCACCTGCACCATGGCGCGCTCGATGCCGTCCAACACTTTCACCGCCGCCTCGCACTCCGCCTTCAACTGCGCAGCCACCTCGGGATTGTGGGTCGTCAACTCAAGGTCAATGCCTGCCGATCCGTTGGCCGCCGCCACGCCTTTAACCAACCCGAACGACACAATGTCGCGCGAGTAGCCTGGATAATTTACGCCCTTCAGCGTCTCTTTAATTTGCTCTTCGAGATTCATGTTACGCATCCCACGTTGGCGACAGGGTGCGGAGTTTGTCGACCTGTTTGTCGATGATCTCTAGCACGTGGTCGACGTCCGCCGTAGTGGTGTCGCGGCCGAGGGAGAGGAGAACGTTGCCCTTGGCTTGGGCTGCGTCAAGCCCGATCGCCGCGAGCGCGGGGGGGATGGCGAGGTTTTGCATCACACACGCCGCGCCACTGGCGATCGCCACCCCCTGCATGTCCAACGCCAGTGCCAGTCCCTCGCCTTCCAGACCGGCCAATGAATAATTCAACTGCGTCGGCAACCGATCCGGACCGGGCTCCGGGCCGTTCAATGTCATCTGTTCAATCCGCTCCAGCAAACCGCCATGCAGTTGCTGTTGGAGTGGAGTCACCTCGATCGCCGGCAAGGCCGAGGCCGCGCCCGCACCGACGATGGCCGCGAGATTCTCCGTGCCGGCCCGCAATCCGCCCTGTTGTACGCCGCCATGCAATTGCGGGGCCAAGGGCACGCGCGGATTGCGGTATAACACCCCCACACCTTGCGGTCCGCCAAAACGGTGCGGGGCCAGAGTGAGCAGGGAGATGGAATGCGCCGTCACATCCACCGGCAACCACCCGCCGCTGGCAGTAGCATCGATCAGCAACGGAATGCCACGTTCGCCCGCCAAGGCGCCAAGTGCGGGGAGGTTTTGCACGGCACCGAGATCATGATTGGCGTGGTGCGTGGCGATGAGGATGGTTTGCTTGGTGATCGCCTCCGTCACGGCTCCAACAGACAAACGTCCCTCGCGATCCACGGGCACGCGCGTGGCTGTGAAACCCTGTTGTTCGAGCCAGGCAACCGATTGGTCAATCGAGGGATGTTCGATGTTCGAAAGAATCAGGTGCGTGCCGCGTTCGCGTTGGGCCTCGGCGACGCCTTTGACCGCGAGGTTATTGGCCTCCGTGCCGGAACTGGTGAATACCAGATCGTCCGCCGGCGCGCCGATCATCGCGGCGCATTGGGCGGCGGCTGTGTCGAGGGCTTCGCGAGCCTTGAGCCCGTGCCGATGCAGGGAGGCCGCATTACCGTGAATCTCCTCCAGCCACGGACGCATCGCCGCGCTCACTTCGGGAGCCAGCGGCCCGCCCGAGAGATGATCCAGATACACGCGGCGTTTCATGCAGGGAGCGTGGACGGGGGAGGGTTACTTGAGCAACGACAAATATTTCGACAACACGCCGATGTGGTCGATGAATGTTCTGGTTTCCACACGATCCCCGAAGGTCATCCCGCGGGTTTCGAGTTTGGCTCGGGTGATCCAGCGGCCTTGAGCGTCCTGCGCAGCGATCACGGTTCGGACCTGTTTCTCCATGGACTCGGCGCGCGCGGCGCGTTGGGCGGCGGTGAGCGTCTTGGGTGTTTGTGCGGCGAGCCAGGCGGTGCGGCCTTGTTTACGCACAGCTTCGAAATAGCGAATCATACTCTCCACGCCATAGGAACTTTGGAAGCTGTAATGCGTGGGCATATCGTTGTCCCGATAGGTCAGCTGATATTCCTTCGTGAAATACAGCGGCCGGTTGGTTTGTAGTTCGTAAAACCGCGCCCACTTGCCCGGTGCGATGGCCGAGCGTCGGTACCAATGCACGGCGGGCGCCACGGCGTTCAGGTATTTGGCGTCGCCCGTGGCGAGATACAGATCGATCAAGGTGCGACAGGCGCCGACGCTTTCGCCGCCGGTGACCGAGGGAGGCTCAAACTTGCGCGCCCATGCTGGCTCCATGCGGGCGTTGTATTGCTGGGCCCACACCGGCTGCGGCTCGGGCATTTGCGCGCGCAAAATGAATTCGCCGCCGCGCCGTGCCGCCTGCAGGTATTCCGGTCTGGCGGTCACCCGATGCGCTTCCAGCGCGAGCAACACGCAGTCGCGATGGGAGTTGTCATTGAACGTGTAGTGGTTGATGTAGTTGGCCTTGGGATACACGCGCGACCACGTTTTGGGATAGCGCGCGGGCAGCACGGGAAAATCCTGCGGCTGTTTGGGCACGCCGTCGTACCGCTGCGGCCAGGCGCCGTTGGGGTACTGGGCCTCGAGCAATTTGCGCAGGCCCACATCGCGCGCGCGGCGGATGGCCTGTTCGCGCGGCGTGTTGCCCGTGGCCACCTCGCCGAGTGCCAGCAGAAAACGCAGGCAGCTTTGCGAGGTGTTGTCGTCGAAGGTCGAAATGTTTCGGCGCAGCGTCCTTTGTGGGTCGCGGAAGTCATGTCGGTAATCCCAGCCGCCACTGGCCAGCTGCGCCTTGGCAAGCGCGCCGCCGGCGGCCAGCGCGTGGTCCAGCAGCGCGGGTTCGCCCGTGCGTTGGTAGGCTTCCAAAAAAGCCATACCCATCGAAGGCGTGCCCGGCGGCTGCAGCCACATCATCGATCGGCTCGCGCGGTTTTCGCCCGCGACCAGTTGCAGGTCTTTGGAGTAACGCCACAAATATCCGCCTTCCGCCGAGATCGACCGCATAAACGCCGCCCCCTTCAACAACGCCCCCCGCGCCTGACCTTGCGTGTCTGCGGCTCGCGCGGAGAACACGGCCAACACGCCCAGCATGGTGAGCATGAAAATCATTCGGTTCATGCGGCGAGCCTACCACCCCTCGCGCCACGGAACAATTGCGCCTTGCGCGGTCGGTCAGTTTTCCGTAGGGCTGGCGGGGTCATGGGCATTTTATCCGGCAAAAAAGGTGTGGTGTTTGGCGTGGCCAACAAGCGTTCGATCGCGTGGGCAATTGCGCAGGCGTGGAAGGACGAAGGCGCGGAGCTGGCGTTCACCTATCAGGGCGAGCGACTGAAGGATAACGTGACTCAACTGGCCGAGACATTTGGCCAGGACACATTGATCACCGAGTGTGACGTGACACAGGATGATCATATTGATCGGGTGTTCAACGAGGTGGGGGAGAAGTTTGATGGTAAACTGGATTTGATGCTGCACTCGGTGGCCTTTGCGCCAAAGGAGGCATTAGAAGGCACGTTTGTTGGTACCACGCGCGAGGCGTTTCGGCTGGCCCATGATGTGAGTGCGTATTCGCTGGTGGCGTTGAGTCGCGCGGCGGCGCCTTTGATGACCGATGGTGGCAGCATCGTGGCGATGAGTTATCTTGGCGCAGAACGGGTAGTGCCGCATTACAATGTAATGGGCGTGGCCAAGGCGTCGCTGGAAGCCAGCACACGGTATCTGGCTAGTGATTTGGGCGAACAAAAAATCCGTGTGAACTGTATCAGCGCCGGCCCGGTTAATACGTTGGCCGCCCGCGGCATCGCCGGATTCACCAGCATGCTCAAGCATAACGCCGAGCACGCGCCGCTGAAGCGTAATGTGCTACCTGAGGAATTGGGGGCCACGGGCGCGTTTCTCGCCAGTGACGGCGGCGCGGCGATCACCGGGCAGGTGTTGTACGTTGATTGCGGGTACCAGATCATGGGGATGTAGGCCGGGCAGATTTCTGCTTGGAATTAAAACCGCTTCATTGTGTCATGGCACTTCGCCATGGCGATCTTCTCCCATATGGCTCCGGTTCCGCCGGGGTTTAAACCTAAGTGGCGTGATTACCTGGAGGAACACGTGGCTTTGTACCGTCGAATGCCGGAGGAGCTGACTCTGTGCGTCGAGGAACTAGTGCCATGGTTCATTAAAAAGGTGACATGGAAGTGGGAGCCTTGGGTTGGCCCCAAGCCGGACGAGGAGATGGCCAAAGTGTGCGTGTCTTTTCTGGCATGTCTATTAATTGTAAACCGGTCAAAAAAAGATTTAGAGCACTTCCACACCTTCGTATTTCACCCCGCAACGCTTAAAGACGATAATGGTAAAACATGGGCAGGCCATGCAAGTCCACGGGGCCAGATCGAGCAAAGTTGGCCTTCAACCCTTAGGGGAATGCAGGATGGTGAGGATAATTATTGTGTGACCATTCATGAGTTTGTGCACATGATCGATTACCGTGACCGGTCCTTCGAAAGCGTTCCTCATTTCGATTCAAGTAGTGCCATCAGGGAGTACAGGGCGTTTTTAAAATCTGAATATAAAGACCTTTGTAAAGCTTGGGAAAAAGTGAGTGGATGTGCGGCGATTCGCAAATATGCTACGTCAGACAAAGCAGAATTTCTTACCTGCGCAACCGAATCTTTTTTTGAAAACTCTGAAAGACTAAAGTTTTTGAGGCCCCAGGTTTATAGGTGGATGCAGCGAATTTATAAAATGGACCCCCACCAATGGGCGGAACGCCGCCAATGGGCGGAACGTGTGAGTCTCGGCGAACTCAAAAATATAAGAAATTATCAGTGGGACCAATGGGATTTTAAAACGACTTGGGACAGCAAAAGAAGCCACGCTGAATTATTGTGGCCACATGGAATCTCGGCAAAGGATTATCCTGCTTGGAATGCTGTTCAAGTAGAGCGGCGCCAGGGTGAAGAGCGAGCAAGAATTGAACGTGAAGCAAGAGAAGCGGCAGAAAGAGCGGCAAGAGAGAGAAAGGAAAAAAAAGAACGGGAGCGCAAGGAAAGAGAAGCGCGAGAAAAGAGGCTGGAAAAAGAAGAGCGTGAACGTAGAGAAGAAGCAGAGCGAAAGCAGCGAGAGCGTTATTTATTGAACAACAGAACTGTGATCGTTGAATATCCCAATGGAATGCCACAGCTGAAATACAAGCTGGTGGACGGCCACCGCGAGGGCCTGATGCAGCGATGGGACGAGCAAGGTAACTTGCGCGAGGAGACCGAATACAGTCGCGGGCGAAAACAAGGCATGGTCACCTATTACTATCCCGATGGGCAAAAGGAGATGGTAGGGTTTTACATCTTGGACGAGCGAGCGGGTTTATGGCGTGGCTGGCATGAGGACGGGACAAAAAGTTTTCAGAGCCGATATCGTGATGGACAATTGCACCAGTGGAAGCAATATCGGCACGATGGTACGGATCAAACCTACAGCCGCGCGAAAAACCGTTTTGGCCGGTGACACGCTTGGGCGTTGGCAAGGACGCGGCACGAGCGTACGGTAGGGGCCGGTGAGCGACGGCGAAATTAAATCTACATGGGCAGCGGTGCAGGATCACACGCGCCATTTTTCGGATTTTACCTTCGTCTACCCGGTCATCTCCCGTCGTAGCAAAGGCCTCTCTATCGGAGTGAACCTTAACCCTGACAAGGTCTGCAATTTCGACTGCATCTATTGCGAGGTGGACCGCCGTATTCCCGGCGCCGTGACCGAGGTGGACCTGTGTCAGATGAAGGATGAGCTCACCGCTATGGTGCGATTTGCAAAGGATGGCGGGCTGGCCAAGGAACCTAAGTTTAACGAAGTGCCGTGGCTCACGCGGGAGGTGAAGGACATCGCTTTCAGCGGCGACGGCGAGCCAACCATGATCCAAAACTTTGCCGAATGTGTGGAAACGGTGGTAGAGGTGCAACAACTCGAAGGCCTCGACGAGGCGAAGATTGTGCTCATCACCGACGCCGCCGGCCTAGACAAGACGGAGGTGAAGCGTGGCCTCGAAACGATGGATGCCCACAACGGCGAAATTTGGGGCAAACTCGATGCGGGCACAGAGGAATACTACCGGCAAGTAAACCGCTCCAATGTGAAGTTCGAGCGCATCTTGAATAACCTGCTCGAAACATCGCGCACGCGACCGATCATCATCCAAAGCCTGTTTCTGAAAGTGCACGGGGAAGCTATGAGCGCGGCCGAGCTTGAGGCTTACTGTGGCCGTCTGCGCGACCTCACCGCGGCGGGTGGGCAAATCAGCGAAGTGCATCTCTACACCGTGGCGCGCCCTACGCCCGAGGCCTTTGCCACCAAGCTGGAAGTGCCAGAACTCGAAACGATGGCCTCGGCGGTTCGGGAACAGACGGAGCTGAAGGTTTCCATTTTTCCTTAACCATGAGTGGAGCCGAACTCAATACGCGGGGCCGTCAGTGGGCGTTGGGCGCGCTGGTATTTTTAGGAGGCTTCGAGGTGATGGTCTTGGAGATTGTCGGCGCGCGGTTTTTGCAGCCATTCTTCGGCGGATCCTTTTACATTTGGACGAGCCAAATTGGCGTGGTCATGTTGGCCTTGGCTTTGGGTTACGCGGTTGGCGGCCGGCTGGCGGATCGCTGGCAGCAGGCACGCCCCTTGGGGATGATGTTGGTCCCGGCGGGCATTTTTATTTTACTTATCCCCAATTTCGCCGGCGGCATGCTGGATATGATTGTGGATCGCTACGCGGTTGCCGTGCCGGTGGAAGCACTCGCAGATACGGAGAACGAACCGGCCAGTGAATTGATAGCCGAATTGCCGGCAGATTTTTTGCAAGGCGCCGAACCCGAAGCGGCCAGTGAGACACCCACGGAAACGGCACCGGAGGAGGCCTGGACGGAGGTGCCGCCGTTTTGGCAGAAAATGGCGCCGGCATTAGGCAGTGCCGTTGTGTTCTTGTTGCCGTGTTTTTTGTTGGCCATGATCTCGCCGTACATTATTCGGTTGGCCACTCATCAGGTGGAGGAGGTGGGCACTCTGAGCGGTACGGTGTATGCGGCCAGCACGGTGGGAAGCATTGCTGGGGTGTTCATCACGGCGTATGTCTTGCTGGATCATTATTCCAGTACGACCCTGTTTCGAGCAACCGGATGGTTGACGTTCGGCCTTGCAGGTTTATGTTTTGCCTTGGATATTTTATGGCCGGAATCTTCCCAAAACAAATCGGACTCAGCGGAGTAGTTTTACTGCTCGCGTTGGCGTGGAGTGTTCAGGGGCAGGTGCGCTTGCGTACGAGCTCGGCGTACAACCAGATCACGGTGGAGGACGCCGGCGGCTATAGGCTGCTGCGGTTTAATGGCTCGATGGAGACGCGCATGTGGCTGCCGAACCCGCTCTTTGGTCACTTTGAGTACACCGAATATTTTCAGATGCCACTGCTCTTCAACCCCAAGCCTCAACGGGTACTGTTGATGGGGCTGGGCGGCGGCAGCATGGTGCGGGCGTTCCAGCATTATTATCCGGACATCCACCTGGATACCGTGGAGCTCGATGCCAAAGTGGCGCAGGTGGCTAAGCAGTTTTTTCATGTGAAGGAAACGGCGAAGCACAAGATTCACTTTAGCGATGGCCGGCAGTTTTTGCGGCTCAACAAAACGCGCAAGTACGACGCCATTTTGATGGACGCTTATACTTCCAATCAGTTTGGCACCCACATCCCGTTTCATTTGGCCACCAAGGAATTCTTTGCCTTGGCGTCCGAAGACCTCACGAAGGAAGGCGTGTTGGTCTTCAATGTGATCGGCACCTATGACGATTGGCGGTCCGATATCGTGGGGTCCATGTATCAAACACTGAAGTCGGTTTTCCCGCACGTGTACCACTTTCAGGCGAGCGATACGCGGAACATCGTGATGCTGGCGGTGAAATCCAAGGAGCCGCTCACCAGCACCACGCTCAAAAACAAGGTCGCCGCCCTGCGGGCCGCGCGGCCGAAGTTGCCGAAATTTTTTGGGCCTCGTGTGGCCCGTATCCGGGCGCAGGCTCCGAAGAGCGCGGCGAATGCGGGGGTGTTGACCGATGATTTCGCGCCCCCCGGCGGTTTGTTGAAAAGCAAGAAGCGTTAGTCTTCAGTCGCCTCCGCCTCCGGCAGGCGTAGGCGGGAGATAAATGCTCCATCGGTTCCGTCCTTCATGGGTGTCAAGGTGCGAGAATTCTCCTGCCGGAAATCGCGATGCTTGTGCAGGAACGCCGCAATGACCTCTTCGTTTTCCTCTGGCTCAATGCTGCACGTGCTGTACACCAGCACGCCGCCGCGCTTGAGCAAGGGCGCGGCGCGTTTGAGCAAGTCCAACTGAGCGCGAGCCAGCGTGGGGAGCTCGCGGGCATTGAGACGCCAGCGCACGTCCACCCGCCGCCGCATCACGCCGGTGTTGGAACAGGGCGCATCGATCAAGATCCGGTCAAACGGCCCGGCGTTTTTGAGATCAATTTGTGCCAGCGCCTTGGGCTGAATGCAGGTGATGCCCAGGCGTTCGGCATTTTCGCGCAGGCGATCCAGCCGGCTTTCATCAATATCAATGGCCAGCACGGCGCCGTCATCCTGCATGCGCTGGGCGATGGCGGTGGTCTTGCCGCCTGGCGCGGCGCATAGATCAAGAATGTTTTCTCCCGGGCGCGGATCGAGTTCCTGCACGGAGGCCAATGTGCTGGGATCTTGAATGTAAAACAGGCCCTCAGCGAAACTGGGCAGCGCCGCCGGGGATCCATCCGCCTCGATCCGATACATCAACCCGGGACTGAGCCATGGAAGATTGCAGGGAGCGAACGAAACTTTTTCCTGCGTCCACTGCGTCTCAAGCTCCTCGGCCGTGGCGCGCAAGGTATTGCGCCGCGCATATATTGGGGCGGGCTGGTTGTTCCACTCCAGCAGGGCATCGGTGTCATCCGGCCAACGATGTTGCCAGCGGTGCACGAGCCATTGCGGATGGGAATGGCCGACCGCCGGCTGGCGTTGGCGCAGCTCCGCAAGGCGCTCGAGCCACTGGGGCTTTTCCCGCAGGGCATTGCGGAGGACGGCATTGATGAAGCCGGCCTGATTGCCGAGATCATGCCGTCGGGCGAGGTTGACCGTTTCATTCACTGCGGCATGATCTGGCACGCGATCGAGCTGGAAAATCTGGTATAAACCGAGGCGCAAAAGGATCTGCGCCAGCGGTTGCTGGCGGCGGCCATCGGTTTTTTGATCCACTAACCAATCCAGCCAGGCGCGATGGCGAATGACGCCCAGCACGAGTTCCTGGCACAGTCCGCGGTCCGGACCGCTCAATTGTGGCAAAGCCTCCGCCAGAAGCGTTTCGGCGGGAATAGGTTCCCGCTCCCATTCCCGCAATAATCGGGCGGCGATTTCTCTTGGTTTTTGCCTCGGCACGCGCGTATTATCGATCCACACGCAGTTCCACGCGAGCCCTTTCGCGGGGCGGAGCATTGTCACAGGTATGAAAGAAGAATTTGAGAAATTGGCGGCCAGCGGAAAGATACGCGCCGCCGATGTGGATACCCTCGTTCAATTGGCCACCGAGGGTTTTTGTATGCACAAAAGCTGGGGCTTCGGTCAGATCAAAACCGTGGACGTGGTGCTCGGCAAAATGTCCGTGGATTTCGACGGCCGCCCCGGTCACGCTATTGACCTCGCCTTCGCGCCGAAAATCCTCGCCCCCATCGCCAAGGACCATATCGAAGCGCGCAAGGCCACGGACATGGATGGCCTGAAAGAGATGGCGGCCCTGCATCACGATGAAGTGATTAAAGTGATCGTGGACAGCTACGGCAACCTCGCAACCACGGACAAGGTGAAAGACGTGCTTGTGCCCGACGTGGTGGAGGCGGATGACTACAAGAAATGGTGGGAGACCGCGCGCCGCGAAATGAAAAAAGGCGGCCACTTTAAAGTGCCCACCAAAAAGACCGAGGCCATCGGGTATCAGTCTGAGGACATTCCGTTGCAGGAACGACTGCTGAGAGACTTCACCGGCGCCCGCGGATTGAAAGCGCGTTTGCCCATCGCCGTGGATTTAGGCAAGAGCGCCGGTGATTTGGATGACAAGGCGGCAACGGCAGATGTGACGCTGACCAAGCTGAACGAGGAAATAAACAGCCACGCCCGCACCCAGCCCGCACTCGCATTGGAGGCTGTCATGGTGCGTGATGATCTGGCCCAAGCACTGGGCGCCGAAGTGACCGAAGGTTCTCCGGCTGAATCCGCCGTGTGGGCCGGTGAACCGAAGCTGTCGGAAATCATTCCCGCCATGCCGGTGGCCCGCCAACATCGGGCATTGGAATCTTATCAAGGCACCACGGAAAATTGGCCGCAGGATTTTCTGAATCTCATAACCCAAGTGCCTGCTCGCTTGGTGGGCGATTGCGTCACGCTGCTGTCCGAAGGCGGTCACAAGGATGAGTTCAAGGAAGAATTAAATTCCCTCATCAACCATCACGGTGCCACGGGCGAATTGCTCCTGTGGCTGGCCAAGGAAAAGAGCGGGGATTACGCCGCGCTGCTTACGCCGGAGGCGTTTGGCGCGATGCTCTCGGCGATTGAACGGGAGACCAGCGATGAAAAACGCGCCAGCAAACTGCGTGATTTCCTCCTGACGGATGCCAAGTTTTTCGATCTCATTACTAGCGGCGTGGATGTCGAGGTGGTGAAAGATGTCGTTCGCGCGATCCAGATGTCCACCTGCTTTGAGGGTATGGACAAGCGCTCAGTGCTCGGCAAAATCGTCAAAGCCCACCCCGAGATCCAGTCGTTCATCACCCATGGCGACAAGGACAAGGAAGAGAAGAAATCAGTCGATTCCTCGCTCATTGTTTCGTGGGACAGCCTCGAGCGGAAGAAGAACGATCTCGAGGAACTCATGCAAAAACGTATTCCGGCCAACTCGAAGGAAATCGAAATCGCCCGCGAGTACGGCGATTTGCGTGAGAACGCCGAGTTTAAGGCCGCCAAGGAGCAACAGAAGGTGCTCATGGCCCTGCAGGCGGAGTGGGAAAGCGACATTGATCGCGCGCGCGGCATCAACTACGCCGACGCCGATACCAGCACGGCCAACGTGGGCACGCGCGTGACCGTCACCAACCTGACGAACAATGAGCGCGAGGAATACTCCCTCATGGGCGCGTGGGACGGCGACCCCGACAACAACCGCATCAGTTACCTCACCCCGCTGGGCCAGGCCATTTTCGGCAGTGAACCCGGCGCGGAAGTGGAGGTGCAGCTGGGCGACGAGACCCGCCGGATGCGCGTGGATTCCATCGCGCCGCTGGCTTCCTGACCTCAGACCATGCGCACGGTCAAGGTACCGCTGGCGGACCGCTCCTACCCGATTCGTATCGGGAGCGGATTGCTCGCGGACCTCGGCGCCCAATGCGCTCGACTTAAGCTCGGCCGCCGTTGCGCGGTGATTTCCGATGCCACGGTGGCCCGGCGATATCGCAAACCGGCGCTGGCCTCGCTCAAGGCCGCCGGCTTTGAGCCGATCTTCATTTCCCAACCGGCCGGCGAACAGGCCAAGACCCTGAAGAATGTGCAGGCCTGTTACGATCAACTGGCCAAACACCGGCTGGAGCGCGGCTCGTTTGTGGTCGCGTTGGGCGGTGGCGTGGTCGGTGATCTAGGCGGGTTTGTGGCCGCCACTTATTTGCGCGGGATTGATTTTGTGCAGGTGCCCACCACGCTGTTGGCGCAGGTGGATAGCTCGGTGGGCGGCAAGGTGGGAGTGAACCTGCCGGCGGGCAAGAATCTCGTCGGCGCGTTTTACCAGCCCAAGCTGGTGTTGTGTGATCTGGACACGCTCGGTACGTTGCCTGCGCGCGAGTTCCGCGCCGGCCTGGCAGAGGTGATCAAGTACGGCATTATTTATGATGCCAAAATGTTCCGCAGATTGGAGCGCGATTTGCCCAAGCTGTTGGCGCAGGATCCAGCCACGCTCAGCACGGTGATTGCCCGATGCTGTCAGATCAAGGCCGAGGTGGTGGGGCAGGATGAAAAAGAGGCCGGTTTGCGTGCGATCCTCAACTTCGGCCACACCATCGGACACGGTCTGGAAGCGATTTCGCAGTACGGCAAATATCTGCACGGCGAAGCCATCAGCATCGGCCAAGTGGCGGCGGCTAAGATTTCCAGTGAATTGACCGGCCTGCCGGCCGCGAACGTGGACCGGATCGCGGCCATTTTTGCGGCGACGGGTCTGCCAACCGAGGTGAAACTCAACGCCACCCAGACCAAGCGCCTGTTTGCCGCGATGAAGTTGGACAAAAAAGTGAGCGGCGGCGAAATCAAGTTTGTGCTCGCCGAATCGATCGGGCGGGTGAAAATCGGCCAATCCGTGCCGGACGCAGCCGTGCGTCGCGCGCTCAGGAAATCCTAGCATGGCCGTCAGCGAAACCATTGTCCGCGAGTATTTTGAGCTGCACGATTTTTTCGTGCGCCAAAACCGCAAACACATCGCGCCCAAGCGCGAGGATGATGAGATCGATTTTTACGTGCACAACCCCAACGGCCCAACTGATGGCGGAGAGGTGCCGTTCGTGCTGGAGAACGCACGCGATCTCGAGACGCTCACTCGTGCGGTGGTGGTAGTCAAGGCATGGCATACGGAAGTGTTTACCCAGGCCGTGCTGGCGCATGCGCCGGAGATGTTTCGCTTTGCGGGGCCGGAAACGTTTGCCCGTGCGACGAATGCCTTTGGCGGTCCGGGGCCGCTCACGAAAATTCTCGTGATCCCCGCGCTCCCCACCAGCGGCGAAGCGCGCCAACAGAGCATTGATCTGCTCCACAGCAAGGGCATCGATGCGGTGATCCCGTTCCGCACAATGCTGTCCGACCTCATCGAGCACATCGAGGTGAACCGAAATTATCAGAAAAGCGATCTGCTGCAGGTGATCCGCATTTTGAAAAACTACGATCTCTTTGCGCCGCCGCAGTTGGAGCTCTTTGACTTGCCCAAGCCCAAGCGCAAAGCCAAGGTCTGACCGCCATGCTCCTCGTCATCGACAACTACGATTCGTTTACGTTTAACCTCGTGCAATATCTTGGCGAGGAAAACGTGGACATGCAGGTGCATCGCAATGACGAAATCACGCTCGATCAAGTGGAGGCCTTGAAGCCCGAGCGCATCCTCATCTCGCCCGGCCCCTGTACGCCGCGCGAGGCGGGCTTGTCCAATGAGATCATCCAGACCTTCGGCCCGAAGCTGCCGTTAATGGGCGTGTGCCTCGGACACCAGTGCATTGCGCATTCGTTTGGCGCGGAGGTGGTGGTGAACGACGTGATGATGCACGGTAAGACCTCGCCGATTACCCATGACGGCAAGGATTTGTTCGAGGGTATCCCGAGCCCGTTTACCGCCACGCGATATCATTCGCTCGTAGTGAAGCGGGACACCGTGCCGGATTGCCTGGAGATCACCTCCGAAACGGAGGCAGGCGAGATCATGGGCCTGCGCCACAAGGATCACCCCATCTGGGGCGTGCAGTTCCATCCCGAAAGCATCCTGACCGATCACGGCCGGGTGTTGCTGCGGAATTTTCTGAAGCTGGGTTAAAGAGGGACAGAGGCAGAAGGCACAAAGCGAATGAATCGTTGCCCCTCTCTGCCTTCTGCCTCTGCCCCTTATAAAACTACTGCCGCGCGGCGGCGATAATGTCCGCCAGTTTCACGGGCTTACCGTCCTGCCGTTTGCTTTCGTCGGCCGCTTCCATGAACGCGAACAGCTCGATGGTTTCCTGCGGATCCACGGGCACTTTGCCGGTTTGAAACATCCGCACGGCCTCCACGACCAGCGGGGCGTAGCCGTCGTATTTGCCGACCTCGCCCTCGCCCTTGGTGCCCTTGGCGTGGCCGCCGTAGCCTTTGCCTTCGCGGAAAATGCCGGTGCGGCCGCCTTTCCATTTGCCGATCACCTCGATCTTGCCATCGGCCGTGGTGCGGCGTTCCACCGTCTCGCAGCCGGGGCCCATCACCGTGAAGAGCGATTCGCAGCCGTGCACGCCGTACCAGAAGAGATCCGGATGCCTCACCTCAATGGACGCGGGGCTGAACGTTTCGGCGTGCATGATCTTGCCCAGCGCGCCGGCCCGCGCGGCCTGCGTGGTTTTGCCGTAACGTAGCGAGGAGGAGCTGAAGATGGGCACACCCTTTTTCTTGGCGTAATCAAAAATGAACAGCACATCCGCGAGCGAGCCGGCCATCGGTTTGTCGATGTACAACGGCAGCCCGGCATCGATCACCGGAATGGCCTGGCGCACCTTGGGCCGGCCATCGACGCTCTCGAGCATGATGGCATCCACATTTTTGCACAGCTCGGCAATGGTCGGGTAGAGCTTCACGCCGTATTGCTGGGTGAGCGTGTCGGTAAACTTATCAATGCGTCCGGAGCTGGAAGGAATATCCGGACTGCCACCGCGAAAGGCGGCCGTGACCCGTGCATTGGCCAGCGGTCCCTCGGCTTTGGGATCGTTAATGATCTTGGTGAAGGCGGTGACGTGGGAAGTATCCAGCCCGATCAGGCCAATGCGGATTTCCTTGGCGCCGGCAATGGCCACCAAGGCAAACGTGAGGACGAAGTAAAACAGACGTGTCATGTCCCAAGGCTACTGCCACAGGGAGGTTTGTAAACGGGAAAGCGAGGGGCCTAGGCCTCGGTGGTGACTTCGGCGAAGTCGAGGCCGTGGCGTTTGCAGTATTCGCTGAGGGCCTTTTCGTTCTCGATCATCACGGTGCGCACCACGGCGGATTCATCGGCAAACCCAATGTCAGCCACGTGATCGGGAATGAGGTGCGTTTGATTGTGCGCGTAGGCGAGGGCGAAGGCAGCCTCGGCGATCACGAAATAGGGAATCTCCTGATCGGCGCCTTCGGCGTAGTCCTCGATCACGTCGGCCAACAGCTCGAGCTGATCCACCAGATGCGGATACTTGGGCGCGTGAATCTCGGCAAACTCCAGCTTCAACTGCGGCAGCCGATGATGCACGCCCTGCAAAATGGCAGGCGTGACTTTTGCGGCGTTGTGATGAACGAAGTCTGCGATCTCGGACATGCGTCGAGTCTAGCAGGCCAAGCCGCAGAATCAAGCTCGGCGGCGGGGGCTCAGACCGTTTGTATCTCCATCTGAGGGAGCGAGTTGAGAAAATGCTCGCCGTATCGCTTGGTGAGCACGCGGTTGTCCAGCACGGCGACGATGCCACTATCGTCGCGGGTCCGGATGAGGCGGCCAACGCCTTGGCGGAATTTCAAAATCGCCTCGGGCAGATTAAATTCCATAAACGCGTTCCCGCCGCGGGCCTCGATGGATTCCACGCGGGCCTCGATGAGCGGATGATCCGGCACGGCAAACGGCAGGCGCGTGAGGATCACATTACTGAGCGCTTCGCCCGGCACATCCACGCCCTGCCAAAAGCTGTCCAGACCGAACAGCACGGAGTCTGTGTCGCGCTTGAATTCCTCCAGCATCGCGGCGCGCGGCGTGCCGGTGCCCTGCACCAGTGCGCGAATGCCGAGGTCGTCAAACACCGGCTCCAGTTCGGCGGCCACATCGCGCATGAGTTTGCCGTTGGTGAACAGCACAAACGCCTTGCCGTGGGTCATGCGCACAAAATGCTCGATCCAATGCACCAGAGCGTCGCCGTATTCGTCATCGCGTGGATCCGGCATGCGGCCGGCCACGTAGAGTTTCACCTGTTGTTGGTAATCAAACGGTGACCCCAACTGCGCGCGGCGTGCGGTCTCGGCGCCGACTTGTTTCATGAAATATTCCAGACCGGGACACAGCGCCTTTTGTTCGGGCGGCAGATCGCTGCGTTCGGGATCAGCAATGGACAGCGTGGCGCTGGTGCAAACCACCGGCACACCGCGGCCAAACAGATGTCGGCGTAGAAATTCCGCCGTATCAATCGGTGCGGCATTGAGCGCGAGGCTTTGGCCTTGGCGGCCGGTGCGTTCAACCCAGTACACGTGTTTCTCGGCCGATTGCCCTATGAACGTGGAGACGGCCTCGCGAATCTCACCGATGCGCCGGTTGCACTCGATCAGTTCAGCGGTGGATTCCTCATCTTCACTGGCCTCGATCAAATCGCCAAGCGATTCGCGCACGCGCTGGAGCGGTAGCGACACAGTGTCGTTCACCAGCTCGGCCTCACGAATGCGCAGTTCACTCCAGTCGCGCTGGCGGCGCGGTGACTTGTCGTGCACGGCGTCGCAGGCGGTTTCCACATCGCCAAACAACTTGTCGGCTTCGTCTATCGCATCGGCCACCTGCCGCACCATGGCGCCTTTGCGCAGGGTGGAGAGCAGGCCTTTTTCCGTGCGCGGATTCCACAGGCGCTGCAGGTTAAACCGGATTTGGCCGCTGGATACGTTGAGGCCGATGTGGCGCGAGGCCACGCGGTCGAGGTGCTGGGCCTCGTCGAAAATGGCAAAATCGTTCCGAAAGATCAGCCCTTCGCCGGGATCCTCCTCTTCGTCCATGTACCCGGCCAGACCGAGGGTGAGGTTGGAAAAAAAGAGCGCGTGATTCAGCACCAACACATCGGCGGCCATGAAACGCCGGCGCGCCTTCTGGAAAAAACACTCGCCATGCAACGAAGCCGACTCGCTCCCGCGACCGCATAATTTCGGAGAACACAAGCCGCGCTCGGACGCCACGGCCTCCCACACCTTGGGGTCGGGTTCCACATCGAAGTCGGACAAACTACCGTCGGTCGTTTCCTTGGCCCACGCCTCCACGCGTTTCAGCTCGGCAATTTCCGGCGAGGTAAACAGCCCGTCGGCCTGTTGTAGTGCGCGCGCTAGCCGCCGGGTGCACAGGTAATTGCCGCGGCCTTTGAGCAGGGTGTACGTGAAATCCACCGGCAAAATGCGCTGCAACATCGGCAGATCCTTTTCCGCCAGCTGTTCCTGCAGGTTGATGGTGTGCGTGCAAATGAGCGCCTTGCGATGATGCGCCTGGCCGAACAGGATTGCGGGAATGAGATAGGCGAGGCTCTTGCCCACGCCGGTGCCGGCCTCGACCACGCAGTTTTTCCCCGCCTCCAACGCGCGAATTACGCCGGTGGCCATGGCCTGCTGGGGTTGGCGGTATTCGAAATTGCTGGCCTGCGAGAGGAGGCCGTCCGGCCCGAAGAGTTCCTTCACCTGCGCCTCCAAGCTAGGCACCTCGGCTATGGCCTCGGATTCCAGATTGGAATCGGCGGGCTGATAATCGGTTGGCAGGATCATTGCGCCGGGTTGCGCTCCACTACTTCCTGTTGTGCGCGATTCTTGACGATCCGGTTGGCGGGCAGGACGCCACGCCAGTTGGTGTTCGGGTACACCACGCTGTCCCGGCCGATGATACTGCCGGGGTTGAGTACGCTGTTGCAGCCGAGCTCCGCACGGTCGCCAATCAAGGCGCCAAACTTGCGCAGGCCCGTGTCGTGCGCGTCCTCGGCGTGGCCCACGGTTACGTTGCCCGGCACGGATTTTAGATTGGAGAGCACCACGCCTGCTCCCAGATGCGCGTGATGGCCAAGGATGGAATCGCCCACGTAATTAAAATGCGGCACCTGGCAGTCGTTAAAGAGCAGGCTGTTTTTCAACTCGCTCGAATTGCCGATCACACAGCCGTCGCCCACGATCACATTGGCGCGCACATACGCGCCGTGCCGGATTTGACAGTTTCGCCCCATGATCGCCGGGCCCTCGATGTACGCGCCGGGCTCCACCACGGTGCCTTCCCCAAGAAACACGTTGTTTCCTATCACCGCGTGAGGCGACACACTGGCGTGATTGGCCGGTTGCAGTTCGGTGGCGAGATATTCGGCGAGGCGCGGCAAGGCCTCCCAGGCTGGCGCTTCGGCGTCAAACACCGCCGCGTGCTCCGTCTGGCTGAGATCGAACAGTTCCGCCGGCGTGAACATCATCCGAGCCTAGGCGAAGGGCCTCGGGCCGGAAACGTTTTTCCGTTCACAACTGTAGCGTTGAAAAAACCCTGTTTTTGCGTATGCTCCCTTCGATGGATTTGACGCGCACAGCATTCGGCGTGTGGGGCGGTGGCCGCTACATGCACTTTGGTGAAAAGCTGGAGGAAGAGCGGTTTCTTGCGCTCATCAAACGTTCGTATGACGAGGGCGTGCGCACGTTTATGACGGCCGACGTGTACGGCCAGGGCGCGGCCGACGAAATGCTCGGACGTGGCCTCGCTGGCAAGGACCGCGACAGCTACTGCCTCGTAGGCGCGGTAGGGCATGATTTTTACGAGGGCGAACGCGCAGGCGCCCGTGGATTTCCGCGCTTTACCGATGCCAGCCTGCGCGGACCCGAGAGCTACGCCGATTATCTGCGCGCGGCCACCGAGAAAAGCCTCTCGCGCTGCGGCACTGAGAAATTTGACCTGCTGCTTCTACATAATCCGGATGTGATTGGGTACACCCACGAAGCAGTGTGGGAAGGCATGGCGGCCTTGAAGGACGCCGGCCTCACCGATCGCATCGGCATCGCGCCCGGCCCGGCCAATGGGTTTACGTTGGATATGTTGGCGTGCATGGAAAAATTCGCCGACCAAATCGATTGGGCCATGGTGATTCTGAATCCGCTCGAGCCGTGGCCCGGCGGATTGCTTCTGCCGGCGGCAGAAAAATTTGGCATCAAGGTAATCACGCGCGTGGTGGATTATGGTGGATTATTCCATGGCGACGTGCGCCCCGGCCACGCGTTTGCCGAGGGCGATCACCGCGTGTACCGTCCGGCCGGCTGGGTGGAGGTCGGGAATGAAAAGATGGAGCGCATGCGCGCGATTGCCGAGGAGCACGGCGTGTCCCTGCTGCAGTTGGCCTGTCTTTGGAATCTCGCACATCCGGCCGTGGAGAGCGTGATCCCCACCTTGATTCAGGAAGCAGGCGACGACGCGAAGACCATCGAGGCCAAGCTGGATGATTTGGCCGCGCTGCCGGCCATGACGCTCACCGACGAGCAACGCGATTTCATCACCGACATCGGCAATAACAAGGGCTGTATGGACCTGAAAGGGGCCAATCCGAATTTCGATGGCCCGGAGCCGTTGCCGGACCGCTGGGGCTTGCAGCCCGGGCACAAGGAGGTTGGAGACCGCTGGGGCATCGTGCCCGAGCGCGACTTGGTTTGCACCATGTAACACGCATCGCGCGCCGCGGTGTGTTCGGTTTGCTGTTGCTGGCTCTGCTGGCGGCGGTGGGCTGTAAATCTGCGGCGGGACATACGGTCAACGCCGTGGGGCGTTTTGCCGTGGGCACGCTTACGTCCGGCGGCAACCCCGTCGCCGGCGCCCAGAGTGCAGCCCTCGGCACCGCGATCGATGTGGCGCGCGATCCCAAGGGTGAACAGTTCGAGGATCAACGCCCGAAGATCGTGACCGTCTATTCCGAAAATCGTGGCGTGCAAAAGGTTATTCCGTGGAAGGAAAATCTCACCGTCTATTCCGCCCGCCGCGCTGCCCGCCTGGCCGGCCCGGTCGGCCGATGCCTCATCGAACGCGGCGACGAGACCGTGGAGGCCAATTTCAAAACCGTCCTCGAACGCGGCGATGTGCTGCGCTTTCAGCGATGAAACACCTCGCTCTCATCGTACTGGGCGCGCTGTGTGGCTGCACCACTGTGGCCAAGAAAACCATCCAAGCCACCGGCACCATAGCCGAAACCACGCTTAAGGTAACCGGGCAAGTCACCAAAACAGCCGTCAACACCACGCTCGATGTCGCCAGCTCGGCGTTTAAGAAAGGGGCGGTGACCGTGATCGACACTGGCACCGGCGTCAGCCGCAAGGTGCCGTGGGAAGAGGGTCTGCGCGTGTCCAAGCTGAACACCACCGGCCGCGCCGTGGAAATAGTCCGGGGCGCCCGAAAGATAAAAGCCACCACCACTACCGTCCTGCGCGCCGGCGATGTGGTGCGGTTGAACTAGGCCATGAACGAAAAATACATCGCCGCCAAGGAACGTATTGCCGCCAAGCGCGCGGGGCAACCGCGGCCGGCCGAACGCTCCGGCGAACGCCTGCCGCCGGGGCAGCGCGAGGTCGATAATTTTCCCGTGCTAGATATGGGCGTCCATCCCCAAGTGCCGCGTGCGCAATGGAGCCTGAAGATTCACGGTCTGGTGGAGAATCCGATCACGCTAGATTGGGAGCAGTTCATGGCGCTGGAGCAGTTTCAGGACACCAGCGATTTTCACTGCGTCACCACCTGGAGCCAGTTCGATATGGATTGGGAAGGGGTGTCGATGCTCACGTTGATTGACCTCGTGCAGCCAAAGCCCGAGGCGCGCCATGTGTTTTACAAGAGCTACGACGGCTATTCCACCAACACCACGCTGGACGCCGTGCTGGATGACGACACGCTGGTGGCTCACACATGGAACAGCGCGCCAATCACCGTGGAGCACGGCGGCCCCGCGCGCGTGATCATCCCCAAACTCTACGCCTGGAAAGGCGCCAAGTGGGTCAACGAAATCATCTTCCTCGACCGCGACATCCTCGGCTTCTGGGAAGTCCGCGGCTACTCCAACACCGCCGACCCTTGGCGGGATGATCGTTATTCGTAACCAACAGCCGGCGAATTTGCTTCAAAAACTGCGTTTTCACCATCGTGTACATTCCGTTATCCAAACACCGGCCTTGAAGAGGGCTAACCGAAATCGTCAGTTAGGAGGATTGGGGAAAAAGTGTGAAAAAAAGCCGATGACACAAAAATGCCACCTTAAACCCCTAGAAAAACGAGCGTTTCCGCGCAAACCTCCAAATGTGAATAACCTGAGAATAAACGTAAATCACTCGTACTTCCACTTCATGACCCACGGGTCTTGCGTAGCGTTCTGGAAGGATTTGAGCTTGGTTTTGTACTCTTCCAGTACCTCGGCGTATTTTTCGTCGCCAGCCAGATTCACGCCCTCATTCGGATCGGCGCTGATGTCGAACAGTTCAAACTGCGGCCGCTGGATGTACTCGCGTACGGTTTTTTTGCCGTAAGGCGCAGTGGGACCTTTCTTCCATTGCGCCTGCCAACTGGGCGCCGCCCACAGGTCACTGGCAAAGGGGTACGGCAGCGGGTGCGCGATGTTCCAGATGAGCTTGTACTTGCGGTCGCGCACGACGCGCATGGGGTAGTACATTTGAATTTCGTGGAAAGTGTGGCTGGCGCCGATTTGATCCCAGCCTTCCGGATTTTTCTCGGCGAGAATGGGCATGAACGAGCGGCCGTGAAATTTGTACGGACCTTTCTTCGTGCGCCGGCCGGCGGCCATGGTGGCCAGTTCGGGTTTGGCGGCCTGAGTCTCGGCGTCGTAACCGCCGGCGAAGTCCAGCAGCGTGGGGGTGATGTCCACGAACGAGAGCATGGCGTTGTTCGTGTTGCCGCGTTCTTTTTGATACGGGTTGCGCACGATGAACGGCACACGCAGGCCGCCTTCGTACACGGTGGTTTTGCCGCCGGCAAAGGCCATGCCGTGATCGCTGGTAAAGAGAATCAGCGTGTTCTCCCACTTGCCGTTTTTCTTGAGGATCTCCATCAACCGTCCGAGCCCTTGGTCCACGCGCGAGGTGCTCTGGTAATACTGCGCGAGTTCGGCGCGCGTCTCCGGCGTGTCAGGCAGGAACGGCGGCACGGTCACTTTGGCCGGATCATAGAACACCTCCTGCACACCGGGGTACGCGCCTTTGTTGGGCTTGTTGCCAAATCGGTCGGGTTGATGCTCCAGCTCATTGGCGCGTCCGCCGCCGCGGTGCGGATCGCTGGTGGCGTAGTACAGAAAGAACGGCTTGTCCGAATCGGTCTTGATGAACTCTTCACAGTTGTTGGCCATCTCCACGGTGCTGCGGCTGTTGCCGGGGATTTTCGTTTCAAAAAAGTAGATATCCTCCGGTCCGTTGTGATGTTTGCCAATGCGCGCCGTGCGATACCCGGCCTTGGCCAACAACACCGGCAATGTTTTCACCCACGGAAAACTGCTGAACTTGTGGTAGCTGTGTAGATGCCCGTAATGGCCGTTGCGATGATTGTGCAGGCCGGAAAGCACCACGCTGCGGCTGGCGCTGCAACTGGCTGTGGTGGCAAAGGCGTAGCGGAAGAGCGTGCCGTCGGCCGCCAGCCGGTCAATATTCGGCGTCACCGCCGTCATGTCCCCATAACACCCCATCGTGGGGCTGAGATCATCGGCGATGACCACCACGATGTTCTTCTCCGCCGCCCAACCGACCAGCGCCCAAAGCGCCGCCGCCACTAATCCGAGTCGTTTCCCCAAAAGCATCAAGAGACAATTTTCCGTAAAATGAAAATGCGTATGGGCCAAACGTGCCTCAAAAAGAGGCTGAACGCAAGGGAAGCCGGTGTTGCGTGCTCGGTGGGCGTCACTTTTTCAGAAACGCCAGCAGATCGGCCAGCTCCTGCTGGGACATCGTTTTCTCGAGCTGATCGGGCATGAGGGAGTTGGCGGAGGCGCGGACGGATTTGATCGTCTTGCGGGGGATGGTTTTGGTGAGGCCGAGGGGCAACTTAAGGGTGAGTTGCTCGGGCGTATCCGCGGCGAGGAGGCCGGCGAAGTTTTCATCATCCTGTGTGTCCACTTCGTACATTGCGTATTGGCCGTAGACTTCTTTGTTCGGCACGATGATGTGCAGTAGCAGAGCTTCGGCGGGCTGGTTGCGCAGACCCGTGAGGTCCGGCCCCACGGCGTGGCCTTGGCCGCCGTGGGTGTGGCAGGTGGCGCAGGCGCGGGTGAATATCTTGGCGCCGTTTGCGGCGTTGCTCTTCATTTTCAAGACGGCCTTGGCGGCTTCAAAAGCTTTCATACGATCACCGCCGGCGTGTTGGGTAAAGAGTTTCTTGGCGCGGTCGCCAACCGTTTTGCTGCGCTCCAACACTTTGCGTCGAGCGGGCGTAATGGCATGGACAGGGACTGTGCCTTTTTCGAGGGCGTCCATGAGAGGCGGGTGGTGCAGGGCGCGGCTGGCGACCATGCTCAATACGGATTCCCGAACCGATGGATGGTAACTGGCCCACGCTTTCGGTTCGAGGAGGATGGGGCTGACACGAGCATCATTTAAATTGCCCAGAGCTTGGATGGCAGCGGATTGGATATCGGGTGTGCGAAGGCCGATATCGGTTTGATCATTGCGGGGTCTCAGCAAGCGGAGCAACGTATCTCCGGCAAAGCCGTAGTCTGTGTTGCCCATCAACTCGATGGCGGCCAAGCGGCGCGGCAACGAGATGCCGGCCACGACGGAATTCCGGGCTGAGCCAAGGGTGGATTTAATGGTAAAGTCGGCCACCACGTCCATAGGCAGTTCTTTGCGCTCATACTGGGTCTTGATTTCGGCTGGTGTGAGGTTGGATTTCAGCGGGATGAAGTTTCGCAGGGGATGTGCATCGGGGTGGGTGGCGGTCAGCTTCACGCCTTTCTTTTTGGCTCCGAGAATCAGTCCGTTGAGAAAGGCGACACGTTCCCAAACCGAAATATTGATGGGCTCCTTCTTGAGTTCCGGTTGGGCCATTTGTGTGCCGAGGTTCCAAAAGAATATCATTTGGTCCGGCGTGCAGTCTTGCGCGACAATCTCACCCAATTCCTTCAGGGCCGTGATTAAACTGGGCCGGGCCGTGCCATCCACTCGATACGGCTGTGACCGGATGAAATCCATAACGGCCATGGATCCTCCCTTGGAAAGCGCATTGTAAACGGCGGGGCGCATCCACTTATCGCGCGGGTCTTGCATGAGCGAAGCGGCTAAAACATTGGCCTTGCGAGAATGTTCCTGTTTGCCCAATTGCAACACCGCCAGAAACCGCTCATTCGCGTCCTTCGACTGGGCTTGTTTCAACAAATCCTTCATTGAAGCATCAGGAAATTTGCCTTGGCGAATGGCGAGATTTTGACGGGCGGCAGCTTGGTGGGTGGCGGTGGGCTTGGGAGGGGCGGGGGTAGCCAGCTGGATGCGCCAAATGCGGCCGTGGTTTGTGCCGGCCTTGAAGGGGAGTTGACCGCGGATGGCTTCAGGCAGGTAACGAGGGTGATCGATGTATTGGCGGACCATGTCGCACAGGTACAACGCGCCGTCGGGGCCGACAGTGGTGTGGACTGGACGAAACCATTGGTCGGGCGTGGCAAGAAAATCGCGGCCGGGCGAGGGGTGCGCGGCGGAGAATGTGGCGCCGGTGGCGGTGAGCACCTGGCGTTGCACGAGGTTTTGCGCGGGCTCGCAGATGAAGGCGTCGCGTCCGCGGATGACGATGCCGCTGGCGCTGGTGTAGGTGCCGGCGTGTTGGCGGCTGATGAGGCTGGGGATGTAGCTCGCGGCGGTAGTGTCGGGGCTGAGCGGATAGACCTTGGCCGCGACGGGGATGAGGTTTTCAACTGTGTCAGTAAAGGGGTAATGCGGATTGCGCCGGAGCAGTCCGGGGGCGACCACGACGTGCATCAGCGGGTTGCGGTTGCTGGAGACGAAACGATTGCCGGCGGCATCAAAGCATTGGCCGAACTGGCCCGTGCCGGCGAGGGGTTCGTACACAAAGGTCTCCGGATGAAATCGGCCGTCCTGTCTTTTGGAAACGACCGGCTTGCGCTTGGGATGCAACGGGCTGGTCACGCTGGCATCGGTGAGTCCGCTGGTGACGTACACCCAGCCATCGGGCCCGAGCGTGGGGCTGGCGACACGGAGCTGTTCGCTGCTGCTCTTGGTGCCGAACCCGGTCAGGACAACCTGCCGCACATCCGCGCGCCCATCGCCGTTGGTGTCCTTCAGATACCAAATATCCGGCGCGCACGTGACGAACACGCCGCCTTTCCACGGCAGGATGCCATTGGGAAACGTGAAACCCTCGGCAAAAGTGGAGCGCTTTTCGAACTGCCCGTCGCCATCGGTATCCTGCAGCAACGCAACCCGGCCAAGTTTAGGGACCTCCTTGCCGTCGCCGGGCAGAAACGGGTACCCCGGGCTTTCGACCACCAGCATTCGTCCTTTCACGTCAAAACACATCGCCACCGGATCGCGCAGCTGCGGCTCGGCTGCGGCAATTTCGATGCGCGCCCCTTTCTCGATCTGGAACAACTTCAACGCCTGCGCCACGGACGGCGGCCCTTCGGCGGCCAACACGCCAAAGCCAAGCGAAAGAATCCAAACGCAAAGACAACGCATGACCCGATGGTATCCGGTGCGCCCCCAAACGCAAGCGCGCCGGGAGGGGCGAGCTCCATCTCGCCTTTTTTAATCACAGAGGCACAGAGAACACAGAGGGGAAATAATTTCTGTACCTCTGTGGTTGAAAAAATACTTTCGTCATACAAACTGCGGCATGCATTTTTTGAAACTGGCGGCGGCGGCTTTCTTATTGATGGGGTCCACTCATGCGACTGATCTGGAGCGGATCAAGTACAACAATCCCGGGTTGAAGGTGGATCTTGGCGTGGGGCTGTGGGCGTGGCCGATGCCGGTGGATTGGGATGGGGATGGCGATCTCGATTTGGTGGTCGATAGTCCGTGCAAGCCATACAATGGGATTTGGTTTTTCGAGAACCCGGGCGGTAGCAAGACGCCGGTGTTCAAGGCGGGCAAACGTTTGCGCGGCTCAATGCGCAACATTCAGGTTAGTTGGGTGGACGGCAAACCACGCTTTTTGATTCCCGGCAAGGAAGTGTCGGCCGATCTGCAGGAGCAGACGCGTGTGTATCCGGTCGATCGCGTGGAACGGCATCGGAAGATTCGCGCGAACCAATGGAAGTACGTGGATTACAACGGCGATGGCGCGCTCGACCTGCTGGCTGCCGTGGGCATTTGGGATGATTACGGCTGGGACAATGCTTACAACGCAGAGGGCGAATGGACCAACGGCCCGTTGCACGGTTACCTCTATCTGATGCTCAACGAGGGGACCACCGCCGCGCCGAAGTACGCCGCGCCGGCCAAGGTGCAGGCGGCTGGCAAGCCGGTGGATGTGTACGGGCGGCCGTCGCCGAACTTTGCGGACTTCGATGGGGACGGCGATCTCGATCTGTTGTGCGGCGAGTTTGTGGACAGCTTCACGTATTTTGAAAACACCGGCTCGCGCAAGGCGCCGAAATATGCCGCCGGCCGCAAGCTCACGCATCAGGGTAAAACGTTGACCATGGATTTGGAAATGATTTTGCCGAGCGCGGTGGATTGGGATGGCGATGGCGACATCGACCTCATTGTGGGCGATGAAGACGGCCGCGTGGCGCTGGTCGAACATACCGGCAAGGTGCGTGATGGACTGCCGCAGTTTTTGCCGCCGGTTTATTTTCAACAGGAAGCCGACGAGGTGAAGTTCGGCGCGTTGTCTACGCCGGTGGGGTTTGATTGGGATGGAGACGGTGATGAGGACATCATCTGCGGCAACACCGCCGGCCACATTGCGTTCATCGAAAATCTCAGCGGCCCAAAAGTTGAACGGCCACGGTGGGCCGCGCCGCAGTTGCTGGAAGCCGGCAGCCAGACGCTTCGCATCATGGCCGGCCCGAACGGCTCCATTCAGGGCCCGTGCGAACGCAAGTGGGGCTACACCACGCAGACGGTGGCTGATTGGGATCACGATGGGCTGCCGGATTTGATCGTCAATTCTATCCTCGGCAAGGTCGTGTGGTATCGCAACATCGGCACGCGACGCGCGCCCAAGCTTGCTGGCGCTCAGCCAGTGGTAGTGGAATGGCGTGAACCCCAACCCAGCTTGAACTGGGGCTGGATGAAGCCGGAAGGGAAGGGTCTGCTTACCCAATGGCGCACTACGCCGGTGGTGGTGGACTGGAACGGGGATGATCTGAACGATCTGATCATGCTCGATCACGAAGGATACCTCGCATATTTCCGCCGTGAACGACGCAATGGCCGAGAGGTGCTCGCCCCGCCTCGCCGCATTTTTGAAACCCAAAAATCCGGATACGTGCGCCTCAACACCCGAACCGCTGGTGGGAGTGGACGTCGTAAGCTTTGTGTGGTGGATTGGGATGGTGACGGGGCCTTAGACGTACTCGCCAATAGTCCTAACGCCGAACTCTGGAAAAATGTTGGATCCCGTGAAGGTATGACTCGACTCGTTAATAAAGGAACACTCTTCGAACGCAATATTTCTAGCCACACCACCAGCCCTACCGTAGTGGATTGGAACGGTGACAACAGGCCTGATCTATTAGTAGGAGCTGAAGACGGGTTCTTATACTACGGACGGAATCCGCACACGCCGGAGGGACGCTAGGAATCTTTGTCGTCCTTTTTATCAACGTCCGAGTCCAAATCCATACTGAAGAGCTCCTTGTAGGCATCCACACCGGCAGCATCAAGTGGTTCGCCGCAGTTGTGACAGAATTGTGCTTCAAGCCGATGGCCTTCTGCACCGCAGTTAATGCAACTCCGAGCAGTATTAATGTCGCGTTGCCCCCCACCGGGAACAGGTAGTTCTGCCCCACAAACATAGCATCGCCGTGCTCCGTAGGCATGACCTTTGGCATCACACTCAAGGCATTTAATTTCGAAGGGATCCGTCTGGGAGCCGGCTCCAGACATCTCTGTTGATACAATTCCGCCAATAGCCACGCCCAAAATACTATAACCTAAAATCATTACCATGGCGGCAATGAATTGCCCTTGCGGTGTGATTGGCGAAATGTCGCCGTACCCTACAGTGGTTAATGTGACGATGGCCCAGTAAACGCCTTTTGGGATGCTGTCAAACTGCTCATTAAATGGTCGATAAACCTCTTCATCGTCGGCGAGCCGGTTCGCTTCGCTCTCGCCACTTAACGTTACCATTACTTCGACCTCACTTGCTGTCGTGACACGGGCATCTTTTGAATCAGGGTATTTCCCAATCCAGATACGATCATCCACTTTAAGCTCTTGCCGATCCTTTACTTTCACCGGCTGTCCCTCGATTACAAACATGAGGGAGCCAAAAATAGTTACGAGAATTAGGATTGCTGTGAGAAAAACACTGATCTTCTTAGAGTTACGCTTCAGGGCTTCAGCAATTTTGTTTAGGCCGGTAACATAAGAGTTCATCCCTAAAATACGGAATACTCTTAAAACGCGGACAAAACGGATCATCAACATCACTTCGGCCCCTTGAAAAACCAGGCCGAGGTAACTGGGCAGAATAGCTAATAGATCGATCACTCCCCAAAAGCTTGTGGCGTACATGCGAGGGGATTTCACACACCAAAGGCGGACAAAATATTCCAGCGTGAACCCGATCGTGAAAGCCCATTCCAAGGTGTTCAACAGATCGCGCTGATTAGGGTGAATCCCCGGAATAGTCTCGATCATCGTGGCCCCTACGCTGAGTAGGATACAAATGATCAATAACACATCGAATTGCTTGCCCGCCGGGGTATCGGCTTCGAAGATTATTTCATGAACCCGCTTTTGCAGGTCAGTTGGCTCGTTCCCTCCTCCGGACATATCCGTGGGATTCCTATAACCGAAACTCACCGAAAAAACAATGTGATTTGCTATGACTCCCGCGCAATGGCACAGTTTGGCGCATGCGTAGCGTTTTGGTTTTGGCGTGGGTTTGGGGTGCGATGACCTTATGGTCGGCCCCGCAAAAACGCCCCAACGTGCTCTTCATCATGGCCGACGATCTGCGGTCAGAACTGGGCTGCATGGGGGCGAAACACGTGATCAGCCCACACGTCGATGCCCTCGCCAAGCGCGGGCGACTCTTCACGCGGGCGTATTGCCAGCAGGCGGTCTGCAACCCATCGCGCGCCTCGATGATGACCGGTCTGCGGCCGGACACCTTGCGTATTTGGGATCTGCCCACGCATCTGCGCGATCGCCGACCGGAGGTCATCACTTTGCCGCAGCATTTCAAAAACCACGGCTACTTCACTCAGGGCATCGGCAAGCTCTTCCACAATTGGCGGCAGGAAATTGAGGGAGACCCAAAGTCCTGGAGCGTGCCGCAAGTGATGCACTTTGCGCGGCACGGCGATGACAAGCCGGTATCGCCTGATCCCGGCCAATTGCCGCCCAACCTCAGCCGCAACCCCAAGTGCGACCGGCGCGCCGTGCCGGACAGCGCCTACTTCGACGGCCGCATTGCCGACCTCGCCATCGATGCATTGGAGCAGTTGAAAAAGAAGCAACAGCCATTTTTTCTTGGCGTGGGATTCTGGAAGCCGCATTTGCCGTTCAACGCGCCGAAGAAATACTGGGACCTTTACGATCCCGCAAAGCTGCCGCCGCTCGCCAATCCACAACAACCCACCAACGCGCCGGACATCGCCTTTCACGATGCCCGCGAAATGCTTCGATCTTTCGGCGGCAAACAACCAACACCCGCCCAACGCCGCGAACTACGCCACGGTTACTATGCCACCATCAGTTATATGGATGCCCAAATAGGCCGCGTGCTTGCCGAACTTGACCGTCTCGGCCTGCGGGAAAACACTATCATCGCCTTTGCCTCCGACCACGGCTTTCACCTTGGCGAACACGGGCTCTGGGCCAAGACCTCCTGCTTCGAGTGGGACGCCGGCGTGCCCATGATCATTGCTAAGCCCAAGCAAAACCATCCCGGCCAATCCACCGCCGCCCTTGCGGAATTGCTCGACCTCTATCCGACTCTCACCGAGCTCGCCAGCTTGCCCGAGCCCAAGCATCTCGAAGGCAAAAGTCTCGTCCCCGTCCTGCGCAATCCCAAGGCCACCATCAAGCCTGCCGCCTATACCCAACACCCGCGTCCGGCCTATTTCAAAGGGGAACCGGAGGCCATGGGCTACTCCATGCGCACTGGCACCGCCCGTTATACCGAATGGCGCGATTGGAAAACCGGCCAGCTCTTGGCCCGCGAACTCTACGATCACGCAGTCGACCCCGGCGAAAACCACAATGTCGCCGCCAAAAACCCCAAACGCACCCACACCCTCGCCGAACAACTCCGGCGTCAATTCCCCGTGCGGACGCATGAGTAGATATGCAAACCCTCCCCGCCACCGATATTCTCGTTCTGATCCTCTACCTCGCCGCGGTGGTGGGGTTGGGATGCTGGCTGTCGCGACGAAATCGGACGACGAACGATTTCATGGCGGCCGGCGGCACGTTGCCCGGCTGGGCGGTGGGGCTCTCGATCTTTGGCACGTACCTGTCCAGCAACACCTTTATCGGCGTGCCGGGCAAGGCGTATGACGGAAACTGGAATGGGTTTGTGTTCAGCCTCTCGTTGCCATTGGCGGCGTGGGTGGCGGTGAAATGGTTCGTGCCGTTTTACCGGCGCACGGGAGAGATCTCTGCCTATCATCATTTGGAAAAACGGTTCGGGCCCTGGGCGCGCACGTATGCCTTGGGGTGTTATTTACTCACGCAACTGGCGCGGGTGGGCACGATTCTGTTTGGTGTCTCGCTGGGGCTGAGCGCGCTCACGGGTTGGAGTGTGCCGGTGATCATTGTTGCTGGCGGCATTGCAGTGACGGTCTATACGTTGGTCGGTGGCATTGCGGCGGTGATCTGGACGGATGTCATCCAGAGTTTGGTGTTGTTGATCGGCGCGTTGGTGATTGCCGGTCTGTTACTGGCCAATCATCCCCACGGTCCGGGTGAGGCTCTGCACTTGGCCGCGAATGAAGGGAAATTTAGTCTGGGCAGTTTCGGGTTGGATTTGACGCAGTCCACGTTCTGGGTGGTGTTTCTGTATGGCGTCTTTATCAACCTGAACAACTTCGGCATCGACCAGAGCTTTGTGCAGCGCTACCACGCCGCGCGCGATGAAAAGGCGGCGGCGCGTTCGGTCTGGACGGGCGCCCTGCTGTATGTGCCGGTAGCCGCATTGTTTTTCCTGATCGGTTCGCTGCTGTTCAGTTTCTACCACGCCAGCCCGGAATTATTGGAAACGTTGGTGGCGCAATATCCTGATGACCATGCGGACAAGGTGCTGCCGCACTTCATCGCCACCCAGCTGCCTTCTGGGGCGGCGGGGCTGTTGATTGCGGCCATTTTTGCCGCTGCCATGAGCAGCATCGACACCAGCTTGAACAGTGCCGCCACGGTCACGCTTAAGGACTTTGTGCAGCGGCACTTGAATCGCGGCAAAACGGAAGCCGACGCGCTGCGCATTCTCCGGAACGCCACGCTGACGTGGGGCGTATTGGGCACGGGCGTCGCCTTGGCGATGATCGGACAAAAGAGTTTGCTCGATGCGTGGTGGAAACTGTCCGGGATCTTTGCCGGCGGCATGCTCGGCCTGTTTCTGCTGGGGTTGATTTCGCGCCGAGCCAACAACGCGGGTGCCCTCGCGGGCGTGATCGTGGGGGTATTGGTGATTTGTTGGATGACCTTTCCAGCCCACCTGCCTGAAGCGTTGCGCAGTCCCTTTCACGCCCACATGATCACGGTGATCGGCACGCTCACCATCTTCGGCGTTGGCGTGGCGTGCAGCCGGGCGCGATGATTGGCATTACTAACCCTCCGGGTCGGTTCATACTTCAGGTTGCTCATGATGTAGTGTTCGTTGATTTGTTGTGGTGCGCGGACTCAGTCGTTACAGGCGGCGCGGGTATGCCTGATGCCGACGAAGTTCAGGGGTCTGCTCGCGTTTCTCTAATCGAAAAAAAGCCTATACGGTTTCGTTGCCGAAGCGTTTTACGAAGAAGCTCCAATGTGCGAGCGTTGTTAAGTGAAAAGTAATGCCTTTTTCTTCTCGATTCACTCCAAAATCGATACCCTCGGTCCTTCAATGATGAAGACTTTGTTTTCTGTATTCAGCGTGCTCGTGGCCGCTTCGGTGATGGCCGCGGATTTGCAACCGCCCAAGAGCGTGGAGGTGAAGCCTGCCTCCAACGAGGGCGCCGTTGCCATGAAAGGCTTCGAGGTGGCGCCGGGGTTGAAGCTCAGTCTGGTGGCCGCCGAACCATTGCTGGCTAATCCGGTGGCGTTCGATATCGACGAGCAGGGCCGCTTTTATGTAGTGGAAAGTTTCCGCCTGCACAAGGGCGTGATGGATATCCGCGGTCACATGAACTGGCTGGACGAAGAGCTCGCCTCGCAAAGCACCGAGGATATGCGCGCGATGTTTCGCCGCTACAAGGTGCCCGGTCTGACGGATTATTCCGATCGCGTCCGGCAATTGGTTGATCGCGATGGTGACGGCGTGATGGATCACGCGACGGTGTTTGCCGATGGATTCAATGACGAGGTGGACGGCCTGGCCGCCGGCGTGCTCGCGCGCAATGGCAAGGTGTGGTTCACCAACATTCCCCACTTGTGGCTTTTGGAGGATAAGAACGGTGACGGCAAGGCGGATACGAAACAAAGCTTGGCCAGCGGCTTTGGGGTGCGCGTCGGTTTTCTGGGGCACGATCTGCATGGCCTTCGGCAGGGACCTGATGGCCGCATTTATTTCAGCATCGGCGACCGGGCGGCATCGGTCACCACGAAAGACGGGCGCAAATTGCACACGCCGGAGTACGGCACCATTTACCGCTGTGAACCCGATGGATCCGATCTGGAGTTGTACCACATCGGATTGCGCAATCCGCAGGAGTTGGCCTTTGACGCGCACGGCAACCTGTTTACCGGCGACAACAATTCCGACGGCGGCGATCCCGCGCGCTGGGTCAACGCCGTGGAAGGCGGCGACAGCGGCTGGCGCATTGGCTGGCAGTTTCTTGAGGGAGCCCCGTGGACCACGCGCCGCGGCCCGTGGCTGGATGAGCGCATGTGTTTCCCCGACGGCAAAGCCGCCCATCGCATTCCGCCCGTAGCCAATATCGGCAATGGCCCATCGGGGCTGACCTATTATCCCGGCGTCGGCTTGGGCGATCAGTACGCCAATATGTTTTTCATGTGCGATTTCAAAGGCAGCCCCGCGCGCAGCGGCGTTCACACCATTCGCAACACGCCGGTGGGCGCGCACTTTAAGGTGGGGCAAACCGGTCGGCTGGTATGGAAGACGCTGGTGACCGATGTGGAGTTCGGCTTCGATGGGCACGCCTATATTTCTGACTGGGTCAACGGCTGGGCCATGACTGGCAAGGGCCGCATTTATCGTATCGCTAATCCCAAGCAAACCTTGAGCAATGCGCCCTCGGTGCAGGAGCTGTTCCGCAAGGGCTTCGACAAGATCAACGCCAACGGCCTGCGCAATCTCCTGAGTCATCCGGATATGCGCGTGAGACAGGCCGCCCAATTCCAACTGGTGGCCAAAGCCGACACCAAATCGCTGGGAGGCATTGCCCGGCAAGGCAAAGGGCTGGCGCGGCTGCACGCGGTCTGGGGTCTCGGCCAACTGGCGCGCGACGGGCAAAATCAAGACGGCGCGCTGGTACCGCTGCTGAGTGATGCGGACGGCGAAGTGCAAACGCAGGCGGCCAAGATGCTCGGTGAAGCCAAGTCCAAGGCCGCTGTGCCCGGCTTGATTAAGCTGCTCGGCAGCGACAACGCCCGCGCTCAGGCGCAGGCGGCGATTGCGCTCAGTAAAAATGGCGGCAACTACACGGACGCCGTGGTGGCCATGCTGCGGCGTAACGATGATAGTGACCCGATCGTGCGCCATGGCGGTATCATGGCGTTGCAGGCTTTGGGCAAGGCCTTGCCGGTGGTGCAATTGAGCCGGGACAAATCGGCGGCCGTGCGGTTGGCGACCTTGATCGCGTTGCGGCGTGAGGGCAATCCGGCCGTGACCACGTTCCTGGCCGACGCCCAACCGCACATCGTGCTGGAAGCCGCACGCGCGATTGCCGATGAACACATTGACGTGGCCATGCCGAAGCTGGCGAAGCTGGCGGCGCAGCCGAAGCTCGGCAAGTCCGTGATGCGTCGGGCGCTCAACGCCAATTATCGCCTCGGCCAAGCCGACGCCTTGGCGGCGGTGGCCGCGGAGGATCAACACGCGGATTTGGCCCGGGGAGAAGCCTTGAACCTGCTGGGCGCCTGGGCCAAGCCGTCCGGGCGCGACCGCATCAGCGGTCTTTGGCGCCCGGTGGCGGATCGGGATAACAAGGGCGCTGCAGCGGCCTTGCGCGACAAGATCGATGGACTCCTCCGCAATGCCACCGGCGTGGTGCAAATGGAAGCCATCGGCGCGGCTCGTCGGTTGCGTCTGGAGGAAGCCGGTCCGGCGCTGTTGGCGATTGTGAAAAACAAACAGGGCGGCCGCGCGCGGACTGAGGCGCTGAAGGCGCTGGGCGAACTGGAGACAGATCAACTGGCCGAAGCGGTGGAGATTGCCAGTGCCTCACGGGACGGCCGTTTGCGGCAGGAAGCCACGCGGCTGGCGCCCAAGGTGAAGCCGGCCGATGCCATGGGGCGTTTGGTGAAGGTGCTGCAAACCGGCAGCATAGGCGAAAAGCAAAGCGCGATTTTGGCCATGGGCGATCTGAAGGACGGTTCGGCGGACAAGGTGTTGGCCGGGCTGCTCGATGATCTGTTGGCCAAGAAGGTGTCCGCCCCGTTGCAGCTGGAAGTGCTGGAGGCGGCGGCGAAGCGGAAGGACAAAACAGTGGCGGCGAAGCTGGCGAAGTTTGAGGCCAGCCGGCCAACCCCGGCGGAGAATTTCTTCGCGCTGGAACCATATCTGGAAACGCTGGAAGGCGGCGATGTGGCCAAGGGGAAGAAATCCTTTTTCGAAAACGTGGCCATCAGCTGCGCGCGTTGCCATCAGGTGGGCAACCAGGGTGGTGAAGTGGGGCCGCGGCTCGACGGCATTGGCGCGAAGGTGGATCGCAAGCATCTGCTGGAATCCATCGTGAACCCCGGCGCGCAGATCGCTGAGGGATTTGATTTCTTTCTCGTGACACTCAAGAACGGCAAGGCCGTGGCGGGTATCACGCGTAAGGAAACCAAAACGGACATCACCCTGATCTCACCGGAGGATGGGTTGGTGACGATCAAGAAGGTGGACATCAAGACGAAGCAAAAAGGCCCGAGCGGCATGCCGCCGGGATTACAGGCGGTGATTTCCAAACGCGAATTGCGCGACGTGATCGAGTATCTAGCGAGCCTGAAACAGGCACCAAAGTAGGCGGCTTATTTCTCCGCCACGAGAAAGACGCGGCGGTTTTCCGCGTCGATCATGAAGACCTTGCCGAGAGGCGCCATCGGGAGCATGGGCAGAAACTGTTCGCCGACCAACTCGCTGACGCGCTCAGGCAACGTGCCCTTCTCCGCGAGCCACCGTTCGAGGGCTTCATTCAGCACTTCCAGATTATCGTTGGGATCGGTGCTGATCAGCTTGCGGGCAATGAGCTCGGCCTCGGATAATTCCGACTGACCGGGAGCCGGCACACGGGGCGTGGGGGGCTGCACCACTTCCTCGGGTTGTTCGGGTTGGGACGGTTTCACCTCCGTTGGCGGCACCACTTCCGGTTGAACCGGTTGATTGGGCGCTCCCCCTTCAGGCGTCGTGGGCGGCTCGGTGATGGGCTTGAGCGTTTGCGGGCCCGGATCGGCCTCCTCCACATTAGACTGTTCGGGCTGTGTCGGTTGAGTCGGCTGGGTGCTGGGGGCTTGGGCAACCTTCTGAGGGCCTTGACCACAAGAAGCCAAGATGGCGGCAACCATTGCTATACCCAGTTTTTTCATTAGACAACAGACAGGCCGAAGCCAATCTCACTGTACACCATCACGGCTGAAAGTCAATCTACAGACCCCAGCCAGTTCGATTAGACGACATTTTGGACCGGAATGCGCCTCCGTGAAGGGCAATTTGTTCAAGGTTATTCCAACCTTTTTCACAATCCAGAACTCCGCTGGACGAGGCGGGTTTTGCCTTTTAGGCTGTTGCCGTGCCGCTGGCCGACTTTCATGCCCAACAGGACGTGGTCACCCTGCTCCAACGTAGTCTGGAGCGTGGGCGCTTAGGCCACGCTTATCTCTTTACCGGTCATGATCTTGCCGAGCTGGAATCTGTGGGCTTAGCCCTCGCGCAGACCCTGAACTGCGCGCAGCCTCCGCAGTCCGCGCCGGATGGGACGCCGATGGATTCCTGCGGCACCTGCGTGAGCTGCCAAAAGATCATGTCCGCCAGTCATCCGGATGTGATGGTGGTGAAGCCGGAATCCAAACTACGCCAGATCAAGATCGGGCAGATTGTGCGCCGGCCCAGCAGTCCGCCGCGGGTCTTGCATGATCTGATCAACAACAAGCCTGTGGAAGGCGGCTACAAGGTGGCCCTGTTGGTTGCCGCTGATAGGCTCAATGAAGACGCCGCCAACTCTTTGCTCAAGACGCTGGAGGAACCGCCGGCGCGCACGGTGTTCGTGCTGCTGTCCACCGAGCCGGGACGTTTACTGGACACCATTCGCTCACGGTGTCTGCGTTTGAACTTTGCCGGCGACGGCCAGCGCGCCTTTGGTGAGGACGAACTGGCGTGGCTGCGCGAATTCGCAGCTATGGCCGCCCAGGGCGATAAGGATTTGTTTGGCCGGTACCGTCTGCTCGATACCTTGATGGTGCGCCTCAAGGCGCTCGAAGCCACCATCGATGAGGAAGTGGAGGCGGCCTCTCCGTTGAGCCAGCACGAGGAGATTCCGCCTGAGTTGCGTGATCAATGGGAGGAGGAAAGCAAGGCGGCCGTCATGGCCGAGTACCGACATCGGCGGGCAGGGTTCTTGACAGCATTGCAGGGTTGGCTGCGGGATGTATGGCTGCACGCGCGCGGCCTAGGGGCGGAGCGCGCGCGCTTTCCGGATTTGGCCGACAGCGCTGCTTCGGTGGGCGGTCGGATTACGGCGCGCGACGCCGAAGCCAATCTTCGGTTGGTGGAACAAACCCAGCGCACACTGCACACCAATGTCGGCGAATTATTGGTGCTGGAGATGGGCCTGTTGAAATTGAAGTTGTGAGGCGCGCGCCCACCCGTTAGCTTCGTGCCCGATGAAGATTCTCTTCCTCAACGGCCCCAACCTCAATCTGCTGGGGCAACGGCAGCCGGAGATTTACGGCACCACGACGTTGGCCGACATCGAAGACGCCGTGCGTGAACAGGCCGAGGGCCGCGCGGACATTGAGTTTCGCCAAAGCAACGACGAAGGCGCGTTGGTGACGTGGATTCAGGACGCTTTGGGGCAGGCCGATGTGGTGGTGATCAATGCCGCCGGCTACACCCACACCAGCGTGGCGCTGCGCGATGCCATCGCCGCCACCGAGGTGCCGGTCGTGGAAATCCATCTCTCCAACATCCATGCCCGTGAAGAATTCCGCCATAACTCGCTGATCGCCCCGGTGTGTCAGGGGCAAATTTGCGGATTCGGCCCCACTTCCTACATTCTGGGATTAGAGGCCGCATTATCGATAAAGTAATGCGATTGTGCGCGGTTTTTCTGGGGTGTTTTGATCTTAAACCGAGGATGAGTGGATAATCCTCACTTGACGATTTCGCTAATTTGCCCACCCTTGCCCGTGTTGTTCACGTGAACACCGCCTGTCTCAACCAAAACAATTGCGGTTGCCATCGCCGGTCGATGTCGGCAACGGCGTGCCGCTGATCCCACTTTCCATGGACCTCAAAGACATTAAAGTCATTGTCGACCTTATGAAGAAGAACGCCGTCTCGGAATTCGAGATGGAAGAAGGCGACTTCAAGATCAAGCTCAAGCGCGATTCCGGCAAACCCCGCAAGGGCGAAACCGTGGTGGTGCAGGAAGCGGCCCCCATGATCCTACCGGCGGCCGCAGCGGCTCCGGTCGCGGCGCCCGTGGCGACAGCCGCTCCGGCTCCTGCGACCCCGGCGGCCGCAGCCCCAGCCCCAGCCCCAGTAGCGGAAGGGCCGGAGGTGAAGTCGCCGATGATTGGGACGTTTTATCGGAAGCCCTCGCCGGATGCCGATTCGTATGTGGAGGTCGGCTCGGTGGTGGAGCCGGACACCGTGGTGTGCATCATCGAGGCGATGAAGGTGATGAACGAAATCAAGGCCGAGGTCAAAGGCACCATTGCCGAGGTGCTGGTGGAGGATGGCAAGCCGGTCGAATACGGCCAGGCGCTCTTCCGGATCGAACCGAACTAACCGCAGCTGCCCGCGCTTTTCATGTTTGAGAAAATTCTTGTAGCCAATCGTGGTGAAATTGCCGTCCGCATTATACGCGCCTGTCGCGAGCTGGATATTCGGACCGTCGCCGTGTATTCGGAAGCCGATGCAAACTCTATGCACGTGCAGATGGCCGATGAAGCCATCTGCATTGGCCCCAGTCCGAGTAATGAAAGTTACCTGAAACGCGACCGCATCATCGGTGCCGCGGAGATTGCCGATGTGGATGCCATTCATCCCGGCTATGGGTTTCTCTCGGAGGATGCCCGTTTTGCCGAGGTATGTGAGAGCTGCAATATCGCCTTTATCGGCCCGGGCGCTCAGGTGATGAACACCTTTGGCGATAAGCAAACCAGCCGCGAGCTTGCCACACGAGCCAATGTGGCCGTGCCACCGGGGTCCGATGGCATGGTGGAGGATGAGGATACTGCCCGCCGAGTGGCCAAGGAGATTGGTTACCCCGTGATGATCAAGGCGGTGGCCGGTGGTGGCGGGCGCGGCATGCGCGTAGCGCATAATGATGTGTCCCTGCTAAAGGGCTTTCACACCGCGCGCACGGAGGCGGAGAAAGCCTTCGGCAATGGCGGGGTGTACATCGAGAAATTCATCGAGAACCCGCGCCATATTGAGTACCAGATTTTGGGCGACACCAAAGGCAACATCATTCATCTCGGCGAACGCGATTGCTCCATCCAGCGCCGCAATCAAAAGTTGATTGAGGAAACGCCTTCGCCCTTGATGGCTGAGATGCCGGATCTACGGCAGGAGATGGGGGAGGCCGCCCTGCGTATTGCGCATGAGTCCGGCTACGTGAATGCGGGAACGGTGGAGTTCGTGGCCGATGACAAGGGCAACTATTATTTCCTCGAGGTCAACAAACGCATCCAGGTCGAACACCCAATCACCGAGGAGGTGACCGGCGTGGATCTGGTGAAGGCCCAGATCGCCGTGGCCATGGGCGAGCCCCTGCGTATTTCGCAGGAGGAAGTCACCTTCACCGGCCACGCCATCGAGTGCCGCATTAATGCGGAGAATCCCTATGCCGATTTTGCGCCGTCTCCCGGCCGTGTGGAAATGTATTACGCGCCTGGTGGCAAGGGCGTGCGGTTGGACAGCCACGTGTACGCCGGCTACACCGTGCCTCCGCATTATGATTCCATGGTGGCCAAACTGATCACCGTGGGCAAAGACCGCCGCGAAGCCATCGCTCGCATGAGCCGGGCGCTCAGCGAATACATGATCACCGGTATCAAGACCACGATCCCCTTCGAGCTGGCTATTATGCGCGATCCCAATTTCCGGCGCGGCGTGTATGCCACCAACTTCATCGAGAACATGCTCGCCAACCGGCGCGAGTTGATCGAGCGGGATGCCTAACCCGTGAAGCCCCTCGCCGACTGCCGCCTTTACGCGTTTGTCGACAGCGCCTATCTGCACGGGCGCGAACCCGCTGAGCTCGCGCAACAACTGTGCGAAGGTGGCGCGGATATCCTGCAGCTGCGCGCCAAGGATTGGACCGAGCCGGAAATCCGCGAAGCCGCCGAGGCGATTCTGCCCATCACCCGCGCCGCCGAAGTGCCGCTGGTCATCAATGACCACTGGGCCCTCGCCAGTAAGCTGGGCGCGGAGTTTTGTCATCTCGGCCAGGAGGATTTCTTTGAGCCGGAAGATGACCCCACGCCGGAGCTGGCTTTTCCCGGGCCGCAACTCGGCCTTAGCTCCCATGCGCCCGAACAGGCTGAGGCGGCGCTGGCGGAGGATGCCGATTACATCGCCGTGGGGCCCGTTTTCCCCACGCCCACCAAGCCCGGCCGCGCGGGTGTGACGCTCGAGTACGTACGCTGGGCCGCCGAGCATCTGCGGGATTGCCCGTGGTTCGCCATCGGCGGCATCACGCTTGAGAATGTTGATGAAGTTCTCGCCGCCGGTGCCCGCCGCATTTGCGTGGTTTCGGCCATCCTCAATGCCCCCGACGTCGCTCACGCTTGCCAACAATTTCAAGAGCGCCTAGCCTCCGTGCCTTTGGATTAAGGAGAACACCCCAAACAATTTATGAGCCTCTTAGTAGTCGGCACCACCGCCCTCGATTCCATCAAAACCCCTTACGCGGAAAACCCACGCCTCTTGGGCGGTTCCGCCAGTCATGCGGCCGTGGCGGCCAGCTTCTTTGCCCCGACCCATCTGGTCGGCGCCGTGGGCGAAGATTTCCCGCGCAAATACCTGAACCTGTACCGTCGGCACGGCCTTTGCCTTGAAGGCCTCGATCAGTTGCCCGGCCAAACCTTTCACTGGTCCGGCGAGTATGAAGTGAACATGAACAACCGTCGCACGCTCGATACCGTGCTCGGCGTGATCGAAAACTACAGCCCCACCTTGCCCGCCGCCTACACGCGGCTGCCCTACGTGTTGCTCGCCAACATCGCCCCCGATCTGCAGGGCCATGTGCTCGATCAAATGAAGCGACCGAAATTCATCGTGGCCGACACCATGGATCTCTGGCTCAACATCGCTCGGCCTGCCGTCCTAAAATTATTGAAGCGCATCGACTGCCTTGTCCTCAACGACAGCGAAGCGGCGCAGCTGGTTGAGGAAGACAACGTCGTCGCCGCCTTACCGCGCATCCACAAGCTCGGTCCCAAATATGTGATCGTGAAAAAAGGCGAACATGGCGCCATTCTCTCCGGCCCGAAAGGCCTGTTTGTGGCGCCCGCTTACCCGCTAAAGAAAGTCGTGGACCCCACCGGGGCCGGTGACAGCTTTGTCGGCGGCCTCATGGGCTATCTTGCCAGTCAGAAAGGGAGCCTTGATAAAAACCTGCGCGCCGCCATCATTCACGGCACCGTCACCGCCAGCTACTGCTGCGAAGATTTTGGCCTCAAGAAAACCACCAAGGTTAAGAAAACGGATATTTCCAAGCGCGTGCGTGAATTGACCAAAATGGTCAGCTGGTAAACAGTTGCCTTCGGTCATACCCTTTGCCAGAATAGCCACCTTCAAACGCGGGTGTCGTACAATGGTAGTACGTGAGCTTCCCAAGCTTGAGACGTGGGTTCGATTCCCATCACCCGCTCCACCTTCAAGCGCACTAAGTGCGGCGATGCTCTATCGTTTGGTGAAGCTCTCTGCCGAAACAATCGCCAGCAGAATGTCTCGCAGTCTGAAGTCATTCTTCGCGGACTGCTCATAGAGCTGGTTGATATTCTTGCGGTCGCTAAATGTGAGCTCGCGCGCCATGGCATAGGAGAGAATGTTTTCGATGAATGCTCTGGAGAAAATTTCCTTATCTTCCATCAGGATATTTTTCAGGCCTTGAGGGCCCTCGAAGGCTCTGCCGTCCATGTGGGCCGTTCTCGTGTCGACGGGAAAACGTTGGCCCTTATTTTTGTTGGCGGTGTAGTTGCTCACGTCTGTGTACTGGTCTCGCCAGCGTCCCATTACATCAAAATTTTCCAGTGCGATTCCGAGGGGGTCCATCTTCTTGT
>CAJWVY010000006.1 GCA_913048135.1 uncultured Verrucomicrobiales bacterium
CGGTGAAATCCACCTTGGCTCTTGTGGTATAAGCGAAGCCGTTCACGAGGATCAGAGCGGCAAAGAGAATGGCTACTTGCGCTCCGGTCATCCCAATAGCTTGGCTGGGTTTGTTTTCTTGGCCTGCTCGGATAATCGCCGTGGTGATTACAAGGGTTACGACAATGAGCGAGATGAAAAAGAGAGCATCTTTAAGGTGGAATACGCCTCGCTGTAAGGCCTCAAAATGCGTCATGACACTCATGTTTGCAACTAGACCGACAACCGCCTCATTGCCAGGGAAAAGACCCTGAATAAAATCAGTAACTGGGGGGAATCCGGCAAGGATTGTGAATAAGCAAAGCACGACGGACATCACGAAACTAATAACCTGATTGCTTGTGATCGCAGAAGTCATGGAGCCAATACCAAGATAGGCGCCAGCCATCAGGGCGCTGCCGAAATAGGCGCAGAGAATTGCGCCGTTATCCGGATCACCTAGGTATACGGGAGTCAGCCAAATCGGGAATGTGAGAATTAGACACAGGATCAAGAAGGCCCAGGACGCAAGGAATTTACCGATCACCGCCTGACCAGTGGTGATGGGCAGCGTCAGCAGTAGCTCTAGTGTGCCTGTGCGAGCCTCCTCGGACCACAAACGCATGGCGATTGCGGGCACCAGGAAAAGGTAGAGCCACGGGTGCCATAAGAAAAAGGAACCGAGCGAAGCTTCATTGCGAGAAAAGAAATCCTGCCCCACCATGAACGTGAAAAAGCCAGCTAACAACAGGAATATCACTAGGAACACATAGGCGACTGGTGTCGTGAAGTACGCACTGAATTCGCGCTTGGCAACGACTAGGATATTACGCATTGGACTTTGGTTCATTAGGCTGCCTCCTTTTGCTTGGTGTCGGATACGGTCAATTCGCGGAACAGATCGTCGAGTCGGTTGGTCTTGCTTTGTTTCTTCAATTCTTCGGGTGTTCCATTTGCTACTATCCGGCCTTGGTCAATTATGATGGCACGGGAACAAGCTGCCTCCACTTCTTCGAGAATGTGTGTGGAAAAAATAATAGCCTTGGTTTCACCCAGACGCTTAATCAATTGCCGCGCATCGTGTTTTTGGTTGGGGTCCAGTCCGTCAGTGGGCTCATCAAGAATCAACACCTCCGGGTCATGCAGAATGGATTGCGCGAGGCAGGTGCGGTGGGTGAATCCCTTTGAAAGTGTGTCTATGTTTTGGTGGCGAACGGATTCTAGGGAGCAAACTTCGATGGCGTGATCCACGGATTTGTCGCGCTCGGCTCCATCCATGCCGCGAATTTCGGCGGCAAATCGAAGGAACCCTTGAACGTCCATGTCCGGATAGGATGGTGCGTTTTCTGGGAGATAGCCGATGATAGATTTGGCTGCCTCGGGTTCGTCTACAATACTGTGATCGCCCAAGATCGCGTCACCGCTATCGGGTGTAATATAGCCGGTGATCATTCTCATTGTGGTCGATTTTCCGGCGCCATTGGGGCCAAGAAAGCCGAGAACTTCGCCTTTCTTGACTTCGAAACTAAGGTCATCAACGGCCACGTTAGTGCCGAAGGATTTTCTGAGGTTTTGGACTTTGATCATGCGTAATTATTAACGAGATGTTTTCATCCTGCCCTAAAACGGGGCGGGATTTATACAAAATCTAGCGGGGGAATCAACCCTAAGAATGGTTAGCTCCAAAGCGGTTTGCGATCGGCATAACCGGTATTTAGAGGGTGCCAGTGCGTGATGTCGGGCTGGGTGCGTTCCCAGCAGAGAAACACCTCCCGTTCATCGAGTAATGCTGGGATGCCCACGAGGCCTTTTTGGAGATCCATTATTTGGATGTCCCGCTCATGAAAGGCGCCCAAAATGGCGTGCACGCGGGCCATGTCCCGGATCATCTGGTTTGGCGCCGTGCCGCCCAAATCCTCGCCCTGATCCATGCGTGGCGCCAGAAATTCGTCAAATTCGCGAATGCGATCGGTCAGGGCGTCAATTTCTTCAAACCAATTTCGCAAGGTGGGCAGTAAATCGCGCGCTTCCTCGAGCGAGTAATGTTTGGCGTGCTGGTAGTCCACGGACTATTTCAAGCCCTTCAACTTAGCCTTAATTTTGGCTTTAATGTCGTCGGGAGTATCTTCGATAGCGTCAGCTTGTTTGAGATATTTTTGGGCGCGCTTCGGATCATCAAGGGCAATATAAATTTCGCCGAGGTGCATTAGGATTTCGGGATCCGGCTCCTCACTATGTTCTAGGGCCTTGAGTTGAATCTTTAGGGCTTCCTTGAATTCGCCACGGCGGTAATGGATCCATGCCAGGCTGTCGAGGTAGGCCGGGTTGTCTTCATCCACCTTCAAAGCGCGCCGTACGAACTCCTCGGCTTCCTTGAGGTTTTCATTGCGGTCGGCCCACATGTAGCCGAGGTAATTCAGTGATGTGGCGTAGTCGGGCTTCAGTTTGATGGATTGGCGGAAATGTTTTTCGGCATCCTGATATTTCTTGGCGCGCTCGGCTGTGGAGCCGAGTTGGAAATAAAGAATGTGCGTGAGTCGCTCGGGCTCACCCTTTTTCGCGCGCGCCTCGGCGGTGAGTAGGTTTTCGTGGGCCTTGAGGTAGGCCTTTTCTTCCAGATGAATCATAGCGCCGAAATAGGCCTGCATGAAGTTTGCCTCGAATTGAGACTCAGCCTGAGTCAGTGCCTTGCGGGCGGCGTCAATGTTTTCATCCGCCAGCAGGGCTGCAACAAGGTCGTAATGAACTGACTCCAGTTTACGATTGAGCTTGATGACTTCGCGGTAATGTTTCACCGCGGTGGAATAATCCTCTTCATCCATGGCTACGGCGGCGCGGAGCTGGTGGCCTTCCCAAACGCGGGGGAATTTGCGGGTCAATGCCTCGAGGTGCGTCTTGGCCTGCTCCATGTCACCGCCGAGTGCGTGTTCGCGGGCGGTTTCTAGCAGCACCATAGGGTTATTGGGTAGAGCCTTTAGCAGCGCTTCCATTGCGCTGGCAGCTTCCTTGTGGGCGCCAGCAATGCGGTAGCCTCGGGCAATTTGCTCAAGGAGAATGGGTTGTTTGGGTTTGGTATTCCAGGCGTCGTCCAACAACTTGCGGATTTCTGGCTTCAGTTCTTTGCCTGATTCCTTATCGATAGAGAGGTAGCCGGTAATCATTAGCGCAAGTTCCACTTGAAACGGAACACTGACCCCTTCCTGCTGGCGGGCTTGATCCAGAACTTCGCGGATTTGCTTAGTGCGCTTGGCGCCTTGCTGCATTTCATAGCGGAATACCTGCATGAGCGTCTTGTAGCCGACAATGGATTTAGGCGCCTTCTTGATTGCGTGCTTGGCGGCGGCTTGGGCGAGTTCGGGTTTTTTCTTTTCCAGGTAAGTAGCGGCGAGCAGCGCATGGAGTTCTGCGGGTGCGGCCGGGTTTTTGGTGGCCTCGATTAGCAACTTAAAGGCTTTGTCCTGTTTTCGGGACATCACCAACAGCTGTACGACTTCCATCATAACCTTCTGATCGGTGGGATCGGCTAGAGCGGCTTGATAATATTCCTCCAGAGCTTCGTCGTTTTCGCCGCGCTCGCGATGTGCGGTGGCCGCCGCGTAATGAGCCATGGCCTTAATGCGACGCTCCATCTTGGCGTCTTCGGCGGCCTCTTTTTCTTCCGGAGTTAACTCTTTAGCCGGCGGGTCATTGGAGACATTTTCGGCGCTCTCAATCAGCCCGCTTTGTTCCAGTGCGGGGCCTAGGGTTTGATGGGCAGGAGGATCTGGTGGGGCGGCGCAGCCTGTGTGCAGCAGTGCAGCCACGAAAACCGGAGCAAGGTATCCGAACGCAATTCTCATAAACCCCGGTATTGGGGCACATCCATTGAGCTTGGGAAAGCGCAAATTGTGGACACGGGCTTGAGCCCGAAGGTCTACCACTTACGTTTCTTATGGCGGTTGGCCCGGGAGGCCTTTTTCCGCTTGTGCTTGTTGATCTTGGCTTTGCGCCGTTTCTTTAACGATCCCATATTGTTCGGTTTGTTCCTTCGTGAAAGCTTAGTAGACCACTTTATTGAGCGGGTATTCAACAATTCCCTCGGCCCCGGCTGCTTTCAACTCCGGGATAATTTCGCGCACCACGTGCTCATCAATCACCGTGTCAACGGCGACCCAGCCATCCTGGGCAAGTTGGTTGATGGTGGGATTGCGCAGGGAGGGAAGTTTTTTCAGGAGTTTCTCAAGGTTGACCTGCTGGATATTCAGCTTGAGGCCGACCTTGGTTTCCGCATCGATAGCGCCGCGCAGGAGCATGGCCATCGTTTCAATCTTGTCGCGCTTCCAGCCATCTTTCCAAGAAGTCTTATTGGCGATCAGGCGCGGGGTGCTGCTCATTAATTCCTCCACAATGCGGAGGTTATTGGCGCGCAGGCTGTTACCGGTTTCGGTGACCTCCACAATGGCGTCGACCAGCTCGTGCGCTTTCACCTCAGTGGCGCCCCAAGAAAATTCGACGTCCGCCTTGACGCCGTGTTTCTTAAGCCAGCGTTTGGTCATGCCGACAACCTCGGTGGCGATCAGTTTGCCTTCGAGGTCCTTGACGGATTTAATCCTGGATTTTTCCGGCACAGCCAATACCCAGCGGGCGGGCCGGCGGGTGGCTTTGCTGAAGAGAAATTCGCCAACCTCCTGAACCTTGGAATTGTTTTCCTGAATCCAATCGAGGCCCGTGATGCCGCAATCGAGATAACCACGCTCCACATAGATGCTCATTTCCTGCGCGCGGATGGTGCGGATCTCGAGGTCCGTGTCATCCACGTACGGCAGGTACGAGCGGCTGCTGACGCGCACGTTCCAGCCGGCCTTGGCCAGCTTTTCAACCGTGGCATCCTGCAGGCTGCCCTTAGGCAAACCAAAACGGAGTTGTTTCTTCTTTTTGCTCATCCGGAGATGTTTTGTGCCCGGGAAACGAAAAAGCACTCTAGGCCCATCACGCGGGCGGGATGGTTTGCCACTGTCAGGGCGGAAAAGCGAATCTTTTTTTCCTTTTTTTGGCTGATCAAGATACCCGGCGGGCGGTACGGCGACCTTTAAGCTTTACTTCCCCACGGGCAATGGCGGCGATGGACGCCGGATAGATGCGGTGTTCGGCGCCGTGAATGCGCTCAAGCAGAGTCTCCGGGGTGTCTTCATCCAGCACGGGCACAGTTTCCTGAGCGATGATGGCGCCCGAATCAATTCCCTGATCCACAAAATGGACGGTGGCACCGGTGTGTTTGACGCCGTAATCCAGCGCCTGTTTCCAAGCCTCCAAACCGGGAAAGGAAGGCAGCAGCGAGGGATGGATATTGATAACGCGCCCTTCAAATGATCGCAAAAAATCGCCCTTCAAAATCCGCATAAAACCGGCCAGCACCACGAGGTCAACCTGAGCTGACTGCAGGGTGGTGATGTAAGCCTGCTCGGCGCCCTCATCAAGTTTTGTGCGGTACTTTCCCGGATCAATGAATTGACCGGGGATTCCTAGCTGCTTTGCGTGCTGTAAAATACCGGCGTTTTCCACATCGGAAATGACAGTGACTACCTCCGCAGGCACTTCGCCACATTTGATGGCTTCGGCGATCGCGGCGAAATTCGAGCCACGCCCTGAACCGAGCACCCCCAGTCGAAATGTTCCTGCGTTCATCATAGGCACGCACGGTACTCAAGCGTAGGAAACGCCGCAAACAAATCCGTTGCCATTGACTTATGACGGAACTAACGTTGCTCAATGTTTTCCGATGGTTTGCAACCGTGTGGCGTTTAATTCCTCACACTGGCACATCTGCTCTGATGGGACTGTTGGATAATAGCCCCCTGCCCTATGGAGCTCATGCTTTGATGTCCGACCATGTTTGGGACAAGGCGAAACTATTCATTCCGAATTTATTGATCCTTGTTTTTACTTTAGTAAGACGAGTCCCATCTGGCTTCGACTTGAAGCCCTCAAGCGCGACTGTATACGGAACACAATAACACACCCGAACAGAAAGCTGTGCAACGCTTATGCAGATGATCGTCAGGGAACAGGCCAAGAAATACGCCTTTGATTGGCGTGATGAGCCGCTGTTGCGGGTGAGCGAAGGGGAAACCATCGCGATCGAAACGTGGGATGCGAGCACGGGGTTCTTCAAGACGCCGGTGGATAAGGCGATTCCGGCAAATCGCCCGGGGTTTGATCGCTCGCCGCCGATGGCCAATCCGATTGCCGGGCCGGTTTATATTGAAGGCGCGGAACGGGGCGATGTGTTGGTGGCCTGCATTGAGGAGGTGGAGGTGGCAGATTATTCGTGGGTCGCGGTGGGGCCGAAGCGCGGTCCGTTGGGTGAATCCACGCGTTGGCCGGAATTATCGAGCGAATATACCACCAAGATTTTTCCGCACACACCGGGCCCCAGTGGCACCATGCAGGATGGCACATTGCAATTCAGCGATTCTATCTCCTGGCCGATTACGCCGTTCATTGGCACGCTCGGCACGGCCCCGGATCGTGAAGTGCGTACGAGTATCGATGGCCAGGGCGCATGGGGTGGCAACCTAGATATGCGCGATGCGGCGGCGGGCAATCGGATTTTTATGCCGGTATACCATGATGGCGCCCTGTTCTATCTGGGCGACTTACACGCCAGTCAAGGGGACACAGAATACACCGGCACCGCGGCAGAGACTTGCGGCACCGTGCGGTTGCATTTCGAACTCATCAAACAGAAGAAGCTGCCGTTTCTGCGTATTGAAAAACCGGACGCTCTGGTTGCCGTTCACTCAGCCCGTCCGTTAGAGGTGGCGGTGGACACGGCAACGCAGCATTTGATGGCGTGGCTGGTGGATGAATTCGGGTTCACGCCGACGGACGCCTATTGTCTGGTGAGCACCTGCCCGGATTTCCGGATCAACGTGTATCAGATGTGCAATATCGCACAGCTGAGCTACGTGGCTGGCGCGGAGATTCCGCGGAAGTATTTGCCATAAAAAAACGGGCAGGTTGCCCTGCCCGTTTGAATTTTTTTGGTTAATCGGCTCAACCTTTCGCGGCGGCGTAATTGGCGGCCACTGCGTCCCAGTTCACCACACTCCAGAATGCCTTCAGATAATCCGGGCGCCGGTTCTGGTACTTCAGGTAATAGGCGTGCTCCCAAACATCACAGCCAAGGATCGGCGTGCGGCCTTCCATGAGTGGCGTGTCCTGATTCGGTGTGCTGCACACGCACAGGCTGCCGTCGGTATCGACGCAAAGCCAAGCCCAGCCGCTGCCAAAGCGCGTGGCGCCGGCGGCTTCAAAGTCTTCCTTAAATTTATCTAAACCGCCCAGTTCAGACTCAATGGCCTGAGCGAGGTCGCCAGTCGGCTCGCCACCGCCGCCAGGGCCCATGATAGTCCAGAACAGTGAATGGTTTGCGTGACCGCCGCCGTTGTTGCGTACAGCGCCGCGCACGGCTTCTGGCAAGGCGTCCAGGTCGCTTACCAGCTCTCCGATACTCTTGCCGGCGAGATCGTCGTGGCCTTCGAGCGCGGCGTTGAGTTTGGCGATGTAGGTGGCGTGATGCTTGCCGTGGTGAATTTCCATGGTCTGCGCATCAATATGCGGCTCCAGCGCGTCATGCGCGTAGGGGAGATCGGGTAGTTCGTATGCCATAATCAATAATGGTTGAGCGCCCACCATAACAACGCAGGCGGCGGCGGGCAAGTCCGCTAGATGAGATTCACAAAGTTCGTGAGCAGTTGGAGGCCCACTTTCTGGCTCTTTTCGGGATGAAACTGCGTGGCAAACACGTTGTCGCGCCATACCGCCGAGACGAAGTCCACGCCATATTCCGTGCGGGTGGCCACGATGGATTCATCTTTCGGCTGCGGATAATAACTGTGCACGAAATAAAAATGGCTGCCGGATTCGATGCCTTGCAGGATCGGGCAATCGGGTTTGGAAAATTGTACTTCGTTCCAGCCGATTTGCGGCACCTTAACCTCGGTATCCGGAAATCGCACCACACTGCCTTCAAAAATGCCGAGCCCCGCTGCGCAGGAATTGAACTCCTCACTCTTCTCGAAGAGGGCCTGATAGCCGACACAGATGCCGAGGAACGGTTTGCCAGTGGAAACAAATGCGCGCGCCGCCTCGAATAGCTCCTGCCGCTGCATGGCGTTGATGCAATCATCAAACGCGCCCACGCCCGGCAATACCACGGCATCGGCTTGCGCAACTGTCCCGGGGTTGGGTACCAGTTGCACGTCGCCGCCGGCCGCGGTTAGGGCCTTTTGCACGCTGCGGACATTGCCCGCGCCATAATCAAGCAGAGCGATCACGGGGCGTCTTGTAGCTCACGGGACGTCTGTGGCCAATTCCTTTTCGGTGCGTAACCGGAGTTGTCCACAGGCTGCATCGATATCATGACCTTTCTCTCGTCGAAGCGTCACAAGAGTGCCAAGGGCTTTCAGGCCATCCAGGAAAGCGTCCTGCGCCTCCACGCTGGGTCGGTTCCATTCCAAGCCGTCGACTTGATTGTAGGGAATGAGATTCACCTTGGCGCGCAGTTGCTTGGCTAATTGAGCCAGCGGCACGACTTGGTCGAGATGATCATTGATGCCTTCAATGAGGATATATTCCAGCGTGATCATACCGTTTTTCACCGACTGATATTCGGCGGCAGCCGCGGTGAGTTCCTTGAGCGGGTAACGCCGGTTGATAGGCATGATTTGTTCCCGCACCGCATCGGTGGCGCCGTGCAGGCTGATGGCCAGCCGATACTGCTTAGGTTGCTGCGCCAAATCACGAATGCGCGGAACTAAACCGCTGGTGGAAATGGTGATCTTACGTGCCCCAATGCCGGTGCCCCAATCGGCATTGAGAATATCCAGCGCCGCCAATAAATTGTCGTAATTGGCCATCGGTTCGCCCATGCCCATGATCACGAGGTTGGTGATCAGTCGGTCACGGGCACTGGCCGCATCGCGCCGAATTCGTTCCACGGCAAGGACTTGGTCCACAATTTCTGAGGGGGTCAGATTCCGCTTAAATCCTTCCAGTCCACTCGCACAAAACCGGCAGCCATATGCGCAGCCGACTTGAGTAGAAACACATAGCGTGTGCCGGTCGCTTGATTCGCCGTATAACGCCGGGTTGGCTGGAATAAGAACGCTCTCAACAAGCTGGCCGTCATCCAGTTTCCAGAGGAATTTCAATGTAGTGTCCAAGCTCCCCTGCTCCTTGGCAGGTTCAACGGAGGAAAACTGAAAGCTCTCTAACAACTGATTTCGAAGCGTGTCCGGCAGATTGCTCATGGCCGACCAGTCGGTAGCGCCTTTTTGGTGAACCCATTGAAGAATCTGATCCGCTCGATAGGCGGGCTCGTCTCGTTCCGCGAGCCAGTCTTTCAGGCTCTCGGGCGTTTGAGCTGAGATCGGCGGAAGCACGCGCTAGACCTGATAATATTTGCGGGAATAATCCTGCACCATGCGCCACGTGTTGTACTGAGGCGCGATGGTCGCCATGGCGTGGCGCATTTTGTGAATCCACTTGCGCGGCAAGCCGGCCTGATCACGATCGTAAAAGGTCGGAATCACTTCTTCGGACAGTGTGCGGAACAGGTTTTCGCTATCGAGCCGATCCTGTTCCTCAATGTTATCCGGATGTTCATCGCCTCCGATGGAGAAGCCGTTCTCGCCGTCAAACACTTCGCGCCACCAACCGTCCATGATGCTGCAGTTCAGTCCGCCATGCGCGGCTGTTTTCATACCGCTCGTGCCGCTGGCCTCCAGCGGCCGGCGGGGGTTATTAAGCCAGACATCACAACCGCCCACCAGCATGCGGCCGATTTGAATATCGTAGTTTTCGATGAACACCAAATGGCCGGCCAATTCGCTATGCTTGGAAAGGTGGGCAATTTTTTGGATGAACCGTTTGCCTTCCTCATCAGCTGGATGCGCTTTGCCGGCGTAGATGAACTGCACAGGACGTTCGGCGTCCTTGGCCAGCTTGGCGACTTTCTCGAACTGATCGAATATCAATGGGGCCCGTTTATAGGTCGCAAACCTCCGAGCGAAACCGATGGTCAGTGTGTCGGCATCGAGCAGGTGATCGAGGGTAATAAAATCGCCTTCACGTGCTTTGGGATCGTCGATCAAGCGGCTGCGGGTGAAATCGATTAATTCACGCCGGAGCCGGTAACGGAGGGCCCAGAGCTCCTCATCGGAGATGAATTCAGGGTCGTTCACGCGCGCCCAGAATTCCGGGCAATTGATTTTTTCGTGGAACAGCTCGCCTGCATCTACACGGGGTTGCCAGAAATCACGGGCCGGTTTGCTCATCCAGCCGAGAAGATGAATACCGTTGGTCACGTGCCCGATCGGCACGTCATCGACCGGCACATCATATTTACCCTGCCACATCTCTCGGCTAACAGCACCGTGCAGCTCACTCACGCCATTGGCGGCGCGGGCGGTGTTGAGTGCGAGGACGGTCATGCAAAATGTTTCGTCTTCGTCATCGGCATTAAGCCGACCCAGCGCCATGAGATCCTTGTGGGAGAGGCTCAGGTGTTGCTCGTAACGGTTTAGGGCATAACTCATGAGGCCGGGATGGAATCGATCATGTCCGGCCGGTACTGGAGTGTGCGTGGTAAAGATAGATTCCTCACGCGTAGCACTCAAGGCGGCGTCAAAGTCATCGCCGGCGGCCATACGTTCGCGGATCAATTCCAACGCGAGAAAGGCCGCGTGCCCTTCGTTCATGTGGAAGACCGAGGGTGTTTCGCCTAAAGCTCGCAGGAGTTTCACGCCGCCGATGCCTAGGAGGATTTCCTGTTGAATACGCGTGGTGCTGTCGCCGCCATAAACACGCAGCGTGAGATCGCGGTATTGAGACGGGTTTTCCGGTAGATTGGTATCCAGCAGATAGAGCGGGCATCGGCCAACATTGATTCGCCAGGACCGAAATTGAACGGTGTCGGTCGCGATATCGACAGAGCAAATAAGTGGTTCCCCTTCGGCATCCACCACCGCATCCATGGGCAGGTTGCGCGGGTTTAGCTGATTGTAATGTTCGGTCTGCCAATTATCCTGATTAATGGTCTGCTGGAAGTAACCTTCACGATAAAACAAGGTGATGCCGCAAAAGTTCAGGCCGAGATCGCTGGCGCTCTTGATATGGTCCCCAGCCAGAACGCCCAAACCGCCGGCTGCGATAGGCAATGTTTCGTGCAAACCGAATTCTGCGGAAAAATATGCGATTCGCCGTTCAGAGAGATCTGGAGCTTCTCGGGTGACCCAAGTGTCCTGACTATTCAGATACGCCTCAAACTCGGCCAGGACATCAGCTACGCGCTTGGCGTAATCAGGCTCCATCAATCGTGTGCGAAGTTCGGTGTCAGACACTTCATGCAGAATGGCAACTGGGTTATGATAGACATTCTGCCAAGTACGCGGTGAGAGTTCGCCGAAGATTCCCCGTGCATCCTGATTCCAAGTCCACCAGATATTCCGAGCCAGACGATCGAGGGCCTGAATCTTGTCAGAAATGTCCATGGCCCAATCTGCGCCCTTGCGCCCCCAAAGGCCAAGCGGTTTTTTGTGGCAACCCCATCAAGAACATTGCAGAATTTTGGAGTTAACCATGAAATTTCTTCAATTCATCATACTCAGCATCTGTGCGGGCCTTTCGCTTAACGCCCAGCCCAAAGATATTTTCGGGTCTGAACCGCCCAAAAAACCCGACATCACCGAAACGGCTCCCGGCGTATTTCAAGTAGGCACAGTCAAGCTCGTGAAGGCGAAGAATGAAATTTCCTTTCCTGCCAGTGTGAATATGAATGAGGGCCCAATGGAATATCTGGTAGTGACCGGCAAAGGGAAGACTCACGAGAGTCTGATGGTGACCAGCGCAGAGCCATTCCATGTGCAGGTGGCCATGCTGTTGCTGAATTGTAAAGGTAGTGATGGTAGGTTGATCCCGGAAAATGACACCAAGCCTGTTCCCGGCGAAAAGGTGGTGATCGAGTTTCATTGGAAAGACGGCAAAATGCCCAAGAAAGCGCCAATTGAGAAATTTGTGCAACGAGTGGATAAAAAGCCTATAGGGAATGATCCGTTCGTCTTCAATGGCTCACGCATGTTTGAAGGCTCATTTCTGGCGCAACGCGACGGCTCCATTGTGTCGCTCATCACCGACAATGCAGCACAGTTTAACAATGCCCGCCAAGGCCGTGGTGATGACGAGCTCTGGCGGCCGCAACCTAAGGGATTGCCGGCTCTGGATAGCAACGGTACGGTGGTCATTCGCGTGCTGCAAAATGTTAAAAAAGGTAAAGACGCTCGCTAAAAACCAACTTTTTGATGCTACCTATCCAAAAATTCGCATGAAAAAAATCATCTGCACCTGCGCATTTGCGGGCTTGATCGTCGGCTGCACCCCGGCTGAAAATGCTGAAGAAGTCGATCCAACTTCGACCACGGGCAACGATAACAAGTCTGTCGAAGTACAACCGCCTTCCGAAAACGGCAAAGAGGAAGAGGTAGTTACTAAGATGATGTATATGGAAAAACGGGATGCCGAGGATAATATTGTCGGCCTGCTTGACGAGGGACTTTGGTTTAAGCAGGGCGATGAAGCTCCCTACACTGGTTTAGTGGTGGGCATGAACAAGCCGAAAGACGGCAAGCCGCCAGCGTTTCCCTACAACTATAAACGCGAATTTAAGGATGGCATTCAAGTGGGCGTGGAAACCGGTTGGTACACCACCGGCGAAAAACGGATTGAGCTCGTTTATGAAAACGGCGAAGTGGTGTCCATGCGCCAATGGGATGCCGACGGCAACGAACTGAAACAAGACTAACCCAATTTAGGATACGACCATGAAACAAGGAATCGCATCATTAACCGCCCTGTTCGTCTTCGCCATGACCGGCGTGGCGCAGGTCGACATTTCCTTCCAGAACGAACTCCAGCGCTCCATTGATCGGGGTCTTGATTCTCTGGAAAAAAGCCAGCAGGAAGGCGGGTTCTGGACCAACGAAGATCATCCGGCTGTGACGGCCATTGTGCTCGTGGCCTACCACGGTAATCCCAACAAGCCGAAGGAAACTCCGGCATGGGTAACCAAAGCGCATGATCATCTTCTGAAATTCACTCAGTCCAATGGCAGTATCTATGTGCCCGGCAAGGGATTGGCGAATTACAACACCGCGTTGAGCATGATGGCCATGTTGGCCTCCGGTGATGCGAAATATAATCCCACTATCATCAAGGCCCGCCAATTTCTGGTGCGTCAGCAATGGGATCTGGGTGTGAAAGGTAAAACCGATCACCCGCTGGACGGCGGTGTCGGTTACGGAAACTCGTATCCGCACGGCGATTTGAACAACACCCTGACCGCACTGGAGGCGATCTACTACAGTCGCCATTTGGTGAAAGACACCCCGGAGGCCAAGAATGATCTTAACTGGAAGGCGGCTATTTCGTTTATCCAAAACTGCCAAAATCTCAGTTCGCACAACAAGCAACCTTGGGTGAGTGATGACCCTGAGAACAAGGGCGGCATGATCTATTTTCCTGGCAAAAGCATGGCCGGTCGCGCCAAGGGCAGCGAATCCGGCCGCACGGCGCTGCGCAGCTACGGTAGCATTAGTTACGCCGGCATGCTCAGTTACGCTTACGCTGATTTGGCCAAGGACGATCCCCGCGTCACCGCGGTTCAAAAATGGCTCACGGACAACTACACCTTGAAGGAAAATCCGGGCATGGGAGCACAGGGTCTGTTTTACTACTACTATCTGATGACCAAGGCCCTGACCTTCTACGGCACGGACAACCTGAAATTGGCCGACGGCAAGGAAGTCGATTGGCGCAAGGAAGTGGGGCTGAAGCTCATGGGCTTACAGGATCAGGATGGTTCCTGGATCAACAAGGATGCCTCGCGTTGGTGGGAGAATGAGAAGCCCTTGGTCACGGCCTACAGCATTATTGCGCTGAGCTATCTGCATCGCGGCCAATAGCTTCATAGAAACACAAGTCGCGGTTCGGGGTCGAATTTCGTTCCATGACCATCGAGGCAACAAAGACAGTCAAGTCCCCTCCTCTGTCCGGAGCACCTGGCATGTTCATAGCCAACAAAAAAGCCGCTCAACCATTGTCTCAGGCGAGCGGCGATTGTTGCAGCCCGGACTCGGGCTGTTGTTGATTTTATTCTTCGGCTTCTTCTTCGCCGGCGGCTTCCTCTTCCTTCTCGGCGGAAACCACGGGAGCAATGTCCTGCAGGCGATCTTTGTCGTCGACATTCACCAAGCGAACGCCCTGGGCATTGCGACCAGTCTGGCGAACTCCGTCTACTGAAGTTCGGACCATTTGGCCGCCCACGGTGATCAGCATGATCTCGTCCCCTTCATGGACGGTGAGGCCGCCAACAACCTTGCCGGTCTTTTTGGTGATCTTCATGGTTTTGATGCCCTTGCCGCCACGTGATTGAACGCGGTAATCATCAAAGTCCGTTCGTTTTCCGATGCCATTTTCGCCGGCAACGAGCAAGGTGGCGTCCTTGCTGACAATGGACAGGGCCACCACGTGGTCATCCTTGCCTAGGCGAATGCCTCTCACGCCAGCGGCCGCACGGCCCATGGTGCGGACGTCGTCTTCGTGGAATCGAATGCTCATGCCCTCCGCAGTAACGAGAATTACATCATCATGGCCAGTGGTGAAGCGGGCCTCAATGAGAGTGTCGCCCGGGACGATCTTAATGGCGATGATGCCGCCCCGGCGGACGTTGGCAAAATCGCTAAGAGCGGTCTTCTTGACAGTGCCGGCGCGGGTGGTGAAGAAGATGCATCGTTCCTGTTGCCAGGTGAGATCTTCTTTTTTATCGCCATATACAGCCGCCACGCGGATGACGTCTGCGATCTTCTCGCCATGTTTCAGCTCCAGCACGTTGGCAATGCTGCGGCCCTTGGAGGCGCGGCCAAGATCGGGGATCTCATGCACGCGCTCGACGTAGACCCGGCCGGTGTTCGTGAAGAACATCAGGTAATCGTGAGTGTTGGCCGGGAACAAATGCTCGATGAAATCGCTGGCTTCCTTGTCGGTGGTTGCCTTGCGCGTTTTCATGCCAATCACCCCCTTGCCGCCGCGACGCTGGGCGCGGAAGGAGCTGGTGTTGGTGCGTTTGATCAGGCCGTTATGCGTAAGGGTAATCATCACCGATTCGTTGGCGATGAGGTCCTCAATGGACATTTCGCCCTCGTCCGGCGCGAGATCGGTGCGGCGCGGGGTGGCGTACTTTTCCTTAATCAGGGCCAGCTCATCCTTGATGATGGTGAGTACGCGCGATTCCTTGGCAAGGATGTCGAGGAGGTCTTTGATCTTCTCAACGAGTTCCTTGTACTCCGACCGGATTTTGTCGATTTCCAGACCGGTCAGTTGATAGAGGCGCAGCTCGAGAATGGCGTTTGCCTGTTCTTCGCTGAATTCATAACGACCGTTGTTCAGGCGCGCCTTGTCGCGAATCAGGATGCCGAGCTTCTCCACAGCGGCCTTGGTGAAGTCGAAGGCCATCAGTTTCACCTTGGCTTCATCGCGATTGGCGGATTCGCGGATGATCTTGATGAACTTATCAAGATTCGAGAGCGCAATAATGTAGCCTTCCAGTGTTTCGGCGCGGCGCTCGGCCTTTTCGAGTTCGTACCGCGTGCGGCGCACGACGACTTCTCGTCGGTGCTCGATGTAGCAGTTGATGGCCTCCTTAAGTGTCAGCGTCTTCGGCTTGCCATGATCAATGGCGAGCATGTTGACGCTGAAGGAGGTGGCCAGTTGCGTGTGCTTGTAGAGGTTGTTGATGACCACCTTCGGGACGGCATCGCGCTTGAGCTCGATGACCACGCGGGTGTTTTCATCGGACTCATCGCGAACAGCCGTAATCTCGGAGAGGATCTTCTCATTGGCCAACTCAGCAATACGCTCGACGAGCGTGGCGCGGTTGACATTGTAAGGGATCTCGGTGACGACAATCTGCTGTTTGCCGCCACGCATTTCTTCCACGCCGAGGCGGCCACGGACCTTGATGGAGCCTTTGCCGGTGGAGAAATAATCCTCCACGGGCTTGAGCCCGGTGACGGTACAGCCGGTCGGGAAATCGGGGCCCTTGATGTATTTCATCAGGCCCTTGAGGTCGATATCCGGATTATCGATCTGGGCGCAAATGCCATCAATCATTTCGCCGAGGTTATGCGGCGGAATATTGGTGGCCATACCGACGGCGATGCCGGTACCGCCGTTGACGAGTAGGTTCGGAAATGAGGCCGGGAACACGGTGGGTTCCATCAGTCGCTCATCGTAGTTGGCTACCCAATCAACCGTGGCCTTGTCCATGTCGGCCATCAACGAGCCACCCAAGTGGGTAAGCCGCGCCTCCGTATAACGCATGGCGGCCGGAGGGTCGCCTTCCACACTGCCGAAGTTGCCCTGGCCATCCACGAGCGTGTCGCGCATGGACCACGGCTGGGCCATGTTCACGAGCGTTGGGTAAATGACAGCTTCACCGTGCGGGTGATAATTACCGCTGGTGTCACCGGCGATCTTCGCGCACTTGAAATGTTTCTTGGGCGGATACAGCGACAACTCGTGCATCGCGTACAAAATGCGACGCTGGGACGGCTTCAGCCCGTCGCGCGCATCCGGTAAGGCACGGGAGATGATGACCGACATCGAGTAATCGAGGAACGAGTTTTTGATCTCGTCCGCGACATTGATGGGGTCGATCTTTTCCTTTGCTGCAAAAAGAGGAGTGTTGGATACGGGCAACTCCCCGGAGCCCTTTTTCTTTGCCATTTCCTAAAGTTAAATATCCAGGTTGCGGACGTTCAGTGCGTTATCCTCGATGAATTCGCGGCGGGGTTTGACCTCGTCGCCCATGAGTTTGGTGAACATTTCCTCGGCCTCCACGGCGTCGGTCAGCTCCACACGCAAGAGTTTGCGTGTCTCGGGGTTCATCGTGGTTTCAAATAGTTCCTTGGGATTCATTTCACCCAAGCCCTTAAAGCGTTTGATCTGCAGGCCGCGTCGGCCGATCTCAATCACCGTGCCGAGGATGTCCGACAACGAGAACAGGGGGTGCACACGTTCATCGTCGCCTTCAATCAATTCAAAGAGCGGCTTGTCCTGCGCCTCGTAATGCTCCACCGGCAGACCCTTGCGGCTGAGTTTGCCGAGCAGTTCCTGCACTGGCTTGCTCTCGTGAAGTTCCACGTGTAATGCGCGACGGGTATTGCCGTTTTTGGCCGCGGCTTTAGGCGTTTCCTCGGGTTCGTTATCGCCGAACAAATTCAGATCGGGGTTTTTCTTACCGAACTTCGCCAAGTCCGTGTCGCTGTGGAAATAGTGAACCGACTCTTCGTTGCCATCGCGAATCTTCACCAAGTGCGTAGGGAGTTCGCCGGATTTTTTACGTTGCTCGATGTACTCGGCAAAATTCCCGCCGTGCCGATGGATGGAGCGGGCATATTTGTCGAGTGACGTGAGCAGCTCCAGAATCTCGCTAACCTGTTTGTTGTTGAGCTTTTTCTTAGCGGACAGTTTCAAACTGACATCTTCCGCACCCAGATCGATGAGGATCTTGTTCAGCTCATTGTCGTCGGCCACATACTCCACGCGCTTCTTACGGGAGATTTGGTAGAGCGGCGGTTGGGCGATGTACACGTAACCATGCTTCACTAGATCGCGCATCTGGCGGTAAAAGAACGTGAGCAGCAACGTCCGAATGTGACTGCCGTCGACATCCGCGTCTGTCATGATAATGACTTTGTGGTAACGCAGCTTCTCCAGGTCAAAAGCGCCCTCGCCTTCGCCGTCACCGATGCCGGTGCCGACTGCAGTGATCATGGTGCGGATTTCCTTGTTCTCGAGCACCTTGTTGAGGCGGGCCTTCTCCACATTGATGAGTTTGCCTCGAATGGGGAGAATGGCTTGGAATTTCCGGTCACGCCCCTGTTTGGCTGAGCCACCCGCGGAATCACCCTCCACAATGTACAGCTCGGTGTTGGCCGGGTCGCGGTCGGAACAGTCTGCCAGCTTACCGGGCAGGCCGCCGCCGGTCATGGCACTCTTTCGAACGGTTTCACGTGCCTTACGCGCAGCTTCCCGGGCGCGGGCAGCGGTGAGGCCCTTGTCGATGACCTTCTTGGCCACCGAGGGGTTGGTGTCGAAGAAATGCATCAGCCCATCGTAGGTGGCCTTGCTGGTGACGCCTTCGATCTCGTTGTTCACCAGCTTGTCCTTGGTCTGAGAGCTGAACCGCGGGTTGGGCAGCTTGACGCTGATCACGGCCACCAAACCTTCGCGGACATCATCACCGGAAATGTTCGGATCCTTGTCCTTGAGCAGATTGTTGTTCTTGGCGTATTGGTTGATGGCGCGAGTCAGGGCCGTGCGGAAACCGGTCAAGTGCGCGCCGCCATCGGCGTTTGGGATGGAGTTCGCGTAACAGAGGATCTGATCGTTGTAGCTGTCGTTGTATTGGATCACGACATCCACAAACACATCCTCGGTCTTGTTCGCAATGACGATGGGCTTGGCGTGAACGACCGTCTTATTGGTGCCCAACTGTCGGACGAATTGCTCAATGCCGTCGCGGTAGAAGAAAGTCTCGGACTTGTTGTCCTCTCGGTCATCCACCAACTTAATCTCCACGCCTGGATTCAGGAACGCCAATTCCCGCAGGCGAGTGGAAAGCATGTTGAACTGGAATTCCTGTGTAATGGTGAAGATCTGCTCATCCGGCTTGAACACCACGTAGGTGCCAGTGTTCTTGGTCTTGCCTATGACTTCGAGTTTACGGGTGGTTTTGCCTCGCTCAAATTCCATCGTGTGCACCTCGCCATCGCGACTGACCTCCACCTTGAACCATTCTGATAAGGCATTTACACACTTGGCGCCTACACCGTGCAAACCACCGGAGTATTTGTAGGCACCCTGCCCGAATTTACCGCCGGCATGGAGATTGGTAAGCACCAGTTCCACAGCCGGGATTTTGAATTTCGGATGGATATCCACCGGAATACCGCGGCCATCGTCCCGAATGGAGACTGAGCCGTCCACATGAATTGTCACGGTGATGTGCTTGCAGAATCCCGCCAAGTGCTCGTCGATCGAGTTGTCGAGCACCTCAAAGACACAGTGATGCAGGCCGCGCTCATCGGGGTCGCCGATGTACATACCAGGCCGTTTCCGGACGGCCTCGAGACCTTCTAGTTTGTCGATTTTCGAGGCATCATATTTTGCACCTCCAGCCGTATCGGCTACTTCCTTCTTTTTTGCCATTTCCTAATTAAAACTCACCTTCTCCAAGGCGGAATTCATAAAAGGAAAAAATAACGAAAAAGCGAATTCCCGACAAACTTAATCCATTAAAAACCGAGACATGAGCACAATATATTGATGCGTAAAACACAAGGGGTTCAATATATAGTGCGTGTGAATAAGTTATGAGCAAAAAAAAGGCTCTCGAGATGAGAGCCTTTCGAAATCGTGGAATTTCGGCTTACCGTTCCGGGTTTTCGATGGATTCCGGAAGCGTGTTGGGATCTTCCGGACTGGCAAAATTACCGCCGTTTTGAGTGCCCTCAAAGCTGAATACGCCCACTTCGGGTGTTGCGGGGGATTCCTCCTCCATCACTGTCCCCGCGCCTTCAGCGAGGCCGCTAGGGGAATTTATCGGGTTGGTCTGGGGATTCTCGATTTTCGATCCGCCGGTTTTAGGCAAATCCGGGGTGGTGTTGATGGAATCGAAGTTCAGCATTAACGCGGAAATCGCCGCCAAACTGCCGACCGGAATCAGCCAGCGGAGGGCGTTGCCCAGGCTGCCGGACACCAGTTCCGGTTGGGTATTCTCGGTAATAGGCTCTTCGGCCTCGATCTGGCGCTCCACTTGCGACCAGTAAAACTCGCGGGAATCCTCCAAAACAGTCTGTTTTTCGCCCACTTCCAGCGCTTTTTGTATGGCGCGAAGGTCATCGGCTAATTCCTTGGCTTCCAGATCGTTATCGATCAAGTCAGCAATTCGGGCGGATTCTTGTGGAGCCAGCTCGCCGTCGAGCCAGGCTTGGATTTTCAGTCGGTCTTCCTGCTTCATTATGCCTCTTTCTTATAGACTTAGCTTTGTCGCTCTTTCTTCAAAGAAATTAAAATTTTCGCCAATCTGCGTCGGGCGTAAAACAGCCGGCTCATCACAGTGCCAATGGAGCATTGCATAGATTTAGCGATCTCCTTGTACTCCATCCGTTCGAACTCATGTAGAACGAGTACCGTGCGGTGTTCGTAGCTGAGCTTCTCCATGGCCGCATCGATTTCCTTACGCAGCTCGGAACGCTCCATTTCTTCGGTGGGATTGTAATCCTCAGCCTCCATTCGTCGCTCCACGCCGCCTGTTTCCTCCTCCATTTGATCCAGCGAATCGGTCTGTTGGCGCTGACGTTTACGGAGAAAATCCAGACACAGGTTAATGCAAATACGGGTCATCCAGGTGGTGAAGCTGGAGTTGTGCTGAAATTGTTTTAGGCGTTGCCAGCCTTTGACCCATGCTTCCTGCGAGACATCGAGTGCCTCTTCCTCATTGCGCAGCATGCTGAAGGCACGGGCGTAGATCTTGTCCCGGTGGCGATGCACCAGCTCCTCGTACGGGGCCATATTGCCCTTCTGGGCGGAGCGCACCAGCTCGTCATCGGCGGCATTGGGGATGTCGAGCTTGGCCATGGTTAACCTTTCAGGCGCCCTTTCGTGCTCGGTACAGCCCGGCCAATACGGGGATCTTTTTGGCAGGCAAAATCGGTCGCCTTGGCGAAGGCCTTAAACAATGCTTCCACCACGTGATGCGGTTCCTGGCCGTATAGCAATTCGAGATGCAGATTGCAGCGGGCTTCATTGGCGAAGCCTTGGAAAAATTCCCGTGCTAATCCAAAGCGAAAGCGACAGGCGTCATCTTGATTCTGCTCGCCTTTCAGCACCTTGAAGCCGAGTTTATCCATGCCGTTCCAAACAAGATACGGTCGGCCGCTGAAATCCACAACGGCCCGGGCCAACGTTTCGTCCATCGGCAAATGCGCCTCTCCCCAAAGCGGGTTGCGCGGATCAAAGCCCGTGCCATAGCGCCGGATGCCGCGTTTCTCTCCCAAGGCCTGCCAGTACGCCTGCCCCAAGGCAATGCCCACATCCTCCACGGCGTGGTGCAGATCGACATCCAGATCGCCATCGCACTGAACCTGCAGATCGCAGACAGCGTGTTTGGCGAATAATGTGAGCATGTGGTCGAAGAACGGAATACCCGTGTCGATCGACGACTTGCCTTTGCCGTCGATCTTCAGTTTCAGGGTAATCCGGGTTTCACCCGTGGCGCGATCGATTTGCGCCGTGCGCGTGCTCATGGTTGGGGTCTTTTAGTGGAAAAGGCGCGAAAAAGCGATTGTTTATTGGTCCTCACTGGCCAGCAGTCGTTCGGCATCAATGGCCGCTGCGCAGCCCATGCCGGCTGCAGTGATGGCCTGCCGGTATACCTTATCCGAGCAATCGCCCGCTACAAACACGCCCTCCACATTGGTGCGGGAGCCTTCCTGTCGCAAAATATAGCCGGCATCGTCCCGATCGAGTTGGCCTTCAAAGATTTGCGTGTTCGGCACGTGGCCAATGGCAATGAACACGCCGGCACATTCGAGCGTACTTTCTTCGCCGGTTTTGTTGTTTTTCAAGCGGACCCCAGTAACCTTGTCCTCGGCTTCGCCCAGAATCTCCGCGACCTCTGAATCCCAGACCGGCTCGATCTTGTCATTGGCCAGGGCGCGCTCGGCCATCACTTTGGAGGCGCGAAGCTCGTCCCGGCGATGGATGAGGTACACTTTGCTGGCAAACCGCGTTAGGTATGTGGCCTCTTCGCAGGCTGAATCGCCACCGCCCACCACGACCAGCGGTTGATCGCGGAACATCGGCAGCGCGCCGTCGCAGGTGGCGCAGTAGGTGACACCCTTTTTATCGAGTTTCTTCTCGCTCTCCAAACCAAGATGACGATGGCCGGCGCCGCTGGCCACAATCAGAGTTTGCGCCAGCATTGGCTCGCCATCCACTGTGAGCCTGAACGGCCGTTCGCTGAGATTTACGGATTCCACCGTGCTCCCAAAACGGACCTCTGCACCAAAGCGCTCGGCTTGTTGTTGGAGTTTGATCATCAGATCCGTTCCATCAATACCCTCCGGCCAGCCGGGGAAATTCTCTACAATGCTGGTGGTGGTCAGTAATCCGCCGGGCATGGCGCCGGTGAGCACCACGGGTTTGAGTTGGGCACGGGCGGTGTACAAGGCTGCTGTGAGGCCGGCGCAGCCGGAGCCGATGATAACGACTTTCTCGATCTCGTTCGACATGGGGGGCTACGCTACGCAGCCGCTTTGCCGATGGCAAGTGGAAGCTTCCAGAGGCGCTGAGGGACGTTACTTGGCGAGAAAAACTTCCTCGTTGTCTTTCTTGGGCGCCGCAGGAGCTTCCTCTGTTTGGAGGTCGCCATTGCGTTCCGGGGTTTCGGTATTATCGGAGCCGAATTTCACGCTCACGATCCGGCTCACGCCCCGCTCCTGCATGGTCACACCGTACAACACGTCCGCCGCCGAAATAGTGCGTTTGCTGTGGGTGATAACAATGAACTGCGAGTGCGCGAGAAATTCTTTGAGCTTCTGGACGTAGCGCTCGATGTTGGCGTCATCCAAAGGCGCGTCCAACTCGTCCAGCACACAGAACGGGCTGGGCTTGACCTGATACAGCGAGAACAGCAAGGCCACGGCCGTCATGGTCTGTTCGCCGCCGGATAACAGTCCGATGCGGTGAAGTTTCTTGCCCGGAGGCGAAGCGACGATTTCCACGCCGGCTTCCAGCACATCCTCTTCCTCGGTGAGGACCAAATCCGCGCGTCCGCCGCCGAACAGGTCCGGGAACATCTTCTGGAAGTTGGCGCGCACCTTCTCAAAGGTTTCGGCGAACATTTCGCGGGATTGCTTGTCGATGCGCGCAATTACCTCTTCGAGCTCGGTCTTGGCGTTTACCAGGTCCTCGTGCTGTGAGTTGAGGAAATTGAAACGTTCTTCGACCTCCTGATATTCGTCGATTGCCACCAGGTTCACCGGACCCATGCTGTCGATCTTGTTTTGCATCTCCTCGACTTGCGTCCGGACCGTGTCCCAGTCGGTGGGAGCCTCAGTCTCAGTGGTGGTTTCTTCGGCTGTGATGGTCTCGGTGGTGGTCTGGCCGTCGGCAGTGATGTTGATGGTCGTCACATCGCCGGTAACTTCGCGCAAATCGAGGTCGTATTTTTCCTGAATCCGATCAACGAGCTGCTCCTGCTTCATCTGTTTCTGCGTGACCTCCACCTCGATCTCGCCTTTGCGCTCCTGCATTTCGGTGAGCGAATTGCGTTTATCCGAGAGCTCCATCTCGCGGCGTTCGGCATCGGCTGCCTGCTTATTGCGGTCTTGAGTGAGCTCGGCAGCCTTCTCGCTAGTCGCCTCACGATCCACGCGCAGGCGTTCGATCTCCCGGCGGGATTCGGCGTTCTGGGACTCAAACTGCACCTTACGTTCGGAACTTTCGCTGAGCGTTTGTTGAGCGCGCTCCAAAGTGCGCTGCAACTCGGCCAATTGTTGTTCCATTGGCGCTTTTTGATCCTGCAGCGAGGATTCCCGTTCCTCAGCCTTGGAGAGAGCCACCTTGGCTTCGGTTAACTCTTCTTGAGCTGTTTCACGATGGTTGCGTTGTTGCTGAATGAACGTTTCGTGGCCCAAGATCGATTCCTGAGTCTGATGATCCTTCTCTTCCATTTGGCGAATACGGGCATTCAACTCAATGGATTTACCTTTGGAGATTTCCTCCTGTTCAGCGAGATTTTGCACCTCAAACATCACCGCCTCAATTTTTTGTTCGAGCACCTTCCGGGAATTTTGCAACGCTTTGAATTCGCCTTTGCGTGTGGCAATCGCCACCTCGCGGTCGCTGAGTTCGTCGCGGGCATTTTGCAGGCTGGCCTGAAGCTCGGTTTGTTCAGCCAACAACTGGCCTTTGGTGCGGCTGGACTCAGCGATCTGGCATCCTAGCGTGTTAAGTTGAACTTCTAGTTCGTCGATTTGATTTCGGCGCGCAAGTACGGAGTGGTGTTCCTTGCCCTCGCCCTGCCCGCCTGTATAGACGCCAACTTGGCTGAGTGATTCGCCTTGACGAGTGACATAATCAAAACGACCCGGACTCATTTGCCAGAGGCGTGTGGCGGTTTCCAGTGAATCAACAATCAGGGTGCGGCCAAGAAGCGTTTGCAAAAGTGGCTGGATGCGAGCATCGGTTTCGACGATGTCGAGAGCATGCACGGCTCCCTCTGGAATATCGGCGGGCGGAATGGCTCCCCCGCGCTGGCGCAAGAGTTCCAGAGCCACAATGCTGGCCCGGCCCTGCTCGCCTTGAGCGAGACGATCGAGCATTTGATCGGCGCTTTGCGGTTGCTCGGTGATTACGAGCTGCAGGTTAGCGCCCAAGGCGGCCTCCAAGGCGCGTACATGTTCGTCCGGCACGCGGATTTGATCGGCGAGCGAGCCGATGGCGCTATCGAATTGGGTTAAGACAGTCTGGGCGCCCGCACTGAAGCCTTCTTTGGATTTGATGAGCTGCTCCAGTACATCTTTGCGCGATTTCGCCTCCGCTTGGCGTTGGAGTAATCCGTCCAACTCCTCCTCGGTATCGGATAGATCGGTGCCGATCACGGACAAGCGCGCCTGCCTTTCCTCAACTGTGCCGCGGTGGGTTTCCACGTGGAGCGAGTCATCCTCCACACTGCGCTCGAATTCCCCGAGGCTGGTCTCGAGTTTACCCCGCTCCTCCTCAAGTTGAATCTTCTCGGCGGAGAGCTTTTCAAGTCGTGCCGCGTTGCCTTGTTTCTGTAACTCAAGCGCGTTGAGCTCATTGCGGGAGCTGGTCAGGCGCTGGGTGAGTTGGGTGGCTTCGTTGTTGGTGTCGTGGAGTTCGGACTGGCGCTGACTGATCTCGGATTCGGCAGTTTCAACAATGCCGCGTTTTTCCGTGACGTGCTGGCGTGCGCGATCAAGTGCGTGACCGGAATCGGCCAGTTGCTGGTTGATGCCCTCCAACTCGGCATCCACTTGTTTTCGGCGTTCCTGGGCGCCGGCAATATCGGTTTCCGCGTCAGCATGTTGGGCGTCGAGTTCCTCCATGCGTTGCTCATTGTACTGAATGCGGTTTTCGTGGCGCTCCACTTCCGACTTCAGTTCCAACCCGCGCTGTTGGGTGGCGCTGATCTGACGATCCAGTTCCGTGAGAGTTTGGCGCAGTTCCTTGAGGGCGGCTTCCTCTTCGATGATCCCGGAGGAATGATTCTCGAGGTTGTCGCGGATGTGTTCGGATTCCTTGCGAATTTCCTGCAGCTCGACATCGATGGTGTCGAATTCATGGCGTGCAAGCTTGGTTTCCAGCTCACGCAATTCGTCCATGATCTTCTGGTAACGACGAGCCTTGCCGGCTTGGCGTTGGAGCGAACCGATCTGGCGTTTGACCTCGCGAATGGTGTCTTCCAGACGCAAGAGGTTTTGCTCGGTGTAATCGAGTTTGCGCAGGGCCTCCTTTTTCTGCTGCTTAAACTTGGTGATGCCGGCCGCCTCTTCAAAGACCACGCGGCGTTCCGAAGGCTTGCTCTTGATGATGTTCGTGATCTGGCCTTGGGCCATGATGCTGTAACTGTTCCGGCCGATGCCGGTGCCCATGAACAGTTGCTGGATATCGCGCAACCGGCAAGAGGCGCCGTTCAGAAAATATTCGCTGCCGCCATCGCGGAACACGCGGCGGGTCACAGTGACCTCGGTAAAGCTAAGGTCCACGCCGGCGGCCTTGAGGTTTTCCTCGTCCATATCGCCAAGAGTGATCGAGACCTCGGCCATACTCGTTGGCTTACGGCCGCGGACGCCGTCGGTGCCGCTGAAAATGACATCGGCCATCTCGCCGCCACGCAAGGCCTTGGCAGATTGCTCGCCCAACACCCACCGAATGGCGTCGGAGATATTCGATTTACCACACCCATTGGGGCCCACTACGGCGGTGATGCCCGGCTCGAAATTCAGGGTTGTCTTATCCGCAAATGACTTAAATCCAATGGCCTTCAGGCTTTTAAGATACATTCAATCCTCCTTATGCCCGCTGAAATGCGGACGGGGCGATAATCCGGGGAATGAGCAGCGGGGCCAAGTGGTTTTCCACTTAGTTATCCACAATGCCCTGCGCTTCGGCGCGAACGGCTTCGGCTAATTCCTTGGGGGCAAGCACCGTGGCCTGACTGCCCCAACCTAGAATCCACCGCTGGATATCGGAGAGATGGCTGAGCTGAAGGGAAAGTTCCACCGAGCCGTCCTTTAGTTTTTTGATCTGTTGGGTGGGATGCCAGTTTTTCTCTTTGATAAAGGGCGCCACCGTCTTGGTGAAGCGCACACAGATATCGTAAGATTCGTCGCCTTTATACACACCGAAGGAATCGGCGAGATAATTATCCAGCGTAAAACTGTCCGGTCGCTCAAAGGTTTTGCCGGTGGATTCCACCTCCAAAATACGCGTGGGCACAAAACAGCGGATGTCGCACCGTTTGTGGTCGAAGGCATAGAGGTACCACTCGTTGTTGATGTTCGCGAGTTGATACGGATCAATCACGCGCTCCTCGGGTTTTTGGTTCGGCTTGCGATAACGAATCTTGAGCTGGCGGCGTTTTGCAGTGGCTTGACTGACTCGATCGAAGACCTCCACTTCCACTTCTGATTCACCGGTGTGTCGGAAAGATAACGCTTCATCCCATTCATTAAGGTGGATGCTGACGGCGTCCGGCAGGGAATCGGCGATTTTTTGAAACGCCGCCGACAGTCGTTTTTCAAACACCGTGCCGCGATAATTCTGCAGAGCCTTTTCCGCGATCAACAAGGCAAAGAGTTCACCCTCGTTGATCTGCAGCATGGGAAAGGAATCGACCGGGCGGGTGTATTTGAAGCCATTGTAAGCGGGATCAAACTCGATCGGCAAATCCCAGCGATCGCGCATGAACTGGATATCGCGATGGATAGTCTTAGTGCTGACCTCCATTTTGCGAGCCAAGGTGCTGGCGTTTGGGTAATTACCGCGATTGACCGACTCATGGATTTCCATCATCCGCTCCAGAGGCGGACGCGAATACAGCACGGCCGGTCGGTCGCGTTTGCTTTTTCCACGTGCAATCCCCTTGGCGCTGGCCATGCGGGGATGATCAGGTTTTAAGCTTGGAAAGCAACTCTGCGTTGGTCGGATGCTTCTTGAGCGCACCGGTCAGCGTCTCCATCGCGTTGATGGGATCGAGGTCCACCATCGTGCGGCGCAGCTTGCGGATGGCGTCCAGATAGATCTCCGGAAACAACTTCTCCTCTTTGCGCGTGCCGCTTTTGGGGATATCGATAGCGGGATACAAGCGGCGCTCTGCGAGCTTACGATCCAAGATCAGCTCCATGTTGCCGGTACCTTTGAACTCTTGAAAGATCAGTTCGTCCATGCGGCTGCCGGTATCTACCAACGCGGTGGCGAGAATTGTGAGGGAGCCGCCGTCCTCAATATTGCGCGCGGCGGCAAACATGCGACGGGGAATTTCCAATGCGCGGGCATCGACACCGCCGGACATGGTGCGGCCACTGCCACCCTTCACGTTATTGTAGGCGCGTGCGATGCGGGTGATGGAATCCATCAACACGAAGACATCCTGCCCGCATTCCACCATGCGACGGCATCGTTCGATCATGAATCGCGACAGACGCACATGAGTCTCAAGGTCCATGTCGTTGGAGGAAGCCACGACTTCGGCGTCCACGGAACGTTCAAAATCCGTCACTTCCTCGGGGCGCTCATCAATTAGCATCACGATGGTTTTTACCTCGGGATGGTTGGTGGTCACGGCGTTGCAAATCTGTTTGAGCACAGTGGTTTTACCGGTTCGCGGTGGGGCCACAATCAAGCCGCGAGTGCCCTTGCCAATAGGCGTTACAAGATCGATCACGCGGGTCTCGATAATGTCCGGATCAGTCTCGAGATTGAATTTATCAAGTGGATCGATGGTGGTGAGGTTCTCAAAGCGCGAGCACTCGGTGTATTCCTTGAACGGCATTTCGTTCACACTGAAGATCTCGCGCAACTGCGGGCTGTGGCCCTTGTGCGGCGGCACGAGACGACCCTTGATGAAGCAGCCTTCGCGGAGGTAGTGGCGCCGGATGGTGTCGGGCGTCACGAAAATATCACTGGGTTTGGATTGAAACCGATTGCCGGGCGAGCGCAGGAAGCCGAATCCCTTATCCGAGATTTCCAAGTAACCTTCGCCTTCCTCAGGCCAATCACCTTTGTTGTTTTTTGCCATTATATTATGGTGCGTGTTCGAACGAGAATGACAGACAACGCCTGTAACAGTTCATCGAACGGGAATTCCCCAGCGAACCGAATTCGGTGGGAGGTGTGAAACCGGGCTTATTAAGGGCGAAGCCAGCCGTGCTGGCAACACCTTTTTATTGAAATTTTCAGGGCCAAATCCAGCGCTACGCAGCCGGATCCTGCACCGGCAGCTCAGCAGCCTTGGTGCGAGCCTCCTCAGCCAACGGGGTACTCAGATAACGTTCTCCTGTAGAGCAGGCCACGGTGACAATGGTTTTACCGGCATTCTCCGGCCGCTTGGCGAGTTCGAGTGCCGCCACCACATTGGCGCCAGAGGAAATGCCGGCTAAAATCCCCTCTTTCAGGGCGAGCTCGCGAGCCATGGCAAAGGCGTCATCGTTACTCACCTTGATGCATTCGCCGACCTGATCAGAGCCGTCTTCCCCCTTAAGGTGGAGGTTGCCGGGCACGAACCCGGCACCAGTGCCTTGAATCTTATGGGGGCCGGGCGTAAGTTCTTCGCCGGCCAAGGTTTGCGAAATAACCGGTGAATCGGCCGGTTCCACGGCCACGGCTTGGAAGCTCTCTTTCTGAGGCTTTATGACTTCGACGCAACCGGTTAACGTTCCACCGGTCCCAACGCCGGCGACCACGATATCGACGGCACCTTCGGTGTCCTCCCAAATCTCCACGGCGGTTGTCTTGCGGTGGATGGCCGGGTTGGCGGGGTTTTCAAATTGTTGCGGCACCCAGGCGTTTTCGGTTTCCGCGGCCAATTTTTCGGCCATGGCGATCGCGCCCTTCATCCCCTTCGGGGCAGGGGTGAGCACGAGTTCGGCGCCCAGCATGGCAAGGAGCGTGCGGCGTTCAAGCGACATGCTCTCGGGCATGGTGAGGATGAGCCTGTACCCCTTGGCGGCGGCTATGAAGGCCAGCGCAATACCGGTGTTGCCGCTGGTGGGTTCAATGATCACGGTATCCTGCGTCAAAGTGCCGTCGGATTCTGCCGTCTCGATCATGGACATGCCAATGCGATCTTTTACGCTCGAGAGCGGATTAAAAAACTCGCATTTCAGCAGTACGGTGGCATCGACGCCCTCGGTGACTTTGTTGAGTCGCACGAGCGGAGTGCCGCCCACGGTTTCCACGATGTTATTGTAAATTTTGCCCATGATTCGAGATTTAGGTGTGGCAGAAATGAACACGGGAACGGAGGAGCGGGCAAGTATTTTTCCGTGAATTCCGCCTAACATGTAGAGGCAGAAAAACAAAAAGCCCCTTCCAGACCGAAGTCCGGAAGGGACAAAATGGGGGGTGGGCGCTCGCCACGCGCTCTTTCCCGATGCAATCATTTGGCACCAGCCGAAGCAGGTCGATTGCTCCCCGACGCTATTCTCCGTGACGTGCGGAGTTGCCGGCCTCATAGCAGGGCCGTTCAAGGTCTTGCGACGCATGAATTTTCGGGTGAGGTTTATTTGCCCGCTCAGCCAGTGGTTGCGGCCACTGACCTGCGGACCAGGCTGGGACACGCCAGTATTACATTCGCATCCTAGCCCTTTGGCTCCGGGTCGGCCATCGCTTGTGACGATGCGTTGGCCCGTGCCACGGGTCTCGCCTCTTATCCCTCAGGTTGCCATTTCACATACTTTGCAGCGCTGCGGTTTTTGCCGCATCGCCACGGTTTCGGATAGTTTTCACGGCCATCGTCTTCGGCACGTGGCTATCCCGACGGGAACCCCGGCTTTTGTTCTCCTTTCGGAGGATTTCGTCCGGCTGACTGTTTCCAGTCAATTTATGGCTTCCGCCGTGCTGATGTCACAGTAAGCAACCAACACCTAATTCAGGCAACTGCGTTCAGTTCAGATTCAAAGCAAATCCAAACGTCTCACTCAAATCTGAATCCCTAAGGATTCGAATCCGGGCTGGCCTCGCCTGCAGCGTATTGTTCTTGGCACCCGAAGGCACCGAGTCCTGCTGCCGGTTGAGCCGGCCAAGCTTGGGGCAGCTTCTGCCGGGATTGTTACATCCCAGCGCCCCTCGCTCCCTGCATGCCATTTCGCGATCGGTAATGCGCGAACATCACCGGGCATTCAGGTGAACTTTGCCTTCTCCCCACTCGGCTTATTCCAGAAGAAAATCGTGATATCACCCCGTCATAGACGGCGATCCTACACGACCTTAAACCAGACCGAATGGTTTGATAGGGGGCAGGCGTATCAGCCCCACCTGCCCTTTCATTCCGGTTATCCCGGAATTTATCTTGAGAAGATCCCAGCCGGCAAGCCGGCCGTTGGCTTCTGTTCTTTCAAGGAACTGGAAATAGCTTACTACGGAACAGGGTTGGGTCTACCGATTGTTACAACCACGTTCTTCACATAGGGAGAAATAATATTTTAACTAGAGTTTAAATATTGGCACTGAAAATAAGGCTCAAACCGCTGACTGATTGATTGATTCACAATGTTTTGAATAACGTTGTTCTGCCGTTGTGAATAAATGTGAAAATATACGGACTATCTGGGGATGGTCTTCTCTTTACAGAAATGGGGTGAAAAGATTGGGTTGCGCGTGATGCGTTGGGTTTTTGGAATCTTTGGGTTGGCCGTATTGCTGGCAGGATGTAACTACCCCTTGGAGGTGCGAAAAGATAAGGCTGAGCTAGCGTTTTACATTGAGGAATTCGCCCAACCGGGAGTTCAGGTACTGGAAATGAGTTATTATCGGACCAATCCCACCAAGGTGACGGTACAGCCCCGGCCGGTTTTGGTCGCTAATAGCGGGATGCTAAATAGTGCTGAATTGGTGGATTCTCCGGATGGTTTATTTGCGATGCAGCTCAATTTCACCACGCGAGGGCAGCGGTTAATGGAGGAATTGACAACGTATTACCGGGATCGCCGGCTTTTTATCGTGGCGGCACAATCTGATAGTAGCCAAACCAATGGCGTGAACAGCCGGTGCATCGGGGCGGCCTATATTCGGCAGACGATTCAGGCTGAGTCTATGCAGTTTACTCCGGATGCCGAACGCCCCGAGGTGGAGCGTTTGGTGGAATTGCTTAATAAAACGCTACAATGATTCGCGCGTTCTGGGGCATCGTTTTAGTTGTCGGGTTAACGGGGTGCAAGCCGCACCCTGCTCCACCAGCCAATGACCCCGTAGAGTCGGCGCCAGCGAAACCGAAACGCTGGTTTCAATTTCCAACCGACAACCGTTCGTTGTTAAAGGAGAATTCCGAGGAGCAATTCTTTGCACCGACCACCACCGTGCGCCCTTGGTCGAGTGGCTCATTTGGCTGTGTGCGAAACAGTGGCACGCGACTACATGAAGGGATCGATATCCTCAGCATAAAACGCGATGAGAATGAGGAGCCTATTGATCCTGTTCGTGCGGCGGCGGCTGGTAGCATCGTTCATATCAATCACAACACGGCTGCATCCAATTACGGAAAATATGTGGTGGTAGCACATGAGGTGGACGGGCTTCCGTTTTACACTCTTTACGCCCACCTGAGATCCGTTCACGCCGAACTCAAGATTGGCCAAGATGTCGCTGGTGGTGATGAACTGGGTGTACTGGGCCGCACCACCAATTATTCCGAGGGCATTGCTTCATGGCGTGCTCATTTGCATTTTGAAATCGGGTTGCAAATCAATAGCCGCTTCAACGGCTGGTTTAAGCATTGGTATCGCGATGGTAACAATCTTCATGGCCCGTGGAATGGCCTGAACCTGCTTGGCTTGGATGCTTCGGAAATCTTGAGGCAGGATCATGCCGGACAGTTTGAGATGGTTCCATACCTTAGCGCACTTCCCGTTCTCTGCCGGGTGCGCGTGTATCGGTCGAAGCTCGATTGGCTCGATCGATTCACTGAGTTGATTGATGAAAACCCTGCGGTAGCTGATGATCCGGATGCTTGGGACTTGGATTTGAGTTTTTCCGGGATTCCTATACGCGCCATGCCAGTTCGTGATTCGAAGCTAAAGAAAACAGCAAAATATGAGATTCTCAGCGTGGATACTGAAGTCCGCAAGAAGCATCCTTGCAGTGGCTTGGTCTTTCCGAAAGGCCAGCAATGGGTCTTCACCAGCAAAGGCCAGCGGCATATGGAGCTGTTGATTTTCCGCTGATTCACTCTTGCCCAAACCCATTACGCTCCCTAACCTCCGCGCGCGATGGAATACCAACTTTCAGAACGGGCCGCTTCGTTGGCCCCCTCAATGACGCTGGCGATTACCGCCAAGGCTAAGGAATTGCGGGCTGCGGGCGAGGATGTCATTGGCCTCGGGGCCGGTGAACCAGATTTTGATACCCCTGAACACATCAAGGCTGCAGCAGCCCAGGCGTTGGCCGATGGCTTTACCAAATACACCCCGGCCGCTGGCACGCCGGAATTGCGTGCAGCGGTGGCTCGCAAGTTTGAACGGGAAAATGGGCTAAGCTATGACCCGCAACAAATCATCGTTTCCAGTGGCGGCAAACATTCCTGCTATAACGTCATGATGGCGCTGTGTCAGGTTGGAGATGAGGTCATCATCCCGGCGCCGTATTGGCTGAGTTATCCTGAGATGGTCAAACTGGCCGGCGCGACTCCCAAGATCATCGCGACCACCGACGCCACTGAATTTAAGGTTACCCCCGATCAACTGCGCAGCGCCATCAACGACAAGACGCGGTTGTTTATCCTGAACTCACCGAGCAATCCGACCGGTTCGGTTTATACGCCGGAAGAAATCAAGGCGCTGGGTGACGTGTGTGTGGAAAAGGGTGTGCTCATTATGAGTGATGAGATTTACGAAAAACTCATCTACGGTGATGCTCAATTCCAGAGTGTGGCGGCTTGCTCGCCTGAGCATCAGGCGCACACAATTATCGTCCACGGGCTGGCCAAAGCCTACTCAATGACCGGCTGGCGAATTGGGTTCATGGCGGCCCCCCTACCCATCGCCAAGGCGATCGGCGCGATTCAGAGTCATAGCACGAGCAATCCGACGTCTTTTGCACAATCCGGCGCCGTAGAGGCTTTGGACGGACCGCAGGGTCACTTAGATGAATGGCTTGGACATTTCAGTCAGCGCCGGACGTTTGCCTGCGATAAATTGAATACCATCGAAGGTGTTTCTTGTGTGAATTCTGAGGGGGCATTTTATCTGTTCCCGAACATTTCAGGCACAGGCATGAAGTCGGTGGAGTTCTGCGAACGCCTTCTGGCCGAGGTTAAGGTCGCCGCTGTGCCGGGCATTGCCTTTGGAAGTGACGATTACATACGCATCAGCTACGCCACCAGCATGGAGAATCTCCAGCAGGCACTGGAGCGCGTGGAAAGTTTTGTGGGCTCGCTCTAAGCGGGTTCGGTCAATCTCCAGCTCGGGCGAATATCCGCCTGCCAATCAGTAGTGGGGGTTGCTTTTTGTAAATATCGTTCCCCCAACAGGCCGACCATGGCCGCGTTGTCCGTGCACAGATTTGACGGGGCGACTTGCAGATTGAGTTCATGTTTTTCGCAGGCCTGTTGGAATGCCTTGCGCAACCCGGTATTACAGGCAACCCCACCGGATAGCGTAATGCAGCCCAGCCGTTGCCGGCGTGCTGCCCGGATGGTTTTCTTAACCAATACTTCCACTATGGCCGCCTGAATGCTGGCGCAAAGATCCGGTAGCGCGACATCGTCTTCCGACAGTCCCGGATGTTTCTCTAGGAAATAACGAACCGAAGTTTTTAGGCCGCTAAAGCTGAAATCGTGGTTATCCTGATTTAACATCGGCCGGGCAAAAGTGTAGGCCTCAGGATTCCCCTGGGCGGCGAGCCGGTCCATAATAGGGCCGCCTGGATAGCCCAGCCCCAGCAGTTTTGCACATTTATCAAAACATTCGCCGGCGGCATCGTCTTGTGTGCTCCCAATAATGGTGTGGTCAAGTGGATGATCCACCTGTGCTAGCAAGGTGTGGCCGCCACTGCTAACCAATGAAATATTTGGCTGAAAACCCTCCCAGCAGGCTCGCGGCGGATCCCCTTGGAACCACGGCGAATATAGATGCGCTTCAACATGGTTTACACCAATCAATGGAACTTTAAGGGCAAAAGCCATCGACTGAGCGGCTTTCCAGCCGATCATCAAGGCCGGAGGCAGGCCCGGCCCTTGAGTCGCACAGATGGCGTTGAGCTCCGATGCTGCAAAACCGGCTTGAACCAATGCTTCCCTAACAACGGGCTGGAGATTGGCAAGATGTTCACGGGTTGCGAGTTCAGGGACTACACCGCCATACTCAGCGTGAATTTTTATCTGCGATGAAACAACAACAGACCTAACGCTGCTATCCTCAATAATCGCCGCGCTGGTTTCGTCGCAGGAACTTTCAATAGCTAGCAAGCGCATGATCGGCGAACTAAAGCTTTTCGCGCAAGATTTCCAGCGCCTTGTCGAGCTGAGAGTCTGTGGCCGCCTTCACGCGTTCGCGATCCTCTTCCGGCAACGTCTCAAGACCTCCAGGCGAACGTTGGAGCATGATGTCTCGCATTTGTTCGGGCGTCATTTCCACCACGTAATCGGGCTCAATGCCTTTCTCGTGGATGGTGCGATGGCTGGGCGTATAATACTTGGCGGTGGTCAGGCGCAAGGCCGATCCATCTTTCAGAGGCAGAATGCTTTGAACCGATCCTTTGCCAAAAGTGCGCGTGCCAATCAGCTCGGCGCGCTTCAAATCCTGAAGGCAGCCCGCCACGATTTCCGACGCACTGGCACTGCCGCCATTGATCAAAATGACCATAGGCAATGTGCGGTGGCCAATTACGGTTGCCACCAAGCGATCCAGTTCGCGTGCACCGCGTCCTTCAGTGGAAACGATGAGCTGGCCGGCCTTGATGAATTTTTCCGCAACGCGGGCGGATTGTGTGAGCAGGCCTCCGGGGTTGTCGCGTAAATCCAATACCAATCCCTTGAGGCCGGCCTCCTCCATCTTGGTGAGTGCTGCCTCCAATTCGGTGGCTGTGTTTTCCGAAAACCCACCTAGCCGCACATAACCGATACCGTCTTCGAAAAGCGGATAATCCCCCTTGCTATTCAGATCACGCACGCTCTTGGTTTTGATGCGCTCCCGTTTGAGGGTGATTTCCAAATCCTTCTCTTCATCTTCGCGGGCAATGTTGATGGTGACTTCTGTGCCCACCTTGCCGCGCATGAGATTGACGGCATCGTTAATACCCATGCCCTCTGTGGATTGATCTCCAATCCGCACAATGCGATCCCCAGGACGCAGTCCAGCCCGTGCGCCGGGCGTGCCTTCCATGGGGGAAATGATCGTGAGCCAGTCATCCCGAATGCTAACCACAATACCAATGCCGCCGAATTCCTGCCGCGTGTCATCCATTAGGGCCTGATGCTTCTTGGTGTTCATGTACTCGCTGTGCGGATCCAGATTGGCGAGCATGCCGGCCAGGGCGCTGTCCACGAGTTGATCGTACGTGACCTTGTCCTCATCAACATAGTTGCGCCGAACCTGTTCGATGACCCGGGAAAATTTCGCCATGTGCGCATAAACATCATTCGCGCCGGCAGCTTCGGCGCTGGCCGTGAAATGGTGGTAGCCGACGTATAAATTGACGACCAAAGCAGCCATCAACATATAATGGAACACCCGTTGCTTCATGCGGTCAGCCTAAGGGAGCGCTCAGAGATGGCAAGGCGAGGTTATTGGCTGAGCAGGAATTCCACCAACGCTAAATCGGCCGAAGTGGTTACCTTGGGGTTTAAGGCATGGGATGGCACCAAGGCGACGGCCTGCCCAATTAATTCACAGGCGGCGGTGTCATCCGTCACGGCCGCTTTTTGCATACGCACGGCGTTCATGGCTTCCAAGATTATCTCGCGGCGAAACACCTGTGGTGTTTGTACAGCCCAAAGGTGGGTGCGGTCGATATTCCGGGAAACGTTCAAATCGCCATCAGCCAGCTTCAACGTATCCACCACAGCGGATGCCGCTACGGCCGCGCCTTGTTTTCGCGCTGCAGCGATTGTGTCCGAAATCGTTAGCTCGTCTGTGCAAGGGCGCGCGCCATCGTGAATGGCGACGATTCCCGCATCCGCCCGCACGGCTTGCAGCCCGTTCAGGACAGAGTCCTGTCGTTCCGCCCCTCCATCCGCCAAGGTGTAGGGCTGCTTTAAATCCAGTCGGACCGCCAGCTTTTCAAATGCGGAACGGTTATCGGGCCTTACAACCAACACGACTTCCTCAATATCCGGATGCGCATCGAACCGTTTCCACGCATGTCCCACCACTGGCAGGCCGCCCACTTCCAGGAAGAGCTTGTCCGAACCCATGCGTGTGCCGCGTCCAGCGGCGACTATCACTGCGGATGCCATGATGGATTCTCTCAAGCGGCTGGACGCCAGTCGAGCATCTTCAACTGGAGCGAACGCCGTCCCCGCCAAAGGTTGATCGAAGGTTGCGCAGCCAAGTCAAACCGGCCCTCGGGTAGCGGATCAGATTTTGCATTCCAGCAAACCACTTCGGCCGAAGCTTGTCCGTCGGTAACGGATAATTTGGCGTGCTGTTTATCCGCGCCCATCCAACGCACTGGTGCGTTGAGCTCGAGTTGCGGCACAGCCACCTGAACCGTTGGCAACCCCATGCCGGTCGGCTGAAGAGCCTCAAGAGATTGCACGGCGCCAAAGTTGAGTTCGTGCAACGGAATGGTTCCGTCGAGTTTCAAGGTCGGTTGAAGCAACTCCCTCGCCATTTTGTTTTTGGCCACTTCATTCAGGCGCTCCCGAAAAGCGTCTAGATTGTCAAGCTGCATACTCACTCCAGCCGCCATGGCATGACCGCCATAACGATCCAGCACGTCGTCACATTCCTTTAGTGCGGCCGCAAGATCAAAGCCCTTAATACTACGACCAGAGCCTCGCAAGCCGTCAGGACTGCCACCAAGAATGACGGTTGGCCGATAAAACTCCTTTTGCACGCGCGATGCCACGATCCCCACCACGCCGATGTTCCAACCAGCATCGCCGATTACGATGGCGTGATCAGACTCTGGCTTGAATTGAGTCCGTAAGGTATCGAGCACTTGCTGTGTGATTTCCTTTTCAACTCGCTGACGATCACGATTATTGCGGTCCAACAAACCTGCTAGTTCCTCGGCGGTTGCTGGATCCTCCGAGCACAGCAAATCCAAGCCCCGCATGGCGCTTTGCAGACGTCCGGCTGCGTTGAGCCGGGGAGCAATCTGGAAACCGGCCTCAAAAGAGCCAACAGGACCATCAATGCCGGCGACATCCAGTAAAGCGCGTAACCCAGCCCGATGAGTCCGGGGGATTTGCTGCAGTCCCTTGACTGCCAGGATGCGGTTTTCGCCAGTCAATGGAACGAGATCAGCAATGGTCCCCAGCCCAACCAAATCCAGTTGCTGGCGAATGTCATATTGTTCGAACTCGGGCAGCCCGAGTTGGCGGCCGTGTTTCACGACTGCATGGAGGAATTTAAAGGCAAGTCCGGCGGTGCATAGTTCGCGAAATTTCCCTTCCGTTCCCGGTGACAGCCAAGGATTCACCAAAGCGACGGCAGGCGGATGCGGCTCGTAAGCCTGATGATGATCCAGAACAATGACATCTACGCCCTGCTCTTTTAACGTTGTAATCACCTCCACGGAATTGGTGCCACAATCCGCGGCGATCAACAGATTCGGTGAATGTTGTGAGAGGCAATTGACCACGCCATCCGGCGTTAGCCCATAGCCTTCATCCACGCGGTCGGGTAAATAACCGGCAACACACCAGCCCAACGAGTTTAATGAATCGAGCAGTAGCGTCGTGGAAGTAATCCCGTCGACATCGTAATCCCCAAAAACGACTACGGTCTCCTCCCTTTTGCGCGCGAGAAACAGACGTTCAACAGCCGACCCCATGTTCGGGATCAGTTCTGGCGCAGCCAAATCGGCCAATTTGGGATTCAGAAAACTGCGAACCTCCTCAGGGTCTATCAACTCACGATTCACTAGGCATTGGGCAAGCAGAGGATGGATACCCAAGGCCTGCGTGATACCTTGAACAGACTGTTCATTGGGCACCTTGATATCCCAAAGGTGTTTCATGATTTCTCCCTACGTTTGCGCCAGCGCGCCTTCCAATCGCGCGCTTTCTGTTCGAGTAAAGTCAACTTGGAGCCGAATTTCGGGAAACGTTTTTTAAGGGACATCTTCTTGGATCGCACCAAGGCAGAGCCCTTGGCCAAACACATCAAGCCAATCACTATAAACAGAATCCCCTGCAAGATGGGTAGAAATAAGCCGACAATGCCCAGGGCGACAAATGCCGCGCCTACAATCAGCCATTTAATGCGCGCGAGATTCCTCAAGACGCAAAAAGGGTATGCCGCCCACGCAGCTTCTTCCGAGAATAATTTATAGGCGGCGTGTCTAGGAAGTGACGCCGACAGGATCAGTGTCAACAGTCGGTGCAGCCAATTCCGGTCGTTTGCCCTTATGCCACCAAAGTACGATGGCGCAAGCGATGTAGATCGAGGAATAAGTGCCGGTAATCACGCCGACCAGGAAAGTGAAGGCGAAATCATTAATCACAGTGCCGCCAAAGAAATACAACGTTGCAGTAGAAAGCAATGTTGTGCCAGAAGTAATAATTGTCCGACTCAACGTCTGGTTAAGGGCCGTGTTCATCACATCCTTAAATGAGCCTCGTGTGCCCATACGAAGGTTTTCCCGGATGCGGTCAAAGATCACGATCGTGTCATTGATGGAGAAACCAATGATCGTCAAGGCCGCCGCCACAATTGGAGCGTTTAGTTCGCGCCCAGATAGGAAAAACAAACCACCGGTCATCGCCACATCGTGCAGAATGGCTACTACCGCCGCCACTGCAAAAGAGTATTCATAGCGAAATGCCACGTAAACAAGGATGCCAAATAAGGCCAGCACAACCGCGATAAAGGCGGACTTTTGGATCTCGCCACTAACACTGGGGCCGACTTTATCAAGCTGGATCCGCTCCAGACTGGCTTCCGCAAACAGCGTCTTGAGGGCTCCTTCCACTCTCTTTGCGTCTGCGTCATAAGGGAAATCCACGCGCAATCGTTGCTCGCCGGTGGCCGCCTCGGCCTGCAGCTCGGCTTGGATCTGGCCGCCGTCAATGCCGGTGTCTAATACAAGGTTTTCCCGCAGACTACCGGAATCGATAGCCTGATTGATTTGACCGGCTTGTTCCTGCTCAAATTTCATGACCATGCTATAACCTCCGGCGAAGTCTACACCGAGCATGCTGTCTTTACCTTTCGAGAGGCCGTAACCAAATCCAATGACCACCAAAATCCACGAAGCGATGAACGCGGGCTTAGCGTATTTCAGGAAATCAAACTCCGGCAAACCAGCCGAAGGGCGCAGGTGAAGCATGCGCTTGGATTCGTCGCTGCCGATAACCTTGGCGTTGGCCAGAAGATCGAACACCAAACGCGTGGCCACCAGCGCAGTGAACATGCTGGTCAGGATACCGATTGTCAGTGTCACACCAAATCCTTTCACCGGGCCTTTGCCCATGTAGATCAGAATGATCGAGGCAATCAGTGTGGTGATATTGGCATCAAAGATGGTCCCGAAGGCTTTGTCATAACCGGAGGCAATAGCGCCCCGTACGGATTTACCCACGCGCAGTTCCTCCCGAATGCGCTCAAAGATCAGCACGTTGGCATCCACCGCCATGCCGATTGTGAGCACCACACCGGCAATGCCCGGCAACGTGAGCGTGGCATCAAACCAACACAGGATGCCAAGGATCATGACGATGTTAAGAGCCAACGCGAAGTTGGCCAGCACACCGCTCAGCAAATAATAGATGACCATGAATATGGCCACCCCGATCAAGCCCCAGAGCGCGGCCTTGTAGCCTTTACGAATGGAGTCCCGCCCGAGCGATGGAGCCACGTCGCGTTCCTCGATGATGGCCACTTCGTTTTCCAGCGGATTCTCCAGAGAGTTTGCCAGCATAGTGGCTTCCTCATCGGTAAAGCTGCCGGTTATTTGGCCTCGGGAATGAATCCGACTGTTAATCGAGGGCGCCGAAATGAGTTCGCCATCAAGCACGATGCAAAGCAGTCGCGGGTCCGCTCCACTGGCTACATGCGTCTCGGTTACTTTAGCAAATTTATTGGCGCCCAACGCATCCAGAGTGAAGTGAATTTCAGGCGTTCCAGTGAGGTCGTTGCGGCGAGCACTGGCTCGTTTAATGTGACTGCCAGCCATGGCCACATCCTTCAAGACGAAATGGCTCACTTTGCGACCGTCTAGGTCATAAGACATCAGCTCCGCGCCTGGCACGAATTCCTCCTGCCTTGTTACGAGCGCATCGCTTTCTGGGTGAGTCAGGCGAAACTCCAGTTTAGCCACCTGCGAAATGGTTTGGCGGGCGTCATCGCGGTCTGCCTGAGAAAGGCCTGGGACTTGTATGATGATTTTGTCTTCACCAGCAGTTTGGATCATGGGCTCAGCAACACCGAACTTGTCAACACGCCGCCTCATGATCTCCATGGCCTGTGTCAGCTGGCTCTCGTCAATGGAAAGCGGCTCCCCTTTCTCATCAAGCTTCGGCTTAACTTGCACGACGAATTGCGTGCCGCCTCTTAAGTCGAGGCCGAGCTTCACTTTTCCAACCGAATCCTTTTGGATACGGGCAAGAATCTCACGGTTTATTTGCGCCTGTTGTTCCTCTGATGGCGTGATCCAAGCCTCTTTTTCAATCTTAAGCTCTTTGAGAATGCCATTAGTTTGTCCTGGGAAAATCTCTCGTAAATCAACATCACCGACGGCGGTCATCCATGTTTCCAAGGAAAGCTCATCTCCCCCGCGAAGATCTTTACTGGCCTCTTTGAGATCAGCGACGATGGTGTCCTGATTGACTTGGGCGGTTTGATCGAAGACCTCGATCATGTTTTTGCCTTGCGGCGGATACCATTCGCTCAACGTCCAGACCGCGAGGATTGCAACGAGCAGGAAGCGGCCGAATGTGGGTTGTTTCTGCATGAAGAAAATCTGGTTGTTATTTTTTATTGAGATCAAGAGAGGCGCGCTCCTCGCCCTCAGTGATCACGCGCTCAACAGAAGTGCGTACAACTTCAATCTTAGATTCACCGGTGCGCAGGGTCACAGAATCATCTTTCACCGTGATGATGGTGCCAACCATGCCGGCAGCCACGACGCGATCGCCGCTCTTGAGCTCGGAAACAAGTTTCTCGTGTTCCTTTTGTTGCTTCTGCTGCGGGCGTATCAGGAGAGCATAAAAAATACCCAGAAACGCGACCGGCATTAGGCAGGAAATCCATTGAGCTCCGCCCCCTTGTTGGCCATCGCCCGGAGGTGGCGCCATCGCAAACATCAAATCAATTAAAGAACTGTCCATGGTCAAAAAGTCAAAGACGGCAAATCCTATGGAGAAAAAGCCCTTTGGCAAGCATTTAGCTTATTTTTGGGCGTTTTTTCGCTGTTCCTCAACCCGACTGGTTACGCGGTAATTAGCGTGAAATGCCGCTCGGAATTCACCAAAAGTGCCTGCCTTCAAATGGCCGCGCACCACTTCCATAAGACGCAGATAACACCGGAGATTATGGATGGTAAGCAGGCGAAGCCCTAAAATCTCGTCCACATTCAGCAAATGGCGAAGGTAAGCCCGTGTGTGATTCTGGCAAGTAAAGCAATCGCAGCCATCTTCAATAGGTCCAAAATCCTCTCGATAAGCTGCCCCTTTGAGAGAAATTGCGCCTCCGAAAGTAAACGCCGTTCCGTTGCGTGCCAGGCGCGTGGGCAGTACACAATCAAACATATCCACTCCGCGCGCCACCAGTTCCACCAGTTGCACGGGCGTGCCCAATCCCATAGCGTACCGCGGTCGATCAGCCGGAAGCATCGGGGCGGTCAATTCAGCCATTCGCAGCATCTCCGGCTCCGGCTC